>CACVKW010000064.1 GCA_902749685.1 Olavius sp. associated proteobacterium Delta 1 | reverse complement strand
GGATCCAGAAACCAGAATCCAGGATCAGTCAATACTTTCAATGGTCTTCATTGCAGCAGCGAAGTTGGATTTCAAAATTTTATGCAACTATAGGGTAAAAGCAGAGGTGTGTAAAATTCAATTTAAAAGAAATTAAATTAAGAGATTTCAGACAGCCATAGAAAATTGCTTTTAATTCCTTTTCTCCTTCTCCGACTTCCGAATTCTTACCATCACGTTCCTAACTGCCAGCTTGCCAAGTACTTCTTCTGCTCCGCTGTCAGCTTATCGATGGAGATCCCCATGGCGGCCAGTTTTTCTTTGGCGATCATGTTGTCGATCTTTTCAGGCACCGGATAGACGTCATTGTCCAACGGCTTTTTAAGCTTCACCATGTATTCAATGCTCAAAGCCTGATTGGCAAAACTCATATCCATCACACTGGAGGGGTGGCCTTCGGCGGCGGCCAGATTAATCAGCCGGCCTTCGCCCAGGATATTGATCCGGCGACCGTCTTTGAGCACATATTCTTCAACGAATTGCCGGATATAACGTCTTGATTTGGCAATTGTCATTAAGCCGTCAAGGTCCAGCTCGACATTAAAATGACCGGAATTGGATACAATGGCTCCGTCTTTCATAATCTGGAAATGTTCCTTGCGGATCACATTGATATCCCCTGTCAGGGTGCAGAAAAAATCACCAATTCTGGCCGCTTTGCGGATCGGCATGACGCTAAATCCATCCATGACGGCTTCCAGGGCGGGTAGCGGATCGACTTCGGTGACGATAACATTGGCACCCATTCCCCGGGCCCGCATGGCCAGCCCTCTGCCGCACCATCCATAGCCGCAGACCACAAAACTGGAGCCTGCGATCAAGCGATTCGTCGCCCGGATAATTCCGTCGATGGTGCTTTGACCGGTACCATAACGATTGTCGAAAAAATGTTTGGTCTGGGCATCATTGACCGCTACAATCGGATATCGCAGGACCCCGTCGGCAGCCATGGATCTTAGTCGAATAATTCCGGTGGTCGTCTCCTCGGTACCGCCCCGCAGCCCTTCAATGAGTTCGGTTCGTTTGGTGTGCAGGACTGAAACCAGATCAGCACCGTCATCCATGGTAAATTGCGGCTTGGTGTCCAGCACGGCATTGATGTGCGAATAATAGGTTTTGTGGTTTTCGCCTTTGATGGCAAACACCGGTATCTTGTCGTTTTTGACCAGTGAGGAGGCGACATCATCCTGGGTGCTCAACGGGTTGGAGGCGCACAGGGCAACACTCGCGCCGCCGGCTTTCAGTGTCTGCATTAATGATGCCGTTTCGGTGGTGACATGCAGGCAGGCGCTGAGCCGCATACCTTTCAAGGGTTTTTCTTTCTTAAACCGCTTGCGGATGCGGTTTAAAACCGGCATATTCTGGTTGGCCCATTCGATGCGCAGCGCACCTTCCCTGGCAAGTTTAATATCTTTAACGTCATGGTTCATATTTAATTCGGCTCCTTTGTTAAAATACAATATTTATATAGATTTTATCCTTCAATTCCTCAATCCCTCAATCCCTAAATTCCTCAATCTCTCTATCCCTAAATTCCTCAATCTCTCTATCCCTCAATCCCTCAATCCCTCAATCCCCAAATTATGCCTACAACCCTGCCATCTCTCTGATAATTTCGGCTTTATTCGTGTGTTCCCAGTTAAGCTCGGGCTCGCTTCTGCCAAAGTGACCGTATGCTGAAGTCATTTTGTAGATGGGTCGCAGAAGATCCAGATATTCAATGATGGCCCTGGGCCTCAGATCGAATACGTCTTTAACAATTTCCTCAATCCGTTGCTTGGCAACAACGCCGGTACCCATTAGATCGACCATCACCGATACGGGCTGGGCCACACCGATGGCATAGGCAATCTGTATCTCACATTTTTGGGCAACTCCTGCGGCGACGATATTCTTGGCAATATGTCTTCCCATGTAGGACGCACTGCGGTCCACTTTGGAGGGATCCTTACCGGAAAAACATCCCCCGCCGTGACTTCCCTGGCCGCCATAGGTGTCAACAATGATCTTGCGGCCCGTCAGCCCGCAGTCTCCCATGGGTCCGCCGACAACAAACCTGCCGGTGGGGTTGATGAAATAGCGGGTGTCGCCATCGGTCATGTCGGCTGGGATCACTTTTTTGATCACTTCTTCAATAATCGCTTCTCTCAAATCTTCATAGGCCACATCATCTTTATGCTGGGCCGAAACAACAACCGCATCAACGCGTTTGGGAGTGCCGTTTTCATACTCGATGGTAACCTGGGATTTGCCGTCGGGTCTCAAAAAGTCGAGCGAGCCGTTCTTGCGAACCGTTGTCAATCGGCGGCAAAGTTTGTGGGCATAGGTAATCGGCATCGGCATTAGTTCGGGGGTTTCACTAGATGCAAACCCGAACATCAATCCCTGATCACCGGCGCCTTGATCCTTGTAGAGTCCCTCTCCCTCGTTGACACCCTGGGCAATATCGGGGGACTGGCGATCGATACTCGTGATGACCGAACAGGTTTGATGATCAAAACCCATCCGTGAAGAAGAATATCCAATATCACGAATGGTTTCCCGCACGATTTGCGGCATATCAACGTAGCAGTCAGTTGTAATTTCGCCGGAAATAAACGCCAGACCAGTGGTAACCAGTGTCTCACAGGCAACCCTGCAATTTTTATCCTGGACCATGATGCTGTCCAAAATCGAGTCGGATATTGCATCTGCAACCTTATCCGGATGGCCTTCGGTTACTGACTCGGATGTAAAAAAGTATCTTTCCATGAATAATCTCCTTATTCCAGTTGGGTTGAAGCCCCTGACTTTTTTTTTCGTTGCCGATTGAATTGGGAGTTTACGCGAAGTTAAGCAGAAAGGATGCTTACGCGGTTGTCACAAAACAGGCCAAATTAGTTAATTTTTTTCTACAAAACATTGAATTCTAAACCAACAATTAAAGGATGTCAATAGCCAGCTTGGCTTTGCCTGGAAGGCGAAGGGAGACACCCTTGAACCCATCCCTCTCAAAATACGGTGTTCATAATCAATAAATACATGTTTCACCCCATTTTTTACCCCAGAGCGATCAAGTATGAATATTTAATTGGGCAATCTACGAGCGCTGGGGAACGCTCGATAGTCAGGTTCTCTATCATCTATCCATCAGTATATTTAGTCATTTTTTTGTTTGGAAGAAGAAGAAATCATTCTTTTTGTCTTCACGTCCGCCATGACGATAGCTGTCATCAACCATATGAGCGAAGGGGCTGCCTTCAATCTTTTTTACGATGAACAGACTGCCATTAGCTTTTGGGTTACCAATCCATTGTCAATGATACAAATAAACATAAACCCAAAAAAAGAGGAGGCATTATGAAGGTAAACCGACGGGAGTTTATCCAGATCACCGGTGCTACGGCTGCCGGTCTTGCCGTCAGCGGCCTGGGATTTGATCTGCGCCCGGTTAAAGCCCACGCCCAGATGCTCAAGACCCGGTATGCCAAGGAAACCACCACGATCTGCTGCTATTGCGCGGTAGGCTGTGGCGCCATCGTGCATACCAGCAAGAAAGGCGATGGTCGGGTCATCAACATTGAAGGTGATCCGGATCATGTGATTAACCGGGGTTCACTGTGTTCAAAAGGCGCCGCCCTGACCCAGCTGGTCGAAAACAGCGAGCGGGTTACCGACCCGATGTACCGGGCACCGTATTCAAAGGAGTGGAAAAAGGTATCCTGGGACTGGGCCCTGACCGAAATCGCCAAGCGTGTCAAAACCACACGCGACGCCAGCTTTGAAGGCAAGAACGCCAAAGGCCAGGTCGTCAATCGCGCCGGGGGCATCGCCTCGGTGGGCAGTGCCGCCCTGGACAATGAAGAATGCTGGATCTACCAGGCATTGATCCGGGCCATGGGAGTGACGTATATCGAGCATCAGGCCCGTATCTGACATAGCGCCACAGTTGCGGCTCTGGCAGAGTCGTTCGGACGCGGCGCGATGACCAATCACTGGATCGATATCAAAAACAGTGATTGTATTTTGATCATGGGCAGCAATGCTGCCGAAAACCATCCCATATCCTTCAAATTTGTTACTGAAGCTCAACAAAAAGGCACCCAGCTGATCAGCGTTGATCCTCGCTTCACCCGAACTTCCTCCAAGGCGGATATTTATGCGCCCATCAGATCCGGCACGGACATCGCGTTCCTGGGCGGGATGATCAAATATATTCTGGACAACAATCTTTATTTCGAAGAATACGTCGCCAGCTACACCAACGCACCTTTTATTGTGGGTCCGGATTTCGATTTTAAAGACGGTCTGTTCTCGGGCTACAATGCGGATACCCGTAAATATGACAAAAGCAAATGGGCCTTTGAGATGGATGCCAACGGGGTCCCCAAGATGGATCGCACGCTGAAAAACGAACGCACGGTTTTCCAGCTGCTCAAAAAACACTTTGCCCGCTACACCCCTGAGCTGGTGTCGGAGATCAGCGGCACACCCAAGGAATCTCTGCTGGAGATATACAAAACGTATTCAGCCACCGGTGCCCGCGGCCAAGCCGGCACAATCATGTATGCCATGGGCTGGACCCAGCATACCACCGGTGTCCAGAATATCCGCACCATGGCAATCATCCAGCTGCTGCTGGGCAACATGGGTGTTGCCGGCGGCGGGGTCAATGCCCTGCGCGGCGAATCCAACGTACAGGGATCGACCGATCACTGCCTGCTGTGGCACATCTGGCCCGGCTATCTAAAAACCCCCCGGGCCTCGAACGTGTCGCTGACAGCCTACAACGGCAAGTGGACGCCCAAAAGCAACGATGCCCTGAGCGCCAACTGGTGGCAGAACTATCCCAAGTATTCTGTCAGTTTGCTCAAATCATTTTTTGGTGATACGGCCACTGCCGCCAATGATTTCGGGTATGACTGGCTGCCGAAGGTGGATGACGGCAAAGATTATTCCTGGCTGTCGCTTTTTGATGAGATGTACAAAGGCACCTTCAAGGGATTTTTTGCCTGGGGCCAGAACCCGGCCTGCAGCGGCGCCAATGCCGGGAAAAACCGCAAAGCCTTCGCCAAACTGGACTGGATGGTCAATGTCAATCTTTTTGACAATGAAACCGGCTCCTTCTGGGAAGGACCGGGAGTGGATGCCGCCAGCATTAAGACCGAGGTCTTTTTTCTGCCGGCGGCTGCGTCGGTTGAAAAGGAAGGCAGCATCACCAACAGCGGTCGCTGGAGTCAGTGGCGCTATCAGGGCCCCAAACCGCTGGGCAACAGCCTGCCGGACGGCCAGATAATTATGGAACTGGGCAATAAACTCAAGGCCGAGTACAAAAAAGGCGGCATCTTTGCCGAACCGATTGCCAATCTCAAATGGGATTATCTGACCCACGGTGAATACGATCCTCACAAGGTGGCCAAGGAAATCAACGGCTACTTTGTAAAAGATGTGACCCTCAAAGGTAAAACCTACAAAAAAGGTACCCTGGTGCCGAGTTTTGCCTTCCTGCAGGCCGACGGTTCGACTTCGTCGGCCAATTGGCTTTACTGCAACAGCTATACTGAAAAAGGCAACATGGCCGCCCGCCGCGGTCAGAAGGATGCGCCCAACAACATCGGGCTGTACCCGGAATTTGCCTGGTGCTGGCCGGTGAACAGAAGGATCATTTACAACCGCGCCTCGGTGGATTTGAAGGGCCAGCCCTGGGATAAGGAACATCCGGTCATTCAATTCGCCGGCAATACCGCCAACGGCAAGTATGTGTCGAGAAAATGGATCGGTGATGTGCCCGACGGCGGCTGGTATCCCCAGCAGAACCCGGACGGGTCCATGCGCAATGATTCCAGGTACGCGTTTATCATGCGCAAGCATGGACACGGCCAGATTTTTGGTCCGGGCCGTGCCGACGGTCCCTTCCCGGAACACTACGAGCCGCTGGAATGTCCGATTGAAAAGAACCTGATGAACGCCCAGCGCATCAATCCGACAGCACCGGTTTACGATACCAAGGCTGATGAATGGGCCTCCTGTGACCCCAGATATCCCTATGTGGCCACAACGTATCGGGTGGTGGAACACTGGCAGACCGGTGTCATGACCCGCTGGCAGCCGTGGTTGCTGGAGATGCAGCCCCAGGTCTTCGTGGAAATGAGCAAAGAGCTGGCTAAATTAAAAGGGATTAACAACGGTGAGCGTGTCAAGATTTCCTCACCGCGCGGTGCCTTGGAGGCCACAGCCATTGTAACCAGCCGCCTGCAACCTTTTAAGATCGGCGGAGCCACCGTGCACCAGGTCGGATTGCCGTGGCATTATGGTTGGCGTATGCCGAGAAACGGTAAAGAGGAGAGCGCCAATCTGCTCACACCGGCAACCGGTGACCCCAATACCCGAATTCCGGAAACCAAGGCCTTTATGGTTAATGTTGCTAAAGTATAGAAGGAGGTGATCGCGATGAGTAAATCCTTTTTAGTAGATACGACCCTGTGCACGGCCTGCCGGGGATGCCAGGTAGCCTGCAAGCAATGGCATGATCTGCCGGCCGAAGAAACCGTCAATCGAGGATCATACCAGAACCCCGCCGATCTCTCCTTCGACACCTATAAACTGGTGCGTATGAGCGAAAAGGTTATCGACGGCAAACTGAGATGGTTGTTCTTTCCGGATCAATGCCGGCATTGCATGGAAGCGCCCTGTGAGGCCACCGCCGGCGAGCCGACAGCCATTTTCACCGAAGCGGCATCCGGTGCTGTGATTTACACGGCCAACACCAGTGAACTGGACGCCGCTGAAATCAGCGAGTCCTGTCCTTATAACATTCCGCGTAAGGCTGAGGACGGGACCCTGGCCAAGTGTGATATGTGCAGCGACCGGGTGGAAAACGGCCAGCTGCCGGCCTGCGTCAAGGTCTGTCCGACCGGGGCGATGAATTTCGGCGACCGGGCTGAAATTATGGATCTGGCCCAAAAACATCTGGCAATGGCCAAAAAGAAATATCCCAACGCCATGCTGCTGGATCCCGATGATGTCAGAACGATTTACCTGGTTGGCTTTGATCCCAATATGTACTATGAACATGCAGTGGCGTCTGTGCGCAATCACGGTATAACGCGACAGGCGGCATTGCGAACAATGTTGCGCCCGTTTAATCGAGCGATTTCAGCTCTCGGTTAGATCCGGCTGAACAAGGCCGTTGAGGTAAAGGGGGAGAAGAGAGTTTCCTTTCTCCCCTTTTTATTATGACATCGATGTGGTAAGGATCGGGGTGGCGTGTTGCGGGTTACGCGGTGCGCGGAACGGAGTTCAGGATTCGCGGTGCGTGGTACGTTGTATGTGGTATGGGATGCGAGGTGCATGGCACGGGGCGAGCGACATGAATCACGAAATGTGAAACACGCACACAAGCCGCAACTCGCAACACGTAACCCCTAACCCGAGATTCACACCGCGAGCTTCATAACGCGCAACTCGCAACCCGTAACCCGAAACACACAACGCGCAACCCGAACCGCGCAACCCGTAACTCGTAACTCGAAACCCGTATCACGAAACACACAACGCGCAACCCGAACCGCGCAACCCGAACCGCGCAACCCGAACCGCGCAACCCGTAACTCGTAACTCGAAACCCGTAACCCGTAACTCGTAACTCGAATCGCGCAACACCCAACACGACAAAGGAGCACCAATGACAGTAAATTTTGCTCTAACCCCCGGCCAGGTCAACAAAGCGGTGGAAACGGTAATTAAAAACAATCCGGTTTATACGGACATGCTGGCTTTTTACGGCCCGCTTTTTGACGCCCAGGAAGAGAGCAAAACACGCCTCCGGATCGAACCGCTACAAATTGCCGATGATGTCCGTGCCGTCAAAACACAGGAGAAGTTTCCCCTAATCGAAATCAAAGATTTTGCTTATGACAAAACCGAATCCACCAATCTTTTCATCACCATTGGCAGGCTTGCCCAGGAAGCCAACCCTAAGCTCGCTGCATCCGCATCCATTTTAATAAAAGCAGTCGATACAAACTTAGAACCCGAAAGGCTATTTAACGCTATCTTGAATGGCAATGAAGCTTTATTTGAGAATGTCTCCGAAGCGCTTGACATCGAGAAACAAGTCCTGGGCTTTATGACTTATAACAGTTTAAAGCCTTCCCTTTGCACGGGTGCCGATCAGCTTTCTGCCTATTTGAGCAAGGATGAACCCTGGTTGAAAGGTTATTGTCCGATCTGCGGCAGTGCGCCGATAATTTCGATTCTCGAAGGTGAAGGTGCACGCAGTTTGATCTGCAGTTTCTGCTGGCACCCATGGTCGGTGAAAAGGGTCTACTGCCCTTTCTGTGACAACTCAGACAATAAAGACCTTCATTATTTATTTAATGAAGAAGAAAAAGATCTGCGAGTTGATCTGTGTGACAAATGCAACAAATACCTCAAAACAATCGACACACGCCAGGTTGGTCGCTTGATTTATCCACCCCTTGAGCAGGTGTCGACCCTGCACCTTGATTTCAAAGCTCAGGAAGAAGGGTTTGAACCCGGCGTGAAGCTATTTATGGAGGATTGAGGATAAGGGACCGGCAAAGGGCTCACGTCGCAAGGCGTAAGGCGCAGGGCAAAGGAACGACGTGTTCGGTTGGTGGAGCGCCGTGCTTGAGGTTGGAAGCGATAAAAGCAGGGTAAACGGTTTAAGGTATAAGGTGTATGGTATAACGTATACCTCGGTTTGGGGGAGGTTTTATTTGAGGATAAAAAACGGACACAATTGAGTTTCACCAATTGAGGTATTATAATATGGGAGCGGTTTTTTCGACCATCCCATTATTTTTTATAATCTCGGTAATGTCATTGAAATGATTAATATGAACAAACGCTGGTTTGAACCTTTAGTGATTGCTTTATTTGCCACAGTAATTTTAATTCCGTATTGCCTGGCATCAAACGCGGCTGACGAGGCGGTTGCGGTCAAAACGGCCTGGTCGGCAAATCTAGCCCGACCCGGTGATTCTATTTTGCTGGCGATTGTGGCCGATATTAGCAAAGGTTTTCATATCAACGCCGACGAGCGCCAAATCAAGTCCTTTGAAGATTTCAAACCCATTGCCACAAAAGTATCGGTAATTGAAGCGCCGGATGCAATCACCATCGAAGCTCCCCGCTACCCGCAGGCAGTGCCGTTTAAAGCGCAATATGCAGCCGGTGACCTGATGTCATATGAAGGGCAGATCATCATTTACCTGCCGATCAAATTGGAAGAAACTGCGGCGCCCGGCAGCCTGGATCTCAAATTAAGATTTCAATATCAGGCCTGTACGGATACCTACTGTTTGTTCCCTAAGAGAATTACCCTTACCGAAACACTGGCGGTGGTTAAAATCGGTACCAATGTTTCAGAAATCAACCAAGAATTGTTTAGCGCCTATGGTGCAGCGGCAACCGTGCCATCCTCCGCCGGTGTTGATTTTGATCTCTTTGGCTGGACATTTTCGATCGATACTTCTTCCGGATTGGGACTGGTCCTGCTATTACTTACCGCCGTCTTTGGCGGGATGTTGCTAAACTTCACTCCCTGTGTTCTGCCCCTGATCCCGATTAAGATCATCAGTTTGTCCCACGTGGCGCAAAATCGTAAGCAATGCTTTATGCTGGGTCTGGCAATGTTTCTGGGTGTACTGGTTTTCTGGCTTGCCCTGGGAGTTATGATTGCCCTTGTCAGCGGATTCAGCGCCACTAATCAACTATTCCAATATCCGGCGTTTACCATCATCGTCGGAATCATAATTGGGATTATGGCTACCGGTATGTTCGGTTTTTTCTCCATGCGGCTGCCCAATTTTATCTATATGATTAATCCCGAGCAGGACACATTACATGGTTCTTTTGGATTGGGAATATTGGCGGCAATCCTGTCGACCCCCTGCACGGCACCGTTTATGGGGGCAGCCGCCGCCTGGGCCGCAACCCGGCCCCCGTCGACCACACTCGCCACATTTGCTGCCATCGGCATTGGAATGGCCCTACCCTACCTGGTCCTATCAGCCTCACCCGCTTTAGTCGAGAAAATGCCAAAAACCGGACCGGCCAGTGTGCTGATAAAAGAAGTCATGGGCTTTTTCATGCTCGCGGCGGCTGCTTATTTTATTGGAGTTGGCCTGGCGGCTATTATGTCATCTCCCCCGAATCCACCAAACAAACTATACTGGTGGCCGGTGATGCTGTTTAGCTTTGCGAGCGGCGCTTGGCTGACATATCGTACACTGCAAATCGCAACCGGTAAAAAAATAAGGGCATTCTTTACTGCGCTTGGGATAATCGTTATTGCTTTTTCCGCCTGGGGAGCAGTTCGGCTGACCGATCAGGGGCCGATAGATTGGGTATACTACACCGAAAAACGATTTGAAGCGGCAACTAACGAGCGCAAGGTCATTGTCATGGTCTTTACCGCCGAGTGGTGCCTGAATTGCAAAGTGATAGAACAGGGGGTTTTGAACAGTCCCAGAATCGTAGCGCTTTTTGAACGCGACGACATCGTACCGATGAAGGTCGATATCACCGGCAACAACTCTGCCGGCAAGGCCAAGCTCAGAAAGGTCGGCAACCTGACCATCCCGCTGCTGGTAATCTTCTCACCGAACGGCAAACAGGTTTTCAAAAACGACTTCTACACGGTCGGACAAATCCAAAACGCCGTCACCGAAGCATTACAAATTAGACCGTAATAAATTGGGATATATTCAATCCGAAATCAGTTATACTTTGAACCATGTTGGCCATCAACTGTGCAATGATAGCCATGCAGGCTCCTGGCGGCGACATTATAAAGAAATGCAGATATTCGCTCACCGGTCCGGGAAGGAGAATATCATGGCAAAAGAAGAATATTTGAAAGATGAGGCATATTTTGAAAGCATCGATCTTGCTGAACTGACCTCATGCATGAAACGTATCCTGGACATCCGGGACCGCAAATACGGATTTCCAGCGAAGACATACCCAAAGTGCTTTGTCGGCAGCGAAGCGGTCAAAAAACTGATTGATGAGAATATCGACGGCCATGAAGAGGATGCGGTGCGAATCGGCAATATGATGCTCAATTCAGGCGTATTTCATCATATACAGGATGCACACCCTTTCGAAAATAAAAAATTGTTCTACCGCTTCCTTACGGATGAAGATCACGGTTCGGTGGCGCACAAACCCGATGGCAGCGCCGTCGGTTGGGCTGACTTCATTACGTCCCTGGCAGCGTCGCAAAATCAAACACTGACCCTTCAGCCGGAAATCCCGCAGCGCGACCCGAACCTGGCAGCGTTGGAACAGGTCAATCTTGCTGCCTGCGGCATCGCACCGCTTGATGAATACAACATCGAGCTTTTAAACCGCGTGCATCCGAAAAAGTGGGTCGAGCCAAAACCCAAAACCATATATAACCTGGTGGTGATCGGCGCCGGCGCCGGTGGCCTGGGGTCGGCGGCCGGAGCCGCGGGCGTTGGTGCGCGGGTGGCGCTGATCGAATCACACCTGCTCGGTGGCGACTGCCTCACCGTAGGCTGCGTTCCATCCAAAGCGCTGTTGCGGTGCGCCAAGGCGGCCGCAGCGGTAATTCAGATCTAACGGTATTTCTGGCAGACCGTCGTGGGGACCGTGCATTGGAATTCGACCCCCTGTTACTGGCAACCGGACGTAAACCGTCCGTTGAGGGCCTCGGCCTGGAAGATGCCGGTGTCACATTCGACAACCGAATGGGAATCCAGGTCAATGACCGCCTGCAAACTACCAACCCGGATGTATACGCCGTCGGGGACGTGGCAAGCAAATACCAGTTTACGCACGTGGCTGATTTTGGGGCGCGTTTAGTGATCCGCAACGCCCTTTTTTTTGGACGCGACAAATTCTCAAATTTGCTCATTCCATGGGCGACATACACAGACCCGGAGGTTGCCCATGTCGGGCTCTATGGGAAAGACCTGCAGGAACGCAACATCGGCTATACAACATTTACCCGTGAAATTGCCGATGTCGACCGCGGCATTGTTGACGGTGAGGCCGAAGGTTTAGTGAAGATTCACGTTAAAAAGGGCACCGATCAAATACTGGGCGTACAATTGTCGGAGGCCATGCCGGCGATCTGATCAGCGAGATCACAGTGGCGATACAAAGCGGGATGGGACTCGCTAAACTGGCCAATGTGATTCACCCTTACCCAACAACGGCAGAGGCTATCCGTCAATGCGGCGACGCCTACAACAGGGCGCGTCTGACACCTACAGTCAAAGGCATCTTCCACCGTCTCATGGCGCTCAGACGGTAAAAGTCCTTAACACTACAGGTAAATGTAATCACCCATATCAGCCCTCTCTACGAGCCGGAGGCCATCCTTACATGATTCCCGTTGTGAGCGCAGCGAACTAATTCTCTTACATATTCCTTAAGTATTTTAGAGAATTACCGATATAGTATACGAACAACTTTGGCCGGGGATGGTAGTTTCCTGGCGTTCTAATTAAAACTAACGACTTAAGAGATAATCAAATGAAAACAGAACTGATCGGAGTAAGCGCCAATATTGAAACAATAAAGAAACAAATTCAAAAGGTTGCAGCAGCCGGCCTTAACACGGTTGTCTGCGGAGAAACCGGTGTCGGCAAGGAGTTGGTGGTTAAAATGTTATTCGAGCAATCGCCAAGGTTCGACAACGCATTTGTGAAAGTCAACTGTGCAGCCTTACAGGATACGCTCCTTGAAAGTGAAATGTTTGGCTATGAACAGGGGGCCTTTACCGGGGCAGTTCGAAAGATGCGTGGTAAATTTGAACAGGCACATGGAGGACTGCTGTTTCTGGATGAAATTGGAGATATGCCTTTTCCGCTTCAGGCCAAGCTTTTGCATGCCCTCCAGGATGGTGAATTTACACCGCTGGGCTCGGAAAACACCTTCCGGAGCAACGTTTGGATTATTGCTGCTACCAACCATGATCTAAAACAGGACCTCAAAGAAGAAAAATTCCGGGCGGACCTGTATTATCGAATAAATGAGACAATACTACAGATCGAACCATTGCGCAATCGACCGGAAGATATCCCGTATTTAATCAAATATTACGGTGAAAAATATGCGCTGGAATTCGGTAGAAAGCAATCCGCCGCCCTCAGAAATGGAATGATTGATCGATTATGTAAATACCATTGGCCGGGAAACGTGCGGGAACTTCAAAATGTGCTCCGACGAATTATAATCCTCAACGAGGACGAAGACATCCTCGATTCAATGATCGCCAGCAATAATTCTGAAACTGTCGCTAAAGCTTCTTTCCGTAGTGAGCCGTTGCCGGACTTGGTAAACCTTTTAGGTTTCAATGGTGAAGAACCAAAATTAAAATCTTTATCTTTAAAAGAGATCGGGAAAAGAACATCAGATTTTGTTGAAAAACAGGTCATTTCATATGTTCTTGCTAAAACGGGCTGGAACCGCAGCCGGGCTAATAAAATCCTGGGAATCAGCTACAAGACCCTGCTTGCCAAAATCCATGACCTGGAACTGACCCCCACCAACCCGTTTGAAGAAGACCCTGCCATTACCTCTACGACGCCGGGACCGATGGCTTGAGCAACCAGTCAGTACATCAGCCAGACACCAAGCACAAACAAGGTAACTAAACGTTTCAGATGTTAGCCCCGCCGCCAGCCTGAAAAACGGCCAGTCTAATCTAAAAAGAGACTTTGGCAACGCTGGGTCTCATACAAATATAAAAAGCGAATATCGAATAATGAATGTCGAATCCTCCTCCGGCGGACAAGTTTCGAAGGAATGCATTCTGTCAATTTAATATAAGGGCTGATCCACCCTTAGCGCCTTAGCGGCTCGATTTACCCCCGAATATTAATCGAGTTTCAGAACGGCCCCCTCTGCCGCAGAAGAAGCCAGCCTGGAATAAAGGCCCAGGTAACCGCTGGTGACTTTTCTTGCAGGCCTCTGCCACCGGGATAGTCGGGCGTTTAATTCATCGTTGTCGACCTCCAGCTGAATGCTCCGGTTGGCAATATCGATGGTGATGCTATCACCGTCAATGACGGCGGCGATCGGCCCTCCTTCGGCAGCCTCCGGAGAAATGTGACCGACAAAACAGCCGTTGTTGGTCCCGGAAAACCGTCCGTCGGTGATAATGGCTGTCTTCAAGGCCAGTCCCCGCCCATAAAGCAGTTTCATAGCAGTTGCCATCTCCCGCATGCCCGGACCTCCTTTAGGCCCCTCGTAGCGTATCACCACCACATTTCCGGCTTGAATATCTCCACCCATGATGGCCTGGTTGGCAGCCTCCTCGGAGTCAAAACATCTGGCCTTGCCTGTAAACAGGTGCATGGCCGAATCAATAGCAGCCGGCTTGGTGACGGCCGTATCAGGAGCCAAATTTCCGCGCAGAACCGCCAGGCCGCCCTCGTTGCGCCACGGATTTTCACGGGATCGAATAACTGCCGGGTCGCCGGCAGGTATGTTTACCAGATTTTCGGCCAGGGTCCTGCCCGATACAGTTTGGGCCTCTCCGTGAAGCAGGGGCAGAATCTCGCGCATGACGGCGGGCACACCACCGGCTCGATGAAAATCCGGTACATTCGGCGCTGCGGCCGGATAAATCCGGGCGATTTGGGGAGTGCTGCGACACAGTTCGTCGAAGCGGGTCATGGAAACAGCCACCCCGGCCTCGTGACCAATAGCCGGCAAATGCAATGCCACATTGGTGGAGCCGCCGATGGCAGCTGTCACCCGGATGGCGTTTTCGATGCCCATCCGGTTGATGATCCGCCGGGCTGAAATTTCACGATGAACCAGGTCCACAATCCGCCGGCCGGAACGCTGGGCAGCACGCAGCCGATCGGCATGGGTCGCGGGGATAGTCGCTGTGCCCGGCAAACAGATGCCCAAAGCCTCGGCCACACATCCCATGGAATTGGCTGTGCCCAGGAATGAGCAGGAGCCGCAGGTCGGCATAACCTGATCCTCGAGTTGGTTGTAAGTGTCTTCGTCAATTCGACCGGCCTGGAGCATCCCCAATCCCTCGGCAATGGAAGTGATATCGGCTGCGCGTCCGTCGAACTCGCAACCGCCTTCGGCCGGCCCCCCCACGGCCTGAATCGCAGGTACATCCAGTCTGGCTGCAGCCATAAGCATACCCGGCACAATCTTGTCGCAGGAGCCCAGCATCACCACCCCGTCCAGCCGATGGGCCTGCACCATGATTTCAATGCTTCCGGCAATAATTTCCCGTGACGGCAGGAGGTAATGCATGCCTTCATGGCCGTTGGCAATGCCGTCACAGGCCGCAATTACGCCGAACTCCAGCGGCGTTCCGCCGGCTTGGAGAATACCCTGGGTCACATACTCAGCGACGCTGCGCAGGTTGCTGTGCCCGGGGACAATGCGGTTCCACGAGTTGGCGATTCCAATCAGGGGACGTGACAGGTCATCGTCGCTGTATCCCATGGATTTGAAAAGCGCACGTACCTTGGACCACCTGGGCCGCTGCAGTATTTTCTGACTTCGAAATTTTATCATCAGAACAAATATAACTCCCTCATTAGGTTATTATTACTTTTGACTCTGATCGAGCTCTAACTGCTGGCAGGTTGTAAATTATTTTTATGCATAGAGGCACACTCACTGCGACGGGGTTCAGGCCGGCGCATTACTTGAAGGAAACCGTCTCCGGAAAACCGTGCCGCAGGGCGAGTTTTTCGAACATCTGACAAAGCCCGGCCCCCAGCGAAAATACGGAACCGATAGTGAGATTCTTGTCGGCCGTATCATCGAAAAAAACATTGAGACTGGATGCGAGGCCGTCTTCCGGCAGCCAGTAACATAGCATGATGGGAACTCTCGGCAAGGGGTGCAAAATCACGGATATATCGGATTCGAACTGTTTTTGCACCTGTTTACCGCCAAAAATGCGCACCAGATCGTCAAAAAGATCCGTGTAGGTGTCGGCGACCCGTTTCATCGGCGCTTCGCACCGTTTTTGAAAAAGCGGGTAGCGTTCCTTGCCGTCCTTCAGTTCCCGGAAGGAGAGCCAGGTTTCCGAAACCGGCAGTCCTTGGCCGTAGCGGATATAATCGAGAAATGGGACGGCCACCCAGGGATTGATATGGATGTCCGCCGAGAGTTTACCGCTGGTATCGACACTGAAATCCTTGCCGAGCACCTTGAGCGTCAGCTTGCCGCCGGAAAAATCGGCTCCGACCCGTTCGGCTGCCGCAGCAAGATCAATGTTGCAGACCTCGTTTTGCAGTATTTCAAGATATTCGTCCCGGTTTTGTTCTACATTATTCTGATCTTTAGAATTATCGGAGAATCGCACAATGGTTGCCTGATCCAGTTTGGGACATCTCTGGATCTCTTTCCGGCCCTGGTATACAGCTGCGGCAAATGCCAGGCAGGTCTGCTCGCCGCATTCCCGACAATTCGATTTGTCGAGCAGCTTATAAATTTCCATCGCATTTTGGGGTGGCGGCATGTAAATCCTTCTCCAAATGGATCGACGTCCAAAATGTGAAGCTATTTTTGAGTGAGCCCTGAGAGGCTATCGCCCGAAATAAATCTGCGCCAGGTTGCCATCCTTGTCTGCACATATACCACCGCCGATCAATTAATGTTGATCGGTTCCACCACTGGCTGAACCCGACTAAAATAGAGGTGCAGCCGCTGAAAAATAGAATACTAATAATTATTGCCCATCTCATAGTATGACCTATTACCTGAATTTTGCACGAGTCGGAGGCTTTCATATGCAAGGCACTTAAGGGTGAGGCTATAGTACTTTATGCCGAACCCTTAATAACGCAGCAGATGAAAGCCTCCGGCTCGCCCGCAGGGTGAAAATTAATGAGATAAAATCGACTATAATCCTATTTAATGATTGGGTAATTAGCTTTACTTCTCATATTATTACAAGAATCTGTAATTAAACATTATTCAAACTTCTCATTAATTTTCATGCAAGATTCAGGTATTAACTGTTGCGAGCGGACCTTATTCCGGGTGAAGGGTGATGATCAGGATTTGCTTCTCACGTCTGATTTTAGCTTTCAATGGACCTTTGCTATTTTCCATAAGATCATTAACGGATAACACATCTGCAATAAGCTGCCCATTGATTTCAACCAGAATATCCCCGGGTTTAATCCCGTCTTTTTCGGCCCGGCTTGCGGGACGCACGGCAGATACCATTACACCCCGACTGGATTCCAATGCCAGATACTGGGTCAGCTCCGGGGTAATTTCTTGAATCCTAAGGCCATAATCTTCCCCGATCTTTTTCGGTGCTTTGATGGGGATCGACATTTTTTCAAATAAGGTTCTGGCGACGTAAATCGGCGCATTGAACTTTAACGCCATGACAATGGAGTCACTGGGTCTGGCATCGATCTCAAAAAAGGTCTCATCCTTTTTGATAACCAGCGTGGCATAAAAGACGTTATCTTTAGCGTGGGTAATGATGACGCGCTGAATTTTTCCATCGAATTTGTCAATGATCCGGGCGAGCAGGTCATGGGTGAGAGGACGGAAGTGTTCCATGCCTTGAAGCTCGGAATGAATGGCGCGCGCTTCGGCAAGACCGATCCAGATAGGAAATGCGCGCTTCTCGTCTGAGTCGACGAGCGTTACTACGGGTTGCTGGCTTGCGGGATCAACGTCCAGACGGTAAACATTGACTTGTAGAAGCGGCTCGGTGTCCGCTGCAGCCGCCGGGGATACTTTAGCAGCTGTCCCGGCTTGGGAACAGGCTGAAGTTGCAAGCCAGATCCCGCAAATGATTAAAGCTTTGCAAATCTTATGTTGAACCAAATAAGAATCCATGGTTAATGGGATACCAAAAAAAAAGGCATCCGGTCAAATTAAAAACGAAAATAACCGGATGCCTTAACTTTTAACCAGCCGACTGCGCTTCGGATGAATTGCGTATATACAATCCCAATCCATGCAACGAAAATTACGCACAAAATTCAGATATTACATTAACCTGATGATCACCAGCACCAGTATGACAATGACCAAAACCGCAATCAACAAACCCAGGACATCCCCTCCGGCAGGAAGCTGATCAATTTGATTGGCCAGTTGGATAACTTCAGCATCCGATAGGCTGTTCAGACGGGCATCGGCCTCCAGGGGATCAACACCCTGGGAAACTATGGCGGACCGTACGTCTTTGCGTGCCATAAATTGCTTTAAAGTTTCACGGGCCTCCTGGCCGCGGCTCATATCCAACATGGTTTCGGTTTCAACCATAGCAGCAAAAGCGGCTTGATACGGAACTGAAAGCAGCATGGTTAAAATGATCATAAGAATAGCGACGGGTTGAGCTTTTTTGCGAATTGGGTGCATGTTCTTCCTCCATGTAATTCAGTTGAATTTTAAGGAATTTAAATTTTTACCAATTGAATTCGTTGAAATGAGGCAAACTTATCCCATTTTAAAATTTGAAACGCTCGATTAAGGTAAGACCGTTTTTGATCCGGCTTCTCTTTAACGCACAGGGCAAAAAATAGGCCGTTCACGTTACTTATAATCAAATCATAATTTCGCCTAAATTTCAACTATACTTTTGTATCATACTGAAATTAATTAGGATTTTTTATCACCACAGGGGACTAATGGAAGGGGGGAAATTAAGCCTTTAAAATTTGGTTAACCACGAATAGACAAGAATAGATGCATTTGTCAAAAGCAAGGGCATATATAACAGGAAAATTAATTTTGTAATAAATTGGGGCTTGTTTTAACTGGTTAGATTGTTACAGGGGGTTATTTTAATAAACTTCGAAATTTTTCAGCCAGAAATGAATCAGGCCGCCGCCCGTGGATTCTTTCGACGATCTCGCCCTCTTTTACAAGGAGCAACATGGGTATGGCGAAAAGTGCAAACTTCTCGACGGCTTTCTCACCATACCAGTAGACCGGAAAATCAATTTTCAGTGCGCTGACAATCGGCTGCATGGCATCCGGTCCATCCAGGTCGATGCTGATGCCGATAATTTCCAGACCCTGATTTTTAAATTTCTTATGAAGCTTGTTCAATGTCGGCAGCTCATCAATGCAGGGGGCACACCAGGCTGCCATAAAAACCAGCGCCAACCGGTTTTTCTTGTCGCCAATTTTGGCGTCCAGTGCTGATTCAACAATTTTTGTAACTTTACCGGCTGCTGCTACTTTAGCGGGAAAACCGGTGAACACAACCAATGCCAGGACCACAAATATCCCAGTAAAAACGTACCCGCCCAACTTCATACTCAATATCCTTATTTATTCATCTGCTCCAGAGTCGTTGCACAGGAGCCCAGGTCGGGTCGTTTATTGATGTCGCTGACCTGGATGTCGCGGATAATGCCTTTTTTGTCAACATAGACCAGGGCTCTTTCGGAGACGCCTGCTGAGCGCAGTACGCCGTAACGGGCAGCCACCTCACCATGTGGCCAGAAATCAGATAACACCGGGAACCAAAGCTTACCCATCTGCTTGGTCCAGGCATATAGTGTTGGGATATTGTCAACTGTAATACCGAGAAGAACGGCATCGTTCATGTCAAACATTTCTTTGACGATGTTGTAGCCCGGCCACTGGTCGGAACAGACCGGCGTCCAGGCCGCCGGGACAAATGATATCACCACATTCTTTTTCCCGCGATACTGGCTTAACGTAACTTTTCCGCCGGAGACGGAAGGCAGCGTAAAGTTGGGCGCCGGATCGCCGATTTTCACTTTTAATTCGCTGTCAATGGGCTTTAGCTGACCCGGGTTATAAATGTTTTCTTTAAAAGCTGCCGATGCTCCGAACGCATTAGGCACCGGCATGACTAAAATCATACTGAGATAGATGAGTGCTGCAGTTGATGTTTTCATGGATCACACCTCCCATTCAGAAATTGACTATTGAAGAATTGTGGATGTTGCTGTGCTCCGTCGATTTTATGGAGATTGTACTATCAAACGGCACTGAATGTACCTTTATCCGAAACCAGGCAACTCGCACCCTGCGCCCCGCAACCCGCAACCCGCACCCCGCAACCCGCAACCCGCAACCCGCAACCCGCAACTCGCAACCCGCAACGCGCACCGCGCAACTCGCAACCCGCAACCCGCACCGCGCAACCCGCAACCCGCAACCCGCAACGCGTCTACATCAATCCCGAATCCTGCAACAGTTTTTTCATTAATTCATCGGCGTCATTGGCTCCGCCGAGTTTTGAATAATAAATTTTGTGGGATCCGTCCTGCAGGATACGAATACCGATAAAATAAGGGGTTCTAACCTCCCCCAGTTTTTTGTGAATTTCGAAATCACCATCCGGGAAAAGCGGAAACGGGATATTATAGACCTTTTTAAAATAACCAACTTCAAAGGCCGAATTGCCGACTCCGATCCCGATCAGTTTGACTTTTCCTTTATACTTCTCGTCGCTTTCCAGTTTACGATACATTGCGTTTACAGAAGGAGCCTCCTTCTGACAGAATGGTCAGTACATGCTGAAAATTTCGATGAGTACGATTTCGGCTTTTATCTCAGGTATGGCGAAGGTCTGTTTCCCGCTGACGCCTAAATACAACTGCAATTCAGCGTTTTGAGGTGCGGCAAGCGAAATTTCAGGCAGTTTGCCTCCAACGGCCGGTGGCTGAGATACGGCAGCGGCCGGTCCTGGGGAAAAGAGAAAACACATGGCCGCTGCAAGCAAAATTTTCGAATAGGATTTCATAGTTTCAGACCTCCTCTAATTTATTTCCGCAATCGAAAACATGGCCCAATACCTGAATTTTGCACGAGTCGGAGGCTTTCATATTCTCATTAATTTGCATGCAGGATTCTGGTGTTAAGACCATCGATGATCCCGCCCTGCGGGCACCAAAAATGGTTGCTCTGTCGCTAGCGATCAACTCGAATAATGGAATACTGAAACTAGGGCAAGTTTTGATCGATGTTGACAGGTGCTTGATAACATACGGCAATATTCCCTGCAGGTCAACTTATTACCTGAATTTTAAAGCAAAAATCATTGCGCAAACTCAATTGCGGTAAATTGATTTCCAACGTGGCTAAGGGAAATTTGGATGCAAAATTCAGGTAAAAAATAGCTTTT
Organism: Olavius sp. associated proteobacterium Delta 1; assembly: GCA_902749685.1. Lineage (GTDB taxonomy): Bacteria > Desulfobacterota > Desulfobacteria > Desulfobacterales > JAFDCJ01 > JAFDCJ01. Next base: position 51,847 of record CACVKW010000064.1, on the reverse strand, counting down.
AAACAAGGACTTACTCTGCTAAGGTGCATGGCGTCTTATCCGGAACCAAGTTGATAATGACAGACTATAATCAATGAAGCCATTTTTATGGAATAACCAGCGGTAAAGGGAACGGGCTTATGACAGGGGTGAGAATTTCTGTGACGATTTTAGCGGTAGCAATCCTGGTATTTTCTGTATCAGTTTTCGCCTTCGATAATACAATCCCCAAACAGCCGGAGTTTATTCTGGCCTCAACAGATCATCAGACTGAAACCACACCGGCCGAATCGGAACTCCATAGAGAAGGCAGCAGCGATGCATCCCATGACCAATCCGGCGGACAGCACGGTAAAGGCCATGCGAATCTGGGCAAAATTCTTCCGCTGTGGAGTTGCATTCCGTTTGCCGGTATGCTTTTGTCAATAGCCCTGTGCCCACTGCTTATGCCGGATTTCTGGCATCATCACTTCGGCAAAATTTCCGCCTTCTGGGCGGCAGCCCTCGGTCTCCCGTTTCTGATCGTGTTCAAATGGGATGCCCTTTACGAAATTCTTCATATTATCCTGGCAGATTATGTGCCCTTTATAATTCTGCTGTGGTCGTTGTATACGGTTTCCGGCGGCATTCTATTGCGCGGCAGGCTGCGAGGAACTCCGGTAATTAATTCGATCATGCTCATCATCGGAACTGCCCTGGCTTCATGGATGGGGACGACCGGAGCCGCCATGCTATTGATACGGCCTTTTCTGCGCGCAAACAATTACCGCAAGAACAGAACCTTTATGGTGGTATTTTTCATTTTTTTGGTTGCCAATGTCGGCGGATCACTGACCCCGTTGGGAGACCCGCCGCTGTTTTTAGGATTTCTGCACGGCGTATCATTTTTCTGGACTTTCAACATCCTGCCCCACATGCTGCTGGTTGTCATCATACTGTTGGTGATATATTTTATTCTTGATACCTACCACTATCGCAAGGAGGGCGCCTCGCCGCCCGAAGAAAACGATGTCAAACAGCCATTGAAACTTGAGGGTACCCACAATTTCATTTTCCTTGCGGGTGTGGTCGGGTCGGTGCTGATGAGCGGTACGGTGGACTGGGGCGAAGTCAATACATTCGGGGTTCACAGAGCCGTGCAGGACTGGGTCCGTGACGCGCTGTTAATCATCATGGGCATTCTATCTCTGGTGACGACCCGGGTCAGTCTGCGTGAAGACAATGACTTTACCTGGTTTCCCATTATTGAAGTGGCGTATCTTTTTATCGGAATTTTCATCACCATGATCCCCTGTTTACTGATATTAAAGGCCGGATCGCAAGGTGCCCTATCATTGCTGGTCAACGGGGTGACCCAGCCGTTTCACTATTTCTGGGTAACCGGCAGTTTATCAAGCTTTTTGGACAATGCACCGACGTATCTCACATTTTTTAACACCGCCCTTGGAAGCTTTTATACCGGCCTGACGGAGGCCGAGGCGGTACCGTTGCTGATGACGGAAAACGCCGTCTACCTCAAGGCAATTTCTGCCGGAGCGGTTTTTTTCGGAGCGTGCAGCTATATCGGCAATGCACCGAATTTTATGGTTCGATCCATTTCCGAAGAAGCCGGAACACCGATGCCGAGTTTTTTCGGCTATATATTGAGGTATTCCGTGATATTTTTAGTCCCGACCTTTGTGGTGGTGCATCTGGTTTTTTTCTAAAAATACACAGCGTCTCGATGAATGGCACCATGCCCTTTAAAAGGTAGATGTTACAATTAACGCATAGGTTCAAATTTGCTTAACGCTGTGTATGTATAAAAAAAGAATATGTCATTCTGTTTAAAATGGACATAGATGCATAATTAATATCAGATACAGGTGAACTTGCGTGATTGATGAGCTATTGAAATCTAATATTGCCATTGTGGGCGGCGGGCGATTTTGCAAAAATCTGCTTGAACTGATTTACAGTGAACATTTCGAAGAACAACGCCCCACGATTTTAGGCGTTGCCGATAAAGATGATCAGGCTGAGGGATTATTGTATGCCGGCCGCAAAGGAATATTCACCACCAGCGATTACAAAGCGCTTTTTGATCTGGAAAATTTACAGGTCATTATGGAACTGACAGCCGATGATAAACTGGGTGTGATCTTCGGCATGATAAAGCCTGGCGAAGTGAGGCTGATCGACCATGTTGAATCCAGAACCGTATGGACATCGCTCCAGGTGGAAGCGGAAAAGAGAAAAGCTTTGAAAGTGCTGGGTCGACACAAAGACAGCACGCCTGACATCAATGTCCTTTTCGAACAATTTGCCGACCGCCTGGGCGATGTGATCCGGCAGAGAGGCAATCGCTATGTCGAAATAGAGCGGGAATTAATCGAGAGCGAAATCGCCCTTTCACAGATTATTGAGGGCAGCACAATTCCAACCTTTGTATTAAACCAGGACCATATCGTTACCCACTGGAACACGGCCATGCAACGGCTCACCGGCACGCCGGCCGCAACGATCGTTGGGACCACCCGGCCGTCGACACCGTTTTGGGGAGAAGAACGCCCCACCATGGCGGATGTGATCCTGGATCAAATCAGTGAAGATGAAATCCAAAAATTATACGGTGAAAAATGGCGCAAGTCTGCGCTGATTGAAGAGGCCTACGAAGCAGAAGTGTTTTTCCCACGTTTAGGGGAAAACGGCAAATGGTGCTGGTTTACGGCCGCTCCCATAAAGGGACACGACGGCTCCATCGTCGGGGCCATTGAAACCCTCTGGGACAAAACCGAAGATAAAAAAGCTGAAGAAGAGCGGGAGCGCCATACCGGCGAGCTGAGCACACTTTGTTCCATATACAGCGCCTTGAATGCTCCTGCAGATCTGGAATCCAGAATCAATCAGGCCGTCGAGGAGTTGTTAAATTTTTTGTCTGCCGACGGTATTTGCATCTATTTGCTGGATGATGATGGCAAATACTATCTGCGCTTTTGCCGGGGGCTATCGGAGGACGCCTGCAAGGCACTCAGCGTTCTTGACGAAAACAGTATCATCCATCGTGTGGCCCAGAGCAATGAGTACACCATCTATGAAAATTTGCCGCAAGATTGTCCGGATGAAATCTGCACACTGGAACGCGAAGAGATAGCATCAATTGCCTATGTTCCCATCAGCAGCAAGGAAAAGAAAACCTTTGGTGTCATACGCATCGGCAGCAGAAAGCCGATGTATTTCAATCAGGAACAGAAAAACGTTCTGGAATTGATCGGCAACCGCATCGGTGTCGCCATCGAAAATGCGATGCTCCAGGAACAGTACATTAAATCGGAAAAAAAATATCGCACCCTGTTTAACAATGATCCTCACCCAATATTTATTCTTAACAGCAAGACTTTCGAAATTTTGGCTATGAATCAACGGGCCCAGGACAGTTATGGATATTCACGGGAGGAACTGCTGGGACGACCGTTTCTCGAAATTGGAGAAAATGATGATGATGAAATGGCCCAGGCACTAAAAAGCCTGGCAGAAGATCAATCACTGCTTTTCAGCAAAAAGCGACATTACCGCAAGGGCCGCAAACCGTTTTACGTCAATATCAATATCAGTTTTGCAAAATACGGCGAACGCAATGTTATTATTGTTTCAACCACCGATATCACTGAAGTTGTCGAAAAAGAGACGCAGTTGATACAGGCCGGCAAAATGACCACCCTGGGGGTGATGGCGGCCGGCATGGCTCATGAAATCAATCAACCGCTAAATGTAATTCAGGTATGCGCCGACTTTTTTTTGAAAATGTTAAAACGGGGCGCCAAGATAGACGGCGAAGACCTGCGAACCATGGCCAATGATATTGTCGCCAATGTGGAGCGTGCCAGCGGCGTTATCAAACATGTGCGGGATTTTGCCAGACAATCTGAACTTGTTCACAGCAAGGTCAATATCAACGATCCAATCAAAGATGTTTTCAAGGTCCTGGGGCATCAATTAAAAGTTCATGATGTCAGTGTACAGCTCGATCTGGACCCGGATCTGCCGGATATTGTGGCGGAGCACAATCGGCTGGAACAGGTGTTTATCAACCTGGTTTCAAATGCGATCGATGCCATGGATGAAAAAAGCAGCCAGCCCGACGTTCAGGACTCGTCCATGCAGCTTACCATAAAATCTTTCATGAAGGCGGACCGGGTCACGGTGCTGGTTTCCGATACAGGCACCGGAATGTCCGAAGAGGTTAAAAACAAAATTATCGAGCCCTTTTTTACGACCAAAAAAGTCGGCAAAGGCACCGGGCTGGGGGTCAGTATCAGCTACGGGATCGTAAAAGACTACGGTGGCAGCATCGATATTGAAAGTGAAATCGGCCGGGGCACAACATTTATGCTGACGTTTCCGGCGGTAAGCGCCTAGCGCATGGCGCATGGAGCATAGCGCAGAGAGCATGGCGCAGAGAGCATGGCGCAGAGGGCATGGCGCATGGGGCGTAGGCGCAAGGCACACGGCTTTCGGCGCATAGCGATTTTAACGTCGAACAAATAATTTAAGCTGATCAGATGGATTGGTTGATTGATGGATAGTTGATCGTTCACTGTGGTCAGGTGATAGTTCAAATTAAAATGATCTTGATCCTTAATTTTAGTCATTTTAGGCAATTTAGACATTTTAGGCATTCTTTTCTATGAACAAAATCCTACTAATTGACGACGAACCCGATATTCTGCGAGTTCTCGGCATATCGCTGAAAGCCGACGGTTATGATGTCATCCCGGCCCTCAATGGGGCCGAGGGGCTGGAGGCTTTCGCCAGAGAAAACCCGCCCATCGTTATCACCGACATTAAGATGCCGGGCATGGACGGCATCGAGGTCCTGGAAAAAATAAAGGCGCTTGATCCCGATACGGAAGTCATCATCATCACCGGCCACGGCGATATCGACAATGCCATTGAATCTCTTAAGTACGGTGCTTCCGATTTTATCAATAAACCCGTCAGAGACGAAGCCCTGACAATTGCCCTGGCGCGGGCCAAAGAAAAGCTTGATATCAAGCAAAAGTTAAAAGAGTATACCACCGATCTTGAAAAAAAAATCGAGCTCGCCACCAGTGAATTAAGAAGACAAACCAATTTCCAAATCAAGCTGATCCGAAGCTCAAACGATGGAATTGTCGCCACCGACCGGGATTTGAAAGTTGTCATTTATAATCCCGGGGCGGAGAGCATCTTCGGTTTTTCCCAGGCTGAAGTAATTTACAAAATGGCGATAACCGAGCTTTTCCCGCCGGAAATCGCCGATCAGTTTCGTGATGCGCTGGACAGTAAAAACGGGTTTAAAGATATCTCCTGGCGGGAAACCGCTATTGTCTCCCAGGACGGACGGCACATTCCGGTCAGGTTTTCGGGCACGATATTGCAGGAAAATGGCAAAGAAATGGGTACCGTCGCCTTCTTCCAGGACCTGAGAGAAATTAAACGGCTGGAAAAGGAACTGGTTAAGTCCGAAAGGCTGGCGGCCGTCGGTCAAACGGTTGCCGGTTTGGCCCACGGTATTAAAAATATATTGCATGGTCTCAAGGGCGGCAGCTATCTGGTTGATATCGGAATCAAACGCGATGACACCGAGAAATTAAAAAAAGGCTGGGACACCATAAAAAGAAACATCGGCCGGACTTCCAACCTGGTGATGGACTTGCTGTCATATTCTAAAGAACGCGAACCGGAATATGAAGCGTGCGAGCCAAATAATATTGTTAGTGATGTTTACGAACTGGTAAAGGATAAAGCCAGCGAAAACCAAGTTGAAATCACCATCGAACCTGACGACACCATCGGCACAGTGATTATGGATCCCGGCAGCATACACGAAATCTTGCTGAATCTGGCATCAAATGCCGTTGATGCCTGCCTGTTTGACGAGGACCTGAGTAAACACTGGATCGTCAAACTGAAAACTGAGAAGGAGCCGGGCAATATTATCAAATTTGATGTTTCGGATAACGGCGCCGGCATGAGCGAAGAGGTCTTGCAAAAGCTCTTTACGTCATTCTTTAGCACCAAAGGGCACCGGGGTACCGGTCTTGGCCTGATGGTAACCCGGAAACTCATCGAAGAGCACAAGGGCAAGATAGACGTGACCTCCCGCTTGGACCAAGGAACTAACTTTACCGTAAGGCTGCCTTGTGCGACAGCTGATGAAGGGCAGCCGGGGCACTGATGCCGTTGTGGCAATATTTATTTTCTGATTCTTGTATGATAAATACTGAGAAGCTGGAATAATTTTAAACCACACCAGGTTGAAAGAATTAGAGCAGGTATTGATTACTGGAAAAAATCACTAAGTACTTTCACAAGGAGAATACATCATGGCAAAAAAAGTACTGGTTGTAGATGATGATCCGGATGTCCGGCTATTCAGCGTGACGGTTTTGGAAGAAAACGGTTATGCACCTCTGGAAGCAGCCAACGGTGAGGAAGGCCTTAAGATGATCAAGCAGGAAAAACCGGAGCTGATCATACTCGATGTTCTGATGCCTCGACAAAGCGGCATCAGGCTTTACCGCGAACTTAAAACAGATAAGTCCTTTAAAAATATCCCCATTATCATTTTATCCGGAATAGCTAAAAAAACATTTCTGCGTTCCCAGAAGGCCTTAACCGAATTTGGCGGCAAAGAAGTGCCGGAGCCCAAAGTATATCTGGAGAAACCGGTCGAGCCTGAAATATTGGCCGAGGAAATAAAAAAAATCCTGGCCTGATCCCCTGACCCGGACGAGCCGGTATTGAAAATTGAAGATTGCAAATTGAATATCTGCGGATTAATTATCAGATTATTGGAGAGTAACTGCGATCATGAAAATTACGAGACTACTTTTTGTCACCAAGTTCGAGGAGTTGGGTTTTGATGCCGTCCAGTCGCTGCTGAGCCTGACAAAAGCGGACTTAAACCACATTGTCTTTATAAACGTCATCGAAAAGGATCGATTTGCCATGAGCCGGGTGGGTTACCGCAAAGATGAAGAAATTCGATTGCGCGAAGCGGCCAATATCCGATTTATAGATTGGTCCGAAAACCTGTTTGAACAAGGCCTGGAGGTCGGCGTCTATATTGTGGTCGGCAGTCTGGTTTCCGAAGTCATCAAGGCTGCCAAAAATGAGGAAGCCGATCTGATCGTCATCGGGCGCTCGCACAAAGGCGTGCTCGAAAACCTCTATTCCGGCTCGGACGTTACCGAATTACTTCGCAGGTCGGCAACTCCCGTGCTGGTCTACAAGCATTTGTCGGAAACAGCGATCTCCATTGAAAAACCGTTTGAAAGGCCCTTGTTGGCGATGGACTGGTCACCCGCCAGTTTAAAAGCAGTTGATTATTTAAAGGGCCTGAAAAATGTCGTCCAGGAGATCGGGGTCATGCACGTGGCCGGTGAGAAGGACTTAAAAGGCTCATCAGCCATGGCAATCCAAAAAACTCGCAAAGAAACCCGGACCAAACTTAGGCAGATCTGCGATATATTTGAAGCCGAGGGCATCAAGGCCCGGGAGCACGTTTATATCGGTGATCCGGACGCGGAGATCGAAAAAGCTGCCAGGGATTGTCAGGCAACCATGATCGTTTTGGGCTCCTCGGCCAAAACGGCCTGGGTTGAAAAATGGCTTGGCAGCACACCACGCTCGATTGCCGAGAAGTCCGTCTATCCGACCCTGTTGATACCGCCGGAGAAGGTATGAATTGACTATTGAATATTGAAAATTGAATAATTATGGAAGTCGCTTTGCTCCGTCAATTTGTATAGAGGCCCTTTCAAATCGATCCGCCAGAGGCGAACCTTAAATATTCAATTTTCAATCGACAATATACATTAAAATAAAAGGGAGGCTTTAATGGCGGTAATCACGATATCAAGACAATTTGGCGCCGGCGGCAAAACCCTGGGCAAAATGGTCGCCAATGAATTTGGCTACACATTTGCCGACAGTGAAATCATCAAAATGGTGGCCGAAATGGCCAATGTTTCGACCCATTTTGTGGAAACCGTGGAAAAGGAAGCTGGCGGCAAATTCTCTAAATTTATCTCAAAAACAGTCTCAAAACCACTGATGGATCGCGTCTTAAAGGATGAGCGCGGCTATATTGATGAAGAAATATATTTGGATTATCTGGTTTTGATAATCGCCCAGATGGCCGATGATGGTGATGTGGTCATACTTGGGCGGGGAAGCCAGTACATCTTAAACGACCATCCCGACGCCTTTCATGTTCTTCTCATCGATGAGTTCGAAAATCGCGTGCAATTTATGATGGCGAATTATGATCTTTCAAAAAGCCGGGCAATCCAGGTAGTAAAAAGTGAAGATAAACGCCGCAAGAATCTTTACCATAAATTGGGCAAATCTGATTATGACAACCCCTTTCTTTATCACCTGGTACTGAATATGAGCAAGGTTAGTCTGGAACAGGCGCTTGAACTGGTATGCAAACTCGTGGATCCGCACAAATAATAGTTGCACCCTGTGATATAAGTATGCTACCGTCGATCAACGAACGGGCGCAGCTTCCATTGAATAGAACGTTATCTGCATTCTCCGAAATGAAAAGGCTGAATAATCGTAAGCTGGCGATGGCTCAGCGATGAATATTTCGAATAAATAAAACATACGACGATTATTTTTTTTCTCAAATAGCGTCGACAAATCCGATTTTTTCCCCGAAACGTCACAGACTATTAATATTTCTATATATCAGTTTGTTATCGCAATTCATCATCGCCTGTAGTGACTGAGTCGAGAACTTCCGAATCAAGTGTCGAATAACATGAGGAGGGTTAAGCTATGACAGTCAAACTAAATCATTATTGGACGATTATTCATGACAAAAAAAAAGAATACGATAAATTTATTATCAAAAAGTTTATTCCAACGATCAATCAGTTAGGCATGCACACCGTGGCCGGATGGTCGGTGCTGGTCGGCGCCTACAGTGAAATTATATTCGAAACTGTCAGTAATGATTTAGATCAACTTGAAAAGGCATTGCAGAACAAAAAATATAAGGAGTCCAAGGCGGATCTGTTTAATTATGTGAAAGGCTACAAAACCAAAGTTCTGGTCAAAACCGGCAAAAAAGATTCATATTCCACCGATATTCGCGAAGATACCGTGAAGTTTAACCAGATGTGGAACATAATTAGTGATAAAAAAGCGGATTACGGCAGCTACACTTTAGATGAATTCTATCCCGCTCTCGAGGAATTGGGCATATCTGTCGCCAGGGAATGGGAAGTCTTAATCGGAGAAGGCCCCAGTATTATTTGCGAAGGACGGGCGACGGATATCAACAACCTGATCAGCAATTTGCAGAGTAATAAATTTCGCCATGTAAAACAGAGACTTAAGGAATACGTCGAAAATTATGAGAGCCGTATCCTTACATTTCATATTCAAAAAATAAAAGGATATAAATCAGCAAGTTATAACATACTATCCGACTAAAAATTCAAAGCGAGGGGAGGTGGTGGGATTGGCTGCTCCGGAAGAAAAAGCCTCTATTAAAGATCAATACCGCAGGAAATCCGGCCGCCGACTTTCGCGCAACCCCACTAAAAAAAGCTTTGCCCCAGCGCCCTTTATAGTGACATTTCTCATCCTGGCTTTGTTTTGGGTGCTCTTTTCAGGTAAATTCGATCCCTTCCACCTTGCGCTGGGATTGGGTTCCTGCCTGATCGTCGCTGCATTCAGCAATGACTTGTTATTTCCTTCAGGGATAAAGCCGGCGTTCATTATTCGCTGGCTGCGGTTTGCCGGCTACATCCCCTGGCTTTTCTATCAAATATTTCTGGCCAATCTTCATGTGCTCTATCTTGTGTTCCATCCCAGAATGATAGACCTTATCGACCCCAAAATTATTGAATTCGACAGTAGATTGAAAAGCGACATTTCCCGCACCACCTTTGCCAATTCCATCACGCTTACCCCCGGAACGATTACGGTCAATGTCAGTGTGCTCGGCAAATTTACGGTGCATTGCATTGATGAAGTATCGGGCCGATCCTTACCGGGTAGCATGGAGGCAAGGATTGCCGAAGTATTCCGCGAATAATGGAACAGGTATTTATATATTCAGGCATATTCCTGGGTCTGCTAATGCTGTTGTCCTTATACCGGGCGGTTTTCGGGCCGACGGTTCTGGATCGGCTGGTCGGCGTCAACGCCATTGGCAGCAAAACCACCACATTATTGATCCTGATCGGGCTGATCTATCAGCGGGTTGAGATGTTTGTGGATATCGCTTTGGCCTACGCCATGTTAAATTTCATCGCCGTACTGGCGGCCTCCAGATATTTCCAAAAACAAAAAGGCCTGTATGATGAAGGGACCAAAAAGTAGAAGGCAAATGACACCTCGTATGAGACTTCATAGAGTCAAAAAGCGAACCGCAGAATATCGAAGGATGGAATCGTTGCGCTCGGTCTTTTGGATACATTAAAATCGACAGAATTCCTTACTTCGACATTCATTATTCGATATTCATTATTCGATATTCGCTTTTTATATACTCTTATGAGACGCTGTAAGGCTGAAGTCTCATTTTCGATCAAACTAGCCGTTTCCGCGGTCAGCGGCTGGGCTGACACCTGAAACCTGAAACCATCAAGTCTCTGACAACAAGCTGTCAGAACCAAACCATTGATGGCCTAGTGGGGTATTCACAACGATGAACATCATTGTCACAGCCCTTTTAATCTGCGGTTTGGTCTTTTTCGCCGGCGGTGCCGTGGGCATTATCCGTTTTCCTGATTTTTATTCCCGTTTGCATCCGGCCGGCAAGCTTGACACGGCCGGTCTGGTCATCGCGATGGGAGCGTTGGCATTGTATACCGCCAGTTCGATCGGCACGGCGAGCTTGCTCACTGCAATAAAGATCATTCTTATTGTCGTTTTTGTCTTTATCACCAGTCCCACCGCCACCCATGCCATTATCGATGCCGGTATCAGGGCGGGATTGACCCCATGGAAAAAGGAGCCACATGTAGACGAATGATTTGGCAGATTGAATTTATCATATTGTTGATTGTAGTCATCTGCGGCATCGCCGCATTGACCATAAAAGACCTTTTAAGTGCCGCTATCCTGTTTGGCGCCTATAGTTTCATGATGTGTCTATTATGGGCCATCATGGGCGCGGTCGATGTGGCCTTTACCGAAGCCTCGGTGGGGGCCGGCATCAGCACCGTCCTGTTTGTAGCAGCCGTTTTTCAAACCTCAAGGAGGTCCAAAGATTGAAAGCCATCGGATTAATTCTGGTCGTTTTTTTGGGAGGCCTTTTAATATATTGTTCCCTTGATTTCCCGCTCTGGGGTGACCCGCACTCGCCGGCCAGCAGCCATGTATCGCCCTATTACATTGAAAACACCATAGCAGACACCTCAGTTCCGAATATCGTTACCTCCGTGCTGGCCGACTATCGCGGCTATGACACCATGTTTGAAACCATCGTCATTTTTACGGCGGGAATCGCCTGTATCTTTCTACTGAGAACCTCTAAGCTCATCGAACCGGAAACCCGGCTCTACCGCCACATTCCAACCGGCATAACCCTGCGCATCAAAAAAGGAGGCAAGTTCCCCGAAAAAATGAGCGATTTTGAACGCATCGATACCGCCTGGATCCCCTATGATTTAATCGTTAAGACCACATGCCGGCTGATCATACCCTTTATTCAGATATTCGCTCTCTATGTCATTGCCCACGGGCATCACAGCCCCGGAGGAGGATTCCAGGGAGGCGTTATTCTGGGAGCGTCGATGATTCTTTTTGCCATCGCATATGATCTGAGATCGGCCATCAGGCGCATGGGTGAGCGATTAACCGCATTTTTATGCGTCCTGGGGGTTGTTATCTATGCTCTAACCGGAGCCCTTTGCATGCTCTATGAAAAGAACTACCTGGATTACGGCGCGTTATCGAATATCCTTGGTGTTGATCCGGTAAGTGCGCGTTCCCACGGTATTCTGATCGTCGAAATCGGAGTGGGCATCGCCGTGATGGCCGTCATGGTGGTTCTTTACTACAATCTGGCATCGGCCGGCCGACAGGACGAAGGTTTATAGGAATGGATGAGGTACTGGCTATCTTTATCTCCAGAGTCAACTACTGGGTTTATATCCTGCTGATGATGATCGGCCTGTACGGAATCATTATCAAGAAAAACTTTATGAAAAAAATCATCGGCATGAGCATCCTGCAGACGTCGATTATCCTGTTCTTTATTTCAATCGGAGCCAAAAAAAACGCCACCATTCCTATTATTGAGCACGCACATGATTCCGGCCAGACTGCGATTCAGGCCGTACGATACATCAATCCGCTGCCCCACGTTCTAATGCTGACAGCCATTGTTGTGGCTGTTGCGACACTCGGCGTGGCGCTGTCTTTGGCCATTAAAATCTACAAGGAATATGACACTCTGGAAGAGGATGAAATCCTTCCCCGGCTTAGAGACGACAAATTAGAGAAATAAAAAAGCGAATATCGAATGTCGAAGTAATGTATTCTATCTATTTTATAAAAAAGACAAAGCGCAGCGATTCCACCCTTCGACATTCGACATTCGATATTCTGCGGTTCTGCGGTTCGCTGTTAGGCCACGAGGAGCCTCTTTTTCGATCAAACTGGCCGGTTCGGCAGCCTGCGGCAGCGCTGACACCTGAAACCTTCAGTATCATACAACATGTTGTCAGAAAAACCTGATAAGGATCTGATATGATATCCAGAGAAGATTTAAAGCAAATTGTCATGCTGGGGTACCTGACCGATGAAATGCTCGACCAATTGCTCCCCATCACTGAATTACTGCATTTCGATAAAAATGAATACATTTTCCGACAGGGAGATAAAGCCGAGCGCTTTTTCATGTTACAACAGGGTAAAGTGCTTCTTGAACAGAGAATTACTGATAAGATCACCGTATCCGTGAGTGCCATCAAGCCGGGCTATTCGTTTGGATGGTCGGCAATGCTGGATGAAGAGTTTTTTACCACAGACGCCATCTGCGCCGAGGCGTGCGAAGTATTCTCATTTCGAGATAAAAAAATAAAGACGCTTTTCGAAAAAGATCACTCACTGGGATTCATTATGAGCCAGCGGCTTTTACGCATTATGAAAAAGCGGTATAACATCCGAACGGAGCAGTTCATTAAAACGATCAGGCATCACCCGGAAATAAGCAGATTGTTTTAGGCCCTTAGGGCATTTTTTCTGACAACTGATTGCTGACGATTGAAATTTGAGTGACTATAAAAAATGGTACAGCATTTACCGGTAATCATTGTTATTGCGCCTCTGTTAACATCATTTGTAATCTTTTTTACCGGCTGGTGGAACAAAAGAATATCCTATCCCCTGGCGCTGGCGGCGATGTCCATCTGCCTATTATCCTCGGTTGGTATTCTGAATTCGGTCATCGTCAATGGAACCATTTCCTACTGGCTGGGAGGGTGGAAACCTCCCTGGGGTATCGAATATCGGATCGACCATCTCAACGCAGTCATGCTGGTTTTAGTCTCAGTGCTAAGTCTGCTGGCGACCGTTCATGCCAAAAAAAGTGTGGAGCGGGAACTACCGGAAAAAACCGCTTTATTTTGGAGTCTTTTTGTTTTGCTGATCACCGGTCTATTGGGCATATGCATAACCGCCGATTTGTTTAATCTTTTTGTACTGCTGGAAGTAGCCTCCCTGTCGGGATATGCGCTCATCGCCATGGGGGAAAAGAAAGCAACCTACGCCAGCTTTCGTTACATCGTCATCGGCACCGTTGGCGCCAGTTTTTACCTTCTGGGGGTGGGCTATTTGTATATCGCGAGCGGCTCGTTAAACATGGCGGACCTTTCACAATTACTCCCCAAGCTCTATCATTTCAAAACAGTTTTGGTCGGATTTGCATTCATTTTAATCGGCTTGAGCATAAAGATGGCGCTTTTTCCTTTACACGGATGGCTACCGGATGCCTATACCTATGCACCGTCTGCTGTCAGCGCCGCTGTTGCACCTTTAATGACCAAGGTGATGGCGTATGTCATCATTCGTATAATGTTCACCGTTTATAGAGCGGAATTTCCGATCTCAATGCTGCGGGTGAATGATGTCATGGTATGGTTCGGTACGTTGGCCATTTTATTTGGTGCCGTCATGGCCCTGTCCCAAAGCGATTTTAAACGCATGCTGTCTTATGTCATCATCGCTGAAATCGGATATATTTTCGGGGGAATCGGAGTGGCGAACACCATCGCCCTAAAAGGTGCAATTTTTCATATTGTAAATGATGCCATGATGGTGGCCTGCCTTTTTATGGTGGCGAGCCTGCTTATGTACAAAACCAATGGGCATCGTATTGCTGATTTTAAGGGCATCTTCAGGACCATGCCAATCACGGCCTTCATATTTACCGTTGGAGCTTTAGCGGTGATCGGTGTACCGCCGACATGCGGGTTTTTCAGCAAATGGTATTTGCTTTTAGGAGGAATAAAAGCCCACCAGTGGGGTTTTGTAGCTGCCTTGCTGGTGAGCACCTTGATTAATGTGGCCTTATTTTTCAGGATTTTTGACAAAGGCCTTTTTGTTCATGCCCAAAAAAAGGTAGCGGATGACAAAGGGTCTGCGGATGACCCTCGTACCGGTGAAGCCCCGCTCAGCATGTTGTTGCCTGCGTTTGTTCTGGCCATTGTCATCGTGTTGGTTGGTATTTTTAACCAGGTCATCGTGAATAAGGTAATTGCCTTTACTGTTCCCATGGGACTCTGAACCTCCAAATGCCTACGAGTGAGTTGATGACGGACTTGTTTTCCATAGCGGCTAGACCGATTTGGGCGATTATATGTCCCGCTATCGTTGCCCTGCTCATTTTACTTTCCGGGAAGCGGCCCAATATAAGGGAAACCTGGACGCTGCTGGGCAGCGCCGGCCTTTTTTATTCAGTGCTTTCTATGACTTCCGTCGTATTGGAGCACGGCCCGATCCAATCCACCTGGTTTGATCTTTTCCCCAACATTGAGTTTGCGCTTAGGGCAGATGCCTTGGGCCTCATTTTCGCCACGACTTCATCAGTTCTATGGATTTTAGTGTCTATTTATTCCATAGGTTACATGCGGTCTTTAAATGAGCATGCACAGACGCGATATTACTTCTCATTTGCTCTGGCTTTGCTAGGCGCCATAGGAATAGCGCTTTCAGCCAATTTGGTCACCATGTTCATCTTCTATGAAATATTGACCATTTCCACCTATCCTTTGGTCGCCCATGAGGAATCACCGGAAGCCATAGCCGCCGGTCATAAATATCTGGCCTATTTGCTTACCGGCGGGGTTTTTTTCCTCATCGGAATATTAATGACGTATTTTTTGGTCGGAACCACAGACTTCAGCTATCAAGGAATTTTAAAACCGGCCCTGAGCCATACCTCGAAAGTCACCTTGCAAATCGTATTTTTCTGTTTTTTGCTCGGATTCGCCAAGGCCGCCTGGATGCCTGTCCATTCCTGGCTACCGACTGCAATGGTTGCGCCCACACCGGTCAGCGCGCTCTTGCATGCTGTTGCTGTAGTCAAAGCGGGTGTTTTCGGCATCATTAGGATTGTCTGTCATATATACGGCATAGAGCTGATGCACACCCTTGGTCTGGGGTTGGTGCTCGCCGCTATCGCGGCCTTCACCATCATCGTTGCCAATTTTTTTGCCATCGGCCAAAACAACCTCAAAAGAATGCTGGCCTATTCTACCATCAACCAGCTTTCCTTTATCATTTTGGGAGTCGCCCTCCTAAGTCCCATGTCAATCACAGGTGCCATGCTTCACATTCCCTTTCATGGTTTTATGAAGATCACGCTATTTTTATGTGCCGGCGCGATAGCAGCAATCACCGGCAAAAAGACGATCAACGAACTGGCAGGGCTGGGCAGAGTATTGCCAATTACCCTGGGCGCCTTTTTGATCGGCGCCTTCGGCATGGCTGGAGCTCCCCCATTAGCCGGATTTATCAGCAAATGGCATGTTGCGTTAGGCGCTGTTGAATCGGGCCATCTCTTTTTTTTATTGATTATTTTTGTCGGATCTATTTTAGACGTCCTTTATTTCTTTCCTGTAATTCGAACCGCCTTTTTCGGTAAGATGCCGGTAGCCGAAACGCTTGGAAATGATCGAGAAGAGAAAGTTGAGGTCTATGCTGAAAAAAAACACATCATCGAGATCCAGCACCCTTTATACCTGTTCATGATCGTTCCCCTGGCATTTACCGCCATTTTTTCCATTTTTCTTTGTTTATTCCCTAACACCTTGAGCATCTACGATTTGGCTAAAACGGCCGTGAAAAATATTTTCGGAGGCATCTGAGCATGAACAAACTAAGAACATATCCCAAAAAGCTGTTCTGGCGGCTCTACTTTGTCTGTATGGTGGTGAGCTTAATTTTGGATTTTTTCTGGCTTTATCTACATGTCTTTCATTATCATTTTTCATTTCAGTACCTGCCGCAATTTTTCGCCATATTCGGACTGTTCGGCTGTATGCTGCTCATTCTAATAGCGAAAGCAATGGGTATTCTTATTGTCGTTGACGAGGATTATTATCAGGAAAAATCGAGGTGATCGAATTGATTAGCTGGGTCCATCCCGGGCTGGTTATCTGTCTCGGCGGATTACTCATACCGTTTATCCCATGGAGACGGGCAAAACAGGCCTACTTTCTTTTACTTCCCATGGCCGGATTGGCAATCCTGGTGGCAACCACCACGGGTGTATTCGGCGCCGTTCCCCCCTGGCCCGCTGCGCTCCATAAGGGGAATGTCCCGTTTCTGCAATACACACTGGACATTGTCAGAATCAACAAACTGAGTATGCTGTTTGGATACGTTTACGTTATCGCCGCATTTTGTATGAATATCTATGCGCTGGGGGTAAAAAATGATTGGGAACATGTAGCAGCCATGATCTACGCGGGCAGCGCCCTCGGTGCCGTATTTGCCGGTGACCTGTTTACCCTTTTCTTTTGTCTCGAAATCATGTCCTGGGCCCCATTTTTCCTGATTTTATTCCGCGGGACAAGAAAAGCCATGCGCGCCGCCATTCGTTACATTTTGTGGCATCATTTTAGCGGCCTTTGCATCTTAGCCGGCATTTTGATTCACGTACATCAAAGCGGATCCATTGAATTTGCCCATATGCCCTGGGGTTGGGGGGGGAAATACCTGGGATCCAATCTCATGCTCTTGGGATTCATTATCAATTCAGCCACCACGCCGTTTCACTCCTGGTTGTCCGATTCATACTCTGAGGCGACACCCAGCGGTTCTATTTATATGACCGCTTTTACAACCAAGACGGCTATTTTTTGCTTAATTACCACTTTCTCCGGCGTCCCGCTGCTGATGTGGATGGGAGCCATCCAGGCGGTGTTTGCTTTATTTTTGGCGGTGCTTGAAAACGACGGCAGAAGGCTTTGCTCTTATCATATAATCTCCCAGATCGGGTATATGGTTGCCGGTGTCGGGATGGGAACTGAAATGGGCTTAAATGGCGCCGCCTCGCATGCATTGTGTCATATTATTTATAACGCCTTGCTGTATATGGGCGCAGGGTGTGCCCTGGTAGTGGTCGGCACGGCGAAATTTAATGAACTTGGCGGACTATACAAATATATGCCCATTGCATTCTGGCTTTATATGATCGGCGGCTTTTCCATCTCCGGCTTTCCGTTATTCAATGGCTTTGTCAGCAAGACTATGACAATCGAAGCAGCAGAATTCATTCAAAGACCCATCATTTACCTTTTGCTGGAGGGAGCTACCGTGGGGACCTTTCTTCATACCGGGCTTAAACTCCCCTGGAACATCTGGCTCCAGGGTCGCGAGGAACCTCCGCCCGAAATCCGAACAAAATTAAAAGATTCAGCAATTAATACGCCTGTGCATATGTTGATCGGTATGGGTATTTTAGCCTTTTTGTGTGTCTTTCTGGGTGTTTATCCGAAGATCCTGTACGATATGCTGCCATATCCGGTCGAATTCGTACCATTTACTGCAACCCGCGTGTTTTCAATCACGCAAATGTTTATTTTCTCATTTTTAGGATTTTGGTTTTTGAGAAAACTGGTGAAGGGCTATCCAACCTATACCCTCGATACGGACTGGTTTGCCAGGATTCCCGGGAAATTATTCATACATTTTTGCCAGGGACCCTTGGTTAGTTTAGGGGAATTCCTGGACAAACAAATCATGAAAATCACCGGCACCTTTATTGTAATCATACGTAACCCGAACATTGAAGTGCGCCTGACTCCCAAGGCCATTGGATTTGGGGTCTTGATGTCACTCGTGCTCTTTTCAATTTTTTTGTTTTTGAAAATCTAATTCCATTGGATCAATTTCTATCTGAATTGGACAACATGAATCCGAAACATTATTTAGTCTTCCTCATATTGTTTTTAATTCCGGGATCCGGCGCCGTCGCAAATGCCCAACCGGGTAGTCTCAGGTGGAAAATATCGACGGCAGGTCAAATCCTCTCTTCACCGGTAATCTCCTCCGGAGGTACAATCTTTATTGGCAGCCAGGACGAACACCTGTACGCCATTGCACCGGACGGAAATAGCCGGTGGAAATACGAAACCGGATTTTGGGTTCAGTCGACTCCGGCCGTCGGTGCGAACGGTGTGGTGTATGTCGGAAGTTGGGACCATCATTTATATGCCATCGAACCGGATAAAGTCCTGCAGTGGAAGTTCAGGGCCATGGGTAAACAACCTATCATATCGTCGCCGGCCGTCGATGATGACGGCACGATTTATTTCGGCAGTTATGATAACTATATCTATGCTGTCCGAAAGGATGGAAGTTTGAAATGGCGCTTTAAAACAGAGTACAAAGTATCTTCCTCGCCGGCCTTGAGCAGAGATCATGCGGTCTATGTCGGCAGCTGGGATGGTCGTTTGTATGCCATCGAGCGAAGCGGCCGCCTGCGGTGGACCTTCAAGACCGGCTCTTGGATACAGTCATCCCCTGCCCTCGGAAGAGACGGCACCGTATTTGTTGGCAGCTGGGACCATCATCTGTATGCCGTCAACAATGACGGTAGCCTGAAGTGGCGTTACAAAACCGGTGATGTCATAGCTTCTTCTCCGGCGATTGACAAGGATGGCACGATTTACGTGGGCAGCTGGGACCACCATCTGTATGCGTTGACAAAAAACGGAAATCGAAAATGGCGGTTTAGGACCGAAGATAAAATTTCCTCTTCGCCTGCCGTCGGTCAAGATGGCACCATTTATATCGGCAGCGACGACCATCACCTGTATGCGATCGCTCCGGGTGGCGAACTGAAGTGGCGGTTTAGAACAAACGATGGGGTCAGTTCATCTCCGGGGATTGGTAACGACGGGACCATATATGTGGGCAGCAAGGACCATGGCCTATACGCTATCAGCTCTGAAAGCTCCGGTTATCAGCTCCAAAGCCCATGGCCCGGTTTTCATTTTAACCATGGCAATGGAAATTTTTAGACTAAAAAATAATTGAGTCATGGAATTCACCCTTGACACACGAAATTAATAATTGGTAAATAGCAATGTTTTTTAATTATAAAAAGAACCGGGCATGGGCTGAAAATCTTTCCATTATAATGCAAATCGGCCTGACCATGGCGGGATGCATCGTATTTTGTTTTTTTGTGGGATTGTATATAGACAAGTGGTTGGGACTTAAAGGAATTTTTGTGACGATCTTCACCATTTTAGGTGTAATTGGCGGCGGGGTCACCGTCTATCGTCAAATTATGGAGGTAATCGAGGACAAGGGCAACGACCGCGAAAATCGAGGGAATGGAGTCCGTTAAACAAACACAGAAAAAATACGGTTCCAGGGCAATTTGGATTGCCATTGCTATCGGGCTTTGTTTTATTTTGGCCGGACAAAAAGATGTGGCCAAAGGCTTGATACTGGGCACCGTTTTCAGTGTGATCAATTTTATACTCATCGGCCAAACGCTTCCCCTGCGCCTGGGCAAATCAAAAAGAAAAACCTTTCTTCTTTCGCTGGGTTCAATAATTTTTCGATACGTTTTATTGGCGGTCCCGATTGTAGTCGCTGTTAAATTTGATCAATTTGATATGGTAGCTGCAATAGTGGGAATTTTTATGATCCAATTGGTAATCCTTGCCGATCATATTTTCAGACTTATTTTATCAAACCGGGAAAAAGAGGTTTAGAGCATCAGCAATTAAAATGCTGGAGAAACGACTATGGGCGATTTAGGAAAATTACATCAGCTTATCATTCCTTTTTTGGGGCACAACATAACCATAAATCTTGAAGTCATCGCAATGACATGGATTGTATTTGCGGTGCTGATTGTGTTTGGTCTATTCGCAAGCAACAAAAAGGATATACTGCCCAGACCGATCCAGGCACTGGGGGAACTGATTGTAAAACTGCTCTATGAGCTTAGCGAGGATGCGCTGGGCAAAGATTTGGCCAAAACCTATGCCCCGCTTGTTTGCGCACTGTTTATGTTTCTGCTTTTTTCCAACTGGTTAGGAATAATTCCCCACCTGGAAGAGCCGACCAAGGATCTTAACACAACCCTGGGATTGGGCATTATGGGATTTGCTATTGCACATTATGCCGGTATCAAGTCCAAGGGATTTAAAGCCTACATTAAAGAATATTTTCAACCGATATTTTTCATGATGCCGCTGAATGTGATTGGTGAACTTGCCAAGATTGTTTCTATTTCCTTTCGATTGTTCGGAAACATCATGGGGGGATCAATTATCATCCTGGTGGTTTCCTCTTTGACTTACAACATTGTTCTGCCGCCGTTCTTATACGCATTTTTTGGTCTTTTTGTTGGCACCATTCAGGCCTTTGTGTTTACCATGCTCACGGTTGTATACATTTCAGTTCAGGTAAAATAATAGATGACTTTTGATATTGAAACAATGGTGAAAGTGGCTGCTTACACCGGAGGCGGCCTGGCAATGGGACTTGGCGCTATCGGTGCGGCAATTGGCGAGGGATATACAGCGGCCCAGGCCAATGCGGCGGTTTCACGCAACCCCAAAATTTCAGCCGATATTTTCAAAAATATGCTGGTGGGACAGGCGGTGGCCGAATCGGCCTCAATCTTTGCCCTGGTAATCGCCATCCTGCTGCTTTTTCTGGATGTTCCCGTGCCCACCCTTTTGAAAGCTGCCGCCCTGTTGGGTGCCGGCATCTGTATGGGCCTGGGTGCCATCGGGTCGGGGGTCGGGTCGGGGTACCCGGGCGGTCAGGCCTGTTTTGGAATTGCCAGGCAGCCGGCCGTAACCTCTCAGTTGACCACCAATATGCTCATCGGATCGGCGGTATGCCAGACACCGGCCATATTCGCCATGGTGGTGTCCCTGATGCTGATGTTCCTGAATTTTGGAAATGCCCCGCTTTATCCGACGTGGGCGGCCTATCTTGGAGCCGGCTTGAGCATGGGACTAGCCGCCATCGGCTCCGGGTACGGAGGCGGACTGGCTGCCGGGGCAAGCTGCGAAGGCATTGCCAGGCAGCCCAAAACCGCAGCAAATGTAACGACTATCATGCTGGTCGGACAGGCGGTGTCCCAGACGCCTGCCATCTTCGGGCTGCTGGTAAGCTTCATATTGATGTTCAAATCATATCCCGAATCAACCACCCTGAGCGCATCCATGGCACTTTTGGGCGCCGGGATCTGTATGGGATTTGGCGGTATCGGTCCGGGGATCGGCAACGGTATGGCCGCCGAAGGTGCGGTCAGGTGGGTAGCCAGAAATGTCGAGCATGCCGGAGAATTAATGCGGACCATGTTGGTGGGACAGGCGGTTTCGCAATCCACGGCTATTTATGCCATGGTAGTGAGCCTGGTACTGATATTTGTGGTGTAATATGTATGGATTCTATTTTATTTTTTGACGGGATTTACAGGATAAACTGGATATTATTTTCCAGGCTTTCCGGATAAAAGCCTGGAACCCCCAATCGCCTTCGGCGATAGATAAAATTAAGGAGGAAAAAATGGCAATTGAAGGTGTGGATATCGTAAAAGCAGCAGCATTTATCGGTGCTGGTATATCAATGGGACTGGGCGCCATAGGACCCGGGGTCGGTGAGGGCATGGTAGCAGCCAAAGCCTGTGAAGCGATTGGTAAAAATCCTAAAGAAGCCGGCCTGTTAACCCGGACCATGCTGGTGGGGCAGGCGGTTTCAGAGTCGACCGGAATCTATTCTCTGGTTATCGCCTTGCTGTTATTGTTTGTCGTCTAAAGTTGGTCAAATAGTCGATTGGGAGTTACTGGCTGTTAGTTATCAGTTAATCGTAAAAAACGGACTGATATCTGATGTCTTATTATTTGATGCAATATCAGTAAAATAGATGATCATCATTTCGAATAACAAATAACCAATGACAAATAACTTTTAGTTGAGCGTCGATCGCCCAACTAAATAAGCTATCTGGATTGGGTCCCATGGAAATCATCAGCAACGTAGCGCTTATCAGCATCAATGAAACCCTGATTGTTCAAGTCATCGGGTTTCTGATATTTTTATTCGTGATCAATCGAATCATGTTTCGTCCCCTGCGAAATGTGATGTCTGACAGGGACATTCATATCGAGCGGGTTAAACGGGATATCACTCAGGCCCAGGAAGAGGTAGACTCAATTACCAGCCAAATCCAGCAGCAGGAATCCGCCACCAGAAAAGAGGCCTTGGAGCTCAAGGATAACCTTGAAGCTACCGGCAGTCAGCAGGCAAAGGAAATTTTTGAATCGGTCAAAAAGCAGATCACCGCTGACAGGCAAAAGGTCCAACAAGAAATTGAGGCCCGCATAGCTAAAGAAAGAAAGGCCGTGGAAAAAGAATCGGAAGCCCTGGCTCTGAATATCATTGAAAAAATCACAGACCGGAGGCAGCACCTGTGAAATACGTGAAAAAAATATTACTGGCAGGCAGCTGGTTTTTAACCTGTCTAATCATGCTTCATCTGTCGGCTTTTGAAGTCCTGGCGGCAGATAATCCAGGCGATTGGCGTCCCATATTCGACCTGGTCATGCGATGGGTTAATTTTCTGATTCTGGCCTTCCTGTTGATTAAATTTTCCCGCGCGCCCATCAAGAAATTTTTAGCCGGCAAGCAACAGGATATCGCCGATGAAATCGGCGGTTTGGAAGCTGAAAAAGATGAGATGCTCCGCCAAATTGCTGATTGTAAAAAACAGCTTGCAAACAGCCAGAATCGTCTATCAGACTTAAAAAAGAGAATCGTCGCGCAGGGCGAAAAAAACAGGCAAATGATTATTGAAGCAGCAGAGCAGGAAAGCAAAATACTGCTCCAAAGTGCCCAACAGAAAATCAACAGCCGCATCGTAGAAGCCCGCCAGGAGCTAAAATCAGAGATCATTGATGCCGCTATCACCCTGGCCACAAAATTGTTGCCGGAAAAAATTACGGAGGCGGATAACCAGAGATTTATCGATGCCTTCATGTCCAGTGCGTCATCAAAATAAAACGCAACCGTTCAGGGGTTCAAGGTTCACGTCAAATCCGAACCGTTAATCCTTGCCCTTGAAAAAGAACGTCTCAGCGGGGTAAAGGATTTCATATCCTCTCTGATGGAAGACCAATATATTCACCCCGACACCTACCTCAAGCATCTTCTGGTAGTCACCAGTACGATTGCCAAACACGGCCGTGCGGTAATCGTGGGCCGGGGCGCAAATTTTATCCTGCCGGCCGATGATATATTCAGCGTGCGTGTCATCGCACCCATGGAAATGCGAGTTCGCAATGTGGCGCTTGAATACCGGGCGACTACCGAAGAAGCCAAGCGCCGTGTCATTCGGCGGGAATCACGTCGCAAAGCGTTCATAAGACATTCTTTCAATGCCGACATAACCGACCCTATTCATTACAATATGACCATCAACACCGGGAAAATGGGTATTGCAGCCGCAGTTGAAGCGGTTATCGCAGCCGTCATGGCCACCCTGGTGGACAATCCTTAACCTGAATCTGCAATAGGCGGCTGTACTAAAATGCCAGGGCACCCGCCCCCGGTCGGTGCCGCAATCAATAACGCGGCGATTTAACCGCCATCCCGTGTCGGGTACGGGATGCCTTGAATCTTTCCGTTACCGGCGGAATAGTGACTCAGAGCATTCAGTTTTTAGCGGTGCCATCCTGATACAGCTAGCTGCTCCCGCCGGAAACGTTCTAGGTTCTCCTCTTGACCGATATCAATAAATCCATTATACCCTTCTAGTAGGACGTATCCTGAGCGAATTGCCGTTTATGAACCTCTTGGACCGTTCGCAAAGTAACTGCTTCATGTTGGGGGAAATAATAACCAAAAGCGAAGTAAAGAAAAGAAAGGAGATCGTTATGAAAAAAACATTTATTTTTTGTTTAACCATCCTGATGGTGCTGTCTATCGGCGCCCTGGCAGGTGCCAAAACTCTTAAAGTCGGATTGGATGCAGGTCCGGTGTCACAGGACCCCCAGGTGCAGCTGTCCGGCGGCATGCTGCAGTATTCACACTGGGTTTTCGATCCGCTGGTACGCTATGCCCAGGACATGCATTTTGAACCCCGTCTGGCTGAAAAATGGGAGCGCATCGATGAATTGACCATGCGTTTTTATCTGCGCAAAGGCGTTAAATTTCATAGTGGCAATCCTTTTACAGCCAAAGACGTCAAATTCACCTTTGAGCGCTTCTATAAAAGTGCGGATTTTAAGGGACTTTTCACGCCCTTCGACGGCTGCTATATTGTCGACGATTACACCGTTGATATTAAAACCAAAAAACCCTATGCCCTGCTGATCAACATGGCCACCTATATCTTCCCGTTGGACAGTAAATTCTACTCCGGCACGGATGCCACCGGCCAGCCCAAAGATGCGGTCGTAAAAGTCGGTCCTTCCTTTGCACTCCACAACGAATCCGGTACCGGTGCTTATCGAGTGGTCGAATGGGAACAAGGCGCAAAGTATGTTTTTGAAAGATTCGCCGATTACTGGGACAAGAATTCCCCCGGCAATGTGGATAAAATAGTCCTGACCCCGATCAAGGAAGATGCCACGCGAGTGGCGGCACTGCTTTCCGGCGACGTGGATTTTATTTCTCCGGTGCCGCCGCAGGATTTTAAGAGAATCCGCAGTGATAAAAAAGTCAAGCTAGTAACCTACTCCGGCGGTCGAATCATTACGGTTCAGCTAAACCAGAAGCGGCGTCCGGAACTTGCGGACGTGCGGGTGCGGCAGGCAATTGTGCATGCCGTCAATAATGTGGGGATTGCCAAAAAGATCATGAAAGGCACGGCTACGCCGGCCGGTCAACAGAGTCCCAAAGGCTATATGGGACACAATCCGGCCCTCGAGCCCCGCTACAGTCTGAAAAAAGCCAAGGCCCTGATGAAAGAAGCCGGTCTGGCCAACGGGTTTGAGTGCACCATGATTGCGCCGAACAATCGCTATGTCAACGACGAAAAAATTGCTGAAGCATTCGCTTCCATGTTGGCAAAAATTAAAATCAAAGTGAACTTACAGACCATGCCCAAGGCCCAGTACTGGGATGAATTCGATGCTCAGGCGGCTGATATTCAAATGATCGGCTGGCACTCGGATACGGAAGATTCGGGTAATTTTTCCGAATTTCTGGCCATGTGCCCCAACAAGGAAACCGGCTACGGTCAGTATAACAGCGGAAATTATTGCAATCCCAAAATTGACAAGCTGACCATGGCGGCCCAGACCGAGACGGATTTGAAGAAGCGGACCATGATACTGCAGGATATTGAAAAAATCCTTTCTGATGAGGCCGCATTTGTCCCGTTTCACTGGCAGAACCATTCCTATGCCGGTAAAAATAAGGTCGGCATCAAGCACATTGTCAACACCATGAACTTCCCGTATTTTGGTGATCTGGTGTATAAGTAAATTGTCAATTGTCTGCAGTCAGTTGGATGTCGAAAAAAAGCCGGATAGCACCTGATAGTGATGCAACAGACTGCAAAAGACGTAAATCTGATAAGACAATAGGGGCAGGTATGCGTTATTATACGGAACGCCCTGCCCCAATTTTATGCCCCGCGGCGGTATCGGGCAAATAGTAGAATAAACGTATTTTGTGATTTGAGTTCAGTCAATAGAAGATGCCTCTGGTCCCCATGACTGAATACCAAACACAGCACACCACCGACAACACAAAATACCCATGTTCGCATTTATCATCAGACGTATCATTCAAGCCATCCTGGTCATGCTGGTAATCGGCATGGTGGGATTCGTGATCCAGCACCAGATGGGTGATCCGGTGCGGGACCTGGTGGGAGAACGGGTCACACCGGCCGAACGCGCGGTCATCCGGGACCAGCTGGGTTTGAATGACCCGTTTTATATTCAATATTATCGCTTTGTAAAAAAGGCCTGCCAGGGTGACCTGGGGCTGTCTTTCTTTTACAAGAAACCGGCCCTGGAGGTCATCGCATCCAAAGCTCCCGCAACCATTGAACTGGTCATCGTGACGGCCTTAATCCTGATCGTCATCTCCATTCCGGCGGGTATTTTTTCCGCCATTTATCCCAGAAGCTGGCTTTCACGCGTTATCATGGCGGTCAGCACCATCGGTGTGGCCACGCCGGTGTTTCTGACGGCCATCATGTTGATTTATTTATTTGGGGTAGAATTGAATTGGCTGCCGTCCTACGGCCGGGGGGAAACGGTCAATATCTGGGGATGGGAAAGTGGCTTTTTTACCATCGATGGTTTGAAGCACCTGATTTTACCCAGCATATCCCTCTCTACGATTATGATGCCACTTTTTATCCGTCTGGTCCGGGCCGAGATGATGGAAGTGCTGGAAACCGAGTATATCAAGTTTGCCTGGGCCAAGGGACTGCATCGCCGGCGCGTTTGGTACCTGCATGCATTTAAAAACACCCTGCTTCCTGTAATTACCGTGTTTGGCGTTCAAGTGGGAATTTTGTTTGCATTTACAATTTTAACAGAAACCGTTTTTCAATGGCAGGGAATGGGATTTATGTTCCTGGAAGCCGTCGAACGCTCGGATACCTCCCTTCTGGTCGCATACCTGGTGCTGGTGGGCGTGATTTTCGTGGTCGTCAATACCGTCGTGGATATCGTCTATGGATATGTTAACCCGATGGTACGAATTGCAGGAACGAAATGAAAGCCTGGAATCGATTCAAAAAATCCTACATGCTGTATAGTTTTAAGCGCGATCCCATCGCGATTTCAAGCTTTGCGGTTCTCGTGGTGTTGGCTGTCATCAGCATGCTGGCACCGGTTATCGCACCTTACAATGCCTACGATACCGCAACTTTCGATATCATGGATGCTGAAATCCCGCCTTCATGGATGGAGGGTGGCAGTGAAATGTTCCTGTTGGGGACCGATATCCAGGGCCGGGATCTTTTAAGTACGATGATTTTCGGATTGAGGGTTTCTCTGCTGATCGGGGTTGGTGCGGTGTTGTTCCAGGCTTTCGTCGGGATCCTGGTCGGCCTTATATCAGGTTTTTTTGGCGGAAAGCTCGATTCCTTCTTGATGCGATTGGCAGATATCCAATTTTCAATTCCCTACCTGATCGTGGCGATCTTCGCCATGGCTATCTTCAAACTGGCGTTTGGTATCGGGCGCTATGAAGATCTGGCTGAGCCGCTGTTGATCATTATCATTGGATTATCGCAATGGCCCCATTACGCCAGGACCGTCCGGGCTTCGGTTCTCGGAGAAAAAAATAAGGAGTACGTGGAGGCCGCCCGGGTGATCGGTATCAACCGCAGCCGGATCATGTTTCGCCACGTCCTGCCCAATACCCTGACTCCGGTTCTGGTTATTTCCACCATCCAGGTTGCCAATGCGATCATGAGTGAGGCCGCCCTTTCGTTTTTGGGATTGGGTATGCCCATTTCCAAACCCTCTCTGGGGTCTCTGATTCGTGCCGGATTCGAATATATCTTCAGCGGATCCTGGTGGATCACCTTCTTTCC
Source organism: Olavius sp. associated proteobacterium Delta 1 (assembly GCA_902749685.1). Taxonomy (GTDB): domain Bacteria; phylum Desulfobacterota; class Desulfobacteria; order Desulfobacterales; family JAFDCJ01; genus JAFDCJ01. The sequence goes on along the minus strand of CACVKW010000064.1, from coordinate 23,829 downwards.
CGGGATTCTGCTGGTAATTGTGATACTGGTTATAATCCTTCTGGGGGATTGGCTGCGGGATGTATTAAATCCCAAGCTTTATAAGGGTTGAAAAATTCGTCATCGTCCCCTTTTCTAAAGGGAGTTAGAGGGGATTTTCTCTTCGATCAAACTGACTGCCTCGGGAGCCAGCGGGTTGCTGACACCTGACACCTGAACACTGAAAAAAGACGCAAAGACAGCTTAAATTAAGAGCCATTATAATAATCAATGAAACCTTAAAACCAAGTACCAACTAAATGGGCCATCTACTCGAAGTTAAAGATCTTGAAGTTAAATTCACCTTGCGACTGGGTGAATTGACCGCTATCAACGGGGTTAACTTCTCATTGGACAAAGGCGAACGCCTGGGTATCGTTGGAGAAAGCGGTGCCGGAAAATCAGTGACCGGCTTTGCGATAATAAATCTTTTAAGCAAGCCCGGCTATATTTCGGCCGGCAAGGTCCTGTTTGAAGAAAAGGAATTAAATCAGCTGCCCGAAGAAGAGATGCGCCGGATTCGTGGAAACAGGATCAGCATGATTTTTCAGGATCCCATGATGACATTGAATCCGGTGCTTACCATCAGCACCCAGATGGTCGAAACGGTGCTGGCGCATCAAAATGTGAGCAAAGCCGAGGCATTTGATATTGCGCTGGAAAAATTGCGTAAAGTTCATATACCGTCACCGCAAAAACGGTTAAATCAGTACCCCCACGAGTTCTCGGGCGGCATGCGGCAGCGTATCGTTGTCGCCATTGCGCTGTTGACCAATCCAACGTTAATTATTGCTGACGAACCAACAACCGCATTGGATGTCACGATCCAGGCCGAAATCATGGACCTGCTGCAGGAGTTATGCGAATCAGACAACATGGGTCTTATTCTGATCACCCATGATCTGGCGGTGGTATCCCAGGTAACCGAAAGAATTGCGGTGATGTACGCCGGGAAAATCGTGGAACTCGGATCCACCCGGTCGGTTATTGGTAATCCCGCTCACCCCTATACCAAAGGGCTTATCAAAGCACTCCCCGGTAGTCTTCAGCCCGGATCGCGTTTAAATCAAATACCCGGTATGATGCCGACTTTAACCGACATTCCGCCGGGATGTGCTTTTCACCCCCGCTGCAACATCAGCGGTACGATATGCCAAAATGAAGTGCCGGCATTGCTTAGCAAGTTGGATTATGCCAGCATGGCTGCATGTCATATGGTAAAATGATGGAGGTTCAGGGTTCAGCGCCGCCGCCGGCCAAAAAAACGGCCGGTCAAATCGAAAATGAAACTCTGAAAAAGCGAATCCCCCATAAATAGTAAGTATCATGCAAAACAACAATAGTTTGCTAACCATAAATAATCTGGTAAAGCACTTTGATATTTCGGGTGGGCTGCTGGATCAGCTTTCAATAGAACAGAAGCGTATTGTTCGCCGACGAACTACGGTTAAAGCGCTCAATGATGTCAGCCTTTCCATCATGCCGCAGGAAACCATCGGCATTGTTGGCGAAAGCGGTTGCGGCAAATCAACCCTGGCAAGGGTCGTTCTTGGATTATATCCGCCGAACAGCGGTGAAATATACTATCAAAACAATCGAATTGATAACCTGTCCCCCCAGAAAATGCTGCCTTATCGCAGTAAAATGCAAATGATTTTTCAGGATCCCTATGCATCCTTGAATCCCCGCATGACCGTCAGGAGGACACTGGAGGAGCCGGTCACCTTTCACAATAAATCCATAACATCTCAGGAGGTTAAAGACCAGGTCGCCGAAGTTATGAAGCAGGTCGGGGTGGAACCCAGCTGGACCACTCGTTATCCCCACGAGTTTTCCGGGGGCCAAAGGCAACGAATCAGCATTGCCCGAGCGCTGATGGTGGACCCGGAATTTATTGTGGCCGATGAACCGGTTTCAGCGCTGGATGTATCCATTCAGGCCCAGATCCTCAACCTGCTCATGGAGGCCCAGGCAGAACGAGGTCTGACATATATGTTTATAACCCATGACCTTTCAGTAGTTGAACATATCAGCAGCCGTGTGGCGGTCATGTACCTGGGCACGATTTGCGAAATGGCCCCGACAAAAATCCTTTTCGACTCAGCGCGGCACCCGTACACCCAGGCCCTGCTGAGTGCCATCCCGGAGCTCGGTCACCAAAAAACGAAGCACATTAAATTAAAAGGCGAAGTCCCGACCCCTATCGACCTTCCCACCGGCTGCGTGTTCCACGGCCGTTGTCTCTATGCCAATGAGCGCTGCATCCGTGAAATTCCTAAGCTCAAACGCCTGAATTCCGGCACGCAGGTGGCGTGTCATGGAGTTGAAGAAGACAGATTGTGAGCGGATTAAGCAAGGATTCCATTTGAGACTTGTCATTTCCTCAAGTATTAAGGCGCCAAACCGATAAATAATCTTAACCGCCCTTGCCTGGTCAAGCCGGAATTGAATATAATCAATGGTTACAATAAATGGGATATAACAATCAAAGCTCAATTTTTGTCAAGTTGAATGAATTCAGCCGTGACTATTTCCGTGATGTTGTGGAGACATCAATCCGGGCCATTCTGCTCTTGATCAGCACCGCGGTATTGAGCCTGTTGGTGTTATATTTTTATAGCATTCTCTGGCACATTATCCGCATGACCTACAGTGGCAAAAAATTCAGCATGCTGCATCCTAAAGCAACCGGTGTGATATCAAATATCGTGAACAACGACCTGATCGAGCTCTCAATCCATACAACATTCTCGGCATTTGCAATCTGCCTGATCATTGGCGCTATATGCCAGGTATCTTATATTACACGGTTTTTATATTATCCCCGCAGTATGATCGCCAAACTCCTGTTCTGGGGAATGCCGCTAACCACAGTGGTATCCATGTATTTAAACGATCAGTTAAAATTCGAACACTGGTCGTACACGATACCGATAACCATCGTTCCCACCCTTTGTGTTTTCACCTATTGTTTTAAGTTTAACGAGACGCTTTTGCCTGAGTTCGGCGATGTAATTATGAAAATTTTTCATGGCCTTAAAGTTTTTTTCTCTCTTAGGCCCCATCGACAATGATATTCCATGAAAATCATTAAAATCCCAAGCACCAAAATCCAAATCACAAATGGTCCGACAAGCTCAGGCTTAGAGTGCCTCAAGGGGAGTTCGGCGCAGGCCAAACAATTATTCCTTCTCTAATTGCGAAGATTGGCATCATGACCGGCAGACCTGTATTTGCCAAATGATGAGATACACCTCTGATGTTTTGGTCATTGAATATTGAACTTTGAGATTTATTTGTAATTTGATGCTTGAGATTTGGGATTTCATTGTGAAACCTTCTGAGGAAAATGGTCTTGTAGATACTTTAACGTAACCAGTGATCGGCCTTATTTCCCTTGACACACCCGATGAATTTCTCTATTAATTCTAAGGTTAAAAGCAGCTTTCCAGCACCGATTCGGGCCCCAGCTGTTTTCCGGCCCGGCCATTTATGAATTCGAAACCCTGCTGAACCGGGTTCATGGGGGATTATGGCAGGAAGCTGTGACTGCCGGGTTTCTCAAAATCTTTGTTTAGTCAATGGCATATATCTCCTAATTTATCGGAGGTGATACGCAGTAAATTAACAAAATAGAAGGAGGGAGTTCAATGCGTAAAAACACATTATTCTTGGTACTACTGTTGTCGGTTGCATTAGCATTACCCGCCGGAGCGAAAACACTTAAATTCGCCTTTCAAGGTGATATCCAATCCATGGATCCCTATAACTTGAATGAAACGTTCCATCTGGGATTTCACGGCAACATTTATGATGGATTGATCCGGCGCGGGCCCAATCTTGAGATCGAACCGGCTCTGGCTGAACGCTGGGAAGTGATGGAACCGACCCGCTGGCGTTTTTACCTGCGCAAAGGCGTCAAATTCCATGATGGCACCCCGTTTACCGCCGATGATGTGGTTTTTTCCGCCACCCGGGTACGCCATCCCGATTCCGACTTGAGGGTCAGGCTGTCGGCCGACACCCAGGTTGTCAAGGTGGATGACCATACGGTGGATTTCATTACCAAGGCACCCAATCCGATTCTGCACGTGGAATGGGCCACCTGGTACATCATGTCCAAAAGCTGGACGGAGAAACACAACGCCGTCTTGCCGCAGTCGGCCACCAAGGAAAAAGAAAATTATGCCACCCGCCATGCCAACGGCACCGGGCCTTTTATATTGGTCAGCCAACAACCCGGTGTCAAAACCGTCTGCAAAGTCAATCCAAATTGGTGGGATAATAAAAACAAAATCCACAACGTTACCGAAGTTATTTTTACCCAAATCAGCAATGACGCCACCCGTGTTGCCGCCCTGTTATCCGGTCAGGTCGATATGGCCTACCCGATTCCGGTACAGGATATGAAGCGTGTCGATGGCAATGCCGCCACCCGCATGCTGGTCGGGCCGGAATTGCGTACGATTTTTCTGGGAATGGATCAATTCCGTGATGAGTTGCTGTATTCCAATATCAAAGGTAAAAATCCTTTCCAGGATAAGAGAGTCCGTCAGGCCTTTTACCAGGCCATCGATACGGAAGCCATCAAAAAGAAAGTCATGCGCGGGTTGTCGGAGCCGTCTGCCATGATGATCGCGCCGGGCGTGCACGGCGGCGGAAACCCGAAATTCAAACGGCTTGCCTATGATCCGGCAGCTTCCAAGAAACTTCTGGCTGAAGCCGGTTACCCGGACGGGTTTGAAATCGGCATGGATTGTCCCAACAATCGCTATGTCAATGACGAGCAAATTTGTCTGGCTGCGGTATCCATGCTGGCAAAAGTGGGGGTCAAAGTCAACCTGCTGGCCCAACCCAAATCCAAATACTTTGGAAAAATACTGGCGCCCAAGCTCGATACCAGTTTCTACCTGCTGGGCTGGACTCCGGGCAGCTTCGATTCATTCAATCCACTTAATTTTTTACATCATTGCCCCAAAGATACCGGAGAAGGCAAGTTTAATCTGGGCGGCTACTGCAACCCTGAAGTGGATAAGCTGACCGCAAAAATCAATAGCGAAACCGATCAGGCCAAACGCGATGCGATGATTGAGCAAGCCTGGGCCATGACCATCAATGACGTCGCGTACGTTCCCCTGCATCAGCAGGCTCTTGCCTGGGGCGTCAACAACAAGGTGCAGCTCAAACAGCGTCCGGACAATGAGTTTAAATGGCGTCACGTTATAATCGAGTAATAATTAGTGAACCAACAGCCCGGAATCCGGTCCGCTTAAGCTTGATTCCGGGCTTTTTCGTCTCGGCACTTCTACAAATTGTTGAGAAAAAAAGATCATTTGAAGCTCAGATGATTGCCTCACTTTTGGAATGATGGAATGGTGGAATATTCCAATACAATAAATACCGCTAACTGTGATTAATGGATTAGATTCGCACCAAAAAGCGCTTAAACGATTTTAAGGCCACCCATGATAGCGTTAATCATTCGCCGCTTATTCCAGTCGATCATCGTCATGCTCACCGTAGCGCTGGTTGCTTTCACGTTGTTTCGTTATGTGGGTGATCCTGTGTCCCAGATGGTCGGCCAGGAAACCAGCATAGCCGACATGGAACGGCTGCGGGAAGAACTAGGGCTGAATGACCCGGTCCTATTCCAATTTGGCCGCTTTGCCTGGAACACGCTCCAGGGAAAATTTGGCATCTCATACCGCCTCGGTCGCCCCGTTAACGAATTGTTTGTCGAACGGCTGCCGGCCACCCTTGAATTAAGTTTGATCGCCGCCCTGTTTTCGTTAGTCGTCGGTATTCCCATGGGAGTTTATACCGGACTGTATCCGGACCGGATTCTAAGCAAAGTATTTCAGGCGGTATCACTGATCGGCATCGCCTTGCCGACTTTTTTGATCGGAATTTTATTGATACTTTTTTTCGGGGTTCTCCTGGGGTGGCTGCCGACCTTTGGCCGCGGAGAGGTGATCCAGCTGGGCTGGTGGTCAACCGGACTGCTGACCGCCAGTGGTTTGAAGGCTGTTATCATGCCGGCCTTTACTTTGGGTATGTTTCAGTTGACATTGATCATGCGGCTGGTGCGTTCCGAAATGATGGAAGTGCTGCGCACCGATTATATCAAATTTGCACGGGCCCGCGGTTTGACCAACCGCGCGGTGAATTTCGGCCATGCCTTGAAAAACACATTGGTTCCGGTTATCACCATCACCGGACTTCAAGTCGGATCAATTATCGCCTTTGCCATCATCACCGAGACTGTGTTCCAATGGCCCGGTATGGGGCTGCTGTTTCTGCAGGCGATTGAGTTTGCGGATATCCCCGTGATGTCCACCTACCTCATTTTAATTGCCTTTTTCTTTGTGGTAATTAATCTGATTGTCGACCTTCTGTATCACGTGGTGGACCCCCGGTTGAGATTTGATAGGGCCGTCGCAGCGGGTTAAATATATGAAAATTGCAGCGCGTATTCAGGATACTTTCCATCGATTTTTCGACAGCGACATCTGGTATAGTTTTAAAAAATCCAAGGTCACTGTTATCGCGGCCTGCGTAACCGCTGTCTTAATGTTATCCGCGATTGCAGCGCCGCTCATCGCACCCCATACGCCTTTTGATCCGGCATCCCTCGATCTGATGGACGCCTCCACGCCGCCGGCCTGGTATGAAGATGGAACGACCAAGTTTCTGCTCGGAACCGACGATCAAGGCAGGGATATTTTTTCAACCATCCTGTATGGCTCCAGAATCTCTATTTTCGTGGGATTTGCCTCCATGGTGCTGGCAATGATTATTGGAATAACTCTTGGTTTGGTCTCCGGCTACATCGGCGGAACGGTCGAAGCCTTTATCATGAGAATTGCGGATGTGCAGATCAGTTTTCCGGCCATTCTGATTGCATTGCTGATCGACGGTGTTGTCCGCAGCCTGCTGCCCAATGAACGCCATGACGAATTGGCCGTTTGGGTGCTTATTCTGGCCATCGGTGTTTCCAACTGGGTTCACTTCGCACGTACCGTGAGGGGATCGACCCTGGTGGAAAAAAATAAGGAGTATGTGCAAGCCGCGCGGGTCATCGGTCGCAAGCGTGCCACCATCATGTTCCGGCACGTGCTGCCCAATGTGATGGGCCCGGTTCTGGTCATTGCAACCATTGGATTGGCCATCGCGATTCTCACCGAAGCTACCCTGTCTTTTCTCGGTGTAGGCGCTCCTCCCACGAGGCCTTCGCTGGGGACCCTCATCCGCATTGGCCAGGATTTTCTGTTTGCCGGTGAATGGTGGATCGTTATTTTTCCGGGTATTGCGCTGGCGGTCCTGGTACTTGCCGTCAACCTTCTCGGTGACTGGATGCGTGATGCGCTGAATCCCAAACTCAGGTAAAGAGGGCTCAGAGGTTCAAAGGTACTGGGTTCAAAGATTCGAGTTACAGGGCTTAGGAGCAGGCGCAGGGCGTACGGTGCAAGGCACACGGTTTAAGGTATATGGTATAAGGGGTAAGGTTAAGGGCGTTAGGTCTATTCCAACTTCCTTCTGTCGTCAGTCAATCGACCTCTGGAGGTCTGACACTTGAAACCTAAACACCGAAGTTTTCTACCATTAATCCTTATCCCTTAGACCCTAAACCTTAAACCATTTTTACATCTGAACCTTAAACCCTGAACCCATAAACGCTTTAAAAAATAATGACAAAACCGCTACTTAAAGTTGAGCATCTCCGAATCGAATTTGATACCAGACGCGGCATTCTGGTGGCGGTGGACGATATATCGTTTAATGTCATGCCCGGTGAGGTCTTTGGAATTGTAGGGGAGTCCGGTGCGGGTAAATCCCTCACAGGTCAGGCCATTATCGGTCTGCTGGAGCCGCCCGGTCGCATCGGTGCGGGACAGATCCATTTAGGCGCTCAGCGTATTGATCAACTGCCTTACCATGAAATGCGGCGCCTGCGCGGCAAAAAAATCGGCATGATATTTCAGGACCCCCTGACCAGCTTAAACCCTCTGTACACCATTGGCAAACAGCTGACGGAAACTATATTGACCCACTCCGATATGGCTTCACATCAGGCGCGCCAACATGCCATCAAACTATTGGACGAAGTCGGCATTCCGGCCGCTGAAAAACGTATCGATCATTATCCCCACCAGTTTTCCGGCGGCATGCGTCAGCGGGTGGTCATTGCCCTGGCCCTGTGCGTCAATCCCAGCTTGATCATCGCTGACGAACCCACCACAGCTTTGGATGTATCTATCCAGGCCCAGATTATCGCATTGTTAAAGCGTCTTTGTAAAGAACACGATACGGCCGTTATTTTGATTACCCACGATATGGGAGTTATTGCCGAAATTTCAGACCGTGTCGCGGTGATGTATGCCGGAAGGCTGGTGGAAGTCGGAAATGTGCGGGATGTCGTCAAAGAGCCGAAGCATCCTTATTCTCAGGGGTTGATGGGCTCGATACCGTCACTGCATCACAGGACCGAACTGCTCACACAGATCGACGGTGCCATGCCGCGCCTGACGGAAATTCCGCCGGGTTGCCCATTTAATCCCCGCTGTCCGCACGCTTTTGATCGTTGCCGCAGGCAGAGGCCGGATTTATTGGACACTGATCCGACACGAGCGGCCTGCTGGCTCTACGGCGAAAAATCCGGGGCATTGGAGTAATGGAGTATCGAAGTATTGGAAAAAATATTTTAACTGGCCGAGTGGTCAAAAATAATAGCAGAAAATGTTAGAGTTGTTTTTATCAAACTATATATCCCTCCAATCAACGCAACAGATTGTTGGGCTTGTAAAACCTATGCACAAAAACTCGATCGCAATCGAATCCAACACTCCAGTACTCCAGTACTCCAATACTGGTTCCGGTATTTGGAATTATGAGGAGAACAATGGAGAGTAACGTAAGGTCAAATCCCCAGTCGCCGCCCCTGCTCCGTGTTAGCGGACTGAAGCGGTTTTTTGATGTTTCCAAACCAATGCTCAATCGGCTGCTGGAAGGCAAACCCCGTATGATTTTAAAAGCGGTCAGCGGCGTTGATTTCGAAATCAGCAAAGGGCAAACTTTTGCTCTGGTAGGAGAATCGGGCTGCGGTAAATCAACCGTGGCCAACCTGGTGGTGGGCCTTCACCCCCCCACAGCCGGTAAAATCGAGTTTGAAGGCGTCGACGTGGCCACCGTCACCAACCGGACCCAAATGGAGCAGCTGCGCCGGCGCATGGCAATGATATTTCAGGATCCTTACGCCAGCCTGAATCCGCGCTGGCGGGTAACGGCCATTGTCAGTGAGCCCATCCGGGCCTTTGGTCTGCTGAAAGGCGCCAGAGCCATCTCGCAGCGCACCGAGGAGTTGCTCATCCAGGTCGGTCTTTCGCCGGCCGACGGTGAAAAATACCCCCATGAATTTTCGGGTGGACAGCGTCAGCGCATTTCCATTGCCAGGGCCCTGGCGAGCGAGCCCGAATTTATCGTTTGTGATGAACCGACATCAGCGTTGGATGTATCGGTTCAGGCTCAGATATTAAATTTGATGAAGGGTCTGCAAAACGAATTCGATTTAACCTATCTGTTCATTTCCCATGATCTGGCCGTTGTCCGTCACATGGCCGACAACGTCGGGGTGATGTACCTGGGCCGGCTCTGTGAAGTCGCCCCGGTGGATAGCATCTTCGACAGTCCCCTGCACCCCTATACTCAACTGCTGCTGGAGACCATCCCGGATGTGGAGATGACCGGTCGCAAAAGGGCACCGGTTGGCGGCGAAATTCCCAATCCCATCGATCCACCCGGCGGCTGTCCCTTCCACCCCCGCTGCCCACTGATGGCGGCCCACTGTCGTAAGGTGCTCCCGGAACTGGTAACCCTGGACAGCGGTGTTCAAGTCGCCTGCCATGCAGTGGTGGCAGGCGAAAAGTGGCGACCGGAGCATCCGAATGGTTCTGGAAGTTTAGGTCATTGAATATTGGAATTTGAGATTTATTTGTAATTCGGTGCTTGGCCTGCGACGAGCTCAGCCGAGTCGAGATTTGGAATTTTATTGGATGATGAATTCTACCACTATTAAGGGGTTAAAGTACACCTTGACGTTCCTAACAGATGCCCCCCAGCAGCAATAGTAAGTATCATTCTATTTTATATTTTTTCATCTTGCGCCACAGGGTAGATTTGTTTATACCCAGAAACGCGGCAGTTTTCCCCCGGTTGGCGTTGTGGCGCTGCAACGCTTCGATAATGGCTTCTTTCTCGGCCGCGTCAAGGTGGGACGATGGCGTTTTGGCATCCGTGTCAGAGCGCTTTTTCATACCATTCAGGATCTCCCGTGACAGGTGCCTGGTTCTGATCATCTCACCCCGGCACAGCACAAAAGCATATTCGATAATGTTCTCCAACTCCCGAATGTTGCCCGGAAAATTGTATTGCATCAGGGTGCCGAGGGCATTTTCGGAAATACCCGTTATCTCCCTGTCTTTTAGGGCATTGAATTTTTGAATGAAATTCTTAATCAACAAAGGAATATCTTCACGGCGCCGGCTTAAGGGCGGAAGTTCAATTTTGACAACGTTCAGACGATAGAAGAGATCTTCTCGAAATGACCCGCGCGCGACAAGTTCAGATAATGTTTTGTTGGTGGCCGCAATGATGCGTGCATTTGTTTTAGCGGTTACGGTCGCCCCTAAAGGTTCATATTCCCGTTCCTGCAATACTCTCAACAGCTTGACCTGCAGTGCGGAGGAAATGTCACCAATCTCATCTAAAAATATGGTACCGTCCTTGGCCCGGGCAAAGCGTCCGGGTTTATCCTTTTTGGCCTCGCTGAAGGCACCTTTTTTGTAACCAAATAGTTCTGACTCTAAGAGCGTGTCGGGCAAGGCCGCACAGCTGACAGCCACAAATTCTCCTTTTTTCCCGCTCACGTTGTGAATGGCCCGGGCAAATAGTTCTTTGCCGGCCCCGCTGGGCCCCTCAATCAGAACCGTACTGCCGCTCGATGCAATATCCGGCAGGATATCAAAAATTCCCTGGATCTCATAATTTTTACTGATGATGTCTTCAAAACGGTATTGGTTGCTGATCTCTTTGCGGAGGGTTTCCATGGCAGACAGATCTCTGAAGATTTCTACCCCTCCGATAATCTTTCCATCCTTGTCTTTTAGTACCGATGTGCTGACGCTGGCCGGGACGGTGTACCCCTCACTGTTTAGAATATCAATCGGAAGATTGATGCGCTGCTTGCCGGTTTTCATGGTTTCGCCCAGGGCACAGATCGTCTGGCAGATATTGGCACGAAAAACATCAAAGCATTTCTGCCCAAGTGCTTGATCACCGGGCACCCCGGTAATCTTCTGGGCTGCGCTGTTGAAGTAGGTGATATTAAAGTCAAGATCGATTGTGAATACACCGTCGGCAATCGAATCAAGTATAGTTTCGAAATTATTGTTGCGGTGTTTCACTTGGCTGACGGATTTTTTGATCGAGTTCAAAATTATTCTTCCTAATTTCTCCGCCCCGCACAATTAAAGATCAAGTAAGGGGAAACCCATTTTAGTTTTTGAAATCTGGTGAATATATCTCGGATGGGACATTGTATTGCACAAATGCAATAAATTGCAATCACATATTGCAATGCTGCAATTCTTTCTGGTCATTGGCTTGCCGTCAAAAAACACCCAGCTTTCGTTAACCTTTTAAAATATTTATAGAATTAATTTTTCCCGCAGTGTGGCACGCCTTGTGCTAAATAAATCATTGGTAAAAACGAACATCATGGAGCCGGATTGCTGGCTCCACGACAGACGCATTACAAAAGATCGAAAGGCACAAGCTCCTGGGGGAAGCCAGCATGAAAATTGCGATCCCGGTTTTTCACACAAAAATTTCACCGCGTTTTGACAGTACGCAGGGATTTATTTTGCTGCAAATTGAAAAAAGCAATGTCACAAAGCGGGAAAAACTGCCCACCAAGGGCTGGCCGTCGTCAGCCAAGATTAAACAGCTGGTTGATCTGGGAGTTGACACATTGATTTGCGGCGGTATTGATCTGGAGTCCATGCAGCAGTTGAATTTTAACGGCATCAAAATCTATTCCTGGATTACCGGGGAATTTGAGGATGCCGTCACCCGTTTTCTCAACCAGGGATTGGAATCCGGTATCATCCTTGGAACCCACGGACGGAGAAAAGGACAGTGGCGATTCTGCGACATGAGCAATCATTCTTGTAACATGTCTCAACCAGGTTTGACCCCCAAAAGAGAGGGGGTGAAGATTATGCCCAAAAAAAATGGATCCGGTCCCAAGGGACAGGGTGGCGGTGCCGGAAAAGGCTCCGGTTGCGCCAGAGCGCGCAAAAACAAAAAGGGATGCGGCCGGGCAAAGGGCCGGGGAGCCGGTCAAGGCTCCGCCAAGGATGCGGGCAGCAACCGCATAAGCCGTAACTAACCAATACCTGAAATGAGTGTTTCAAATTTCGAAAAATCAGGCAAAATCAAATCTGTCTCTGTGATCTCAGCGGGCTTGAGCGAAGCGGGCGAGAGATATCTAAAGTCACTACCCTACCCGCTTCGCATCGAGCGGACCAGCAGCACAGCGGGAGAGATTGAGACGCTCAAAATGCAAGCCGAGTCTCTTAAAAGCGCCCTGGATTCAATCAGCAAACGCATGGATATGTTGGAAAAAACAAATGATTAGGATAATGCTGGCCGGGCGGGACCAGGCCTCCCTGACAGCCTTCAAGGCAGGGTTGACAAAAAGTGACGTGCACATCGTCCGGGCTGAATCCGGTGGCATCGGATTATCCCTAATAGACGAAGATAATTTTGATCTGGTTGTCGCCGATGAAAACCTGGGAGATATGACCGGCCTGGAATTTATTAAAGCGATTGTCTCTAAAAAGCCGATGGTCAATTGTGCCGCAATAAGTTCGCTGACCTCCGATCATTTCCATGAAGCCGGCGAGGGCTTGGGCATACTCATGCAGCTGCCGGTCAGACCGGATCGGCAACATGCAGAGAGCCTGCTCGGACAGCTCAAAAGCATTATGACGACGATAAAAATATAGCGACTGGGCCGGTAAAACCAATTTTTTAAAGTCACCCCCCTAAAAGCAGTGATTAGGGTTTAACAATACATTCAGTTTACTAAATTTGGACATAAGTTTCATATCAAACCGGTAAGGAGATAGCTTATTATGAAAAACGGAAGAATAGCAGTACCATCTAACGGAGAAGGCGGGTTGGACGCAACAAGGTCGGGACATTTTGGTCATTGCGATGTGTTTACCTTCATTGATGTTGAAAATGGGGAAATCAAAAAAATTTCAACCATGGGAAATCAGGGGCATGTCCAGGGCGGTTGTATGGTGCCGGTCAATCTGCTTGCCAGCCACAATGTCAACGCGCTTGTGGTCGGCGGAATCGGCCTGCGACCGCTAATGGGATTCAAACAAGTCGGTATTGATGTTTATCATGATTCCCAGCGTGCGGAGATAAAGCCGGTGGTGGAGGATTTAATCGCCGGTAAGCTGCCTCAGATCAAAGACGATCAGGTGTGTGGCGGCGGAGACGGGGCAGTCAACCCGGCCTAAAGGAGGCATTGGAAATGAAAATAGCAATTACATCACTGGGTCAGGACCTTAATTCGCAAGTTGATCCCAGATTCGGGCGGGCGGCCTATATTCTCATGGTTGATACAGTCCCAAATAGGGTAGAAGTCTTTGATAATTCCGAGAATATAAATGCCTTTAAAGGTGCCGGCATTCAAGCTGCCGCCATGTTAAGCAAAAAGGGTGCGGAGGTTTTACTAACGGGATATTGTGGCCCCAATGCGTACAAAACCCTCCAGGCCGCAGGTGTCAAAGTAGTCAATGATGTTTCCGGCAAGGTTAAAGATGCTGTTGATGCATTGATTGAGGGAAACGTAACATTTGCAGACAGCGCCAATGCTGAAGCCCACTGGTAATCATTATTCAAATACTTAAAAAGGATCCCGGGGGAGATACAGATAATCCATCTCAAAAATAGTAAATCACGCCCGAGAGTCAGCCTGAGGCGGATTAGATGCATTTTTGAGATGGGTTATCGTATTGTTATTGGCAATAGGACGCCAGGGGGAAGGAAATCCTTTGACCTCTCATAGCTTAATCTGCTATTTGATAAACCATGTAATTTTCACTATCGATTCAAATTAAAATTTGGCCTAAAAGACAACCGCATCCTGTTGGAGGGGGAACAGAATGCAACATGTCTTAAATACAGAGCTGAGTCGCCTTGGTATGGACGGCTTGGCTTTTTTAATGGGGAAAGGGGGCGCATATGCAAACTAAAGAAATACTATATTTCAAACTATTTAGAGATGTTTGTAAAGTAATGAATTCCTGTCTGGACCTCAAGGAAGTTTTAAAACTGATTGCCGAGAATATTGTGGACGTGCTCGAAGTCAAAGCCTGCACCGTTTTTCTCTGGGATAAGCAGCGCAATACATTGGAAGTGAGTGCTGCCCATGGTCTGAGTGAAGCGTATTTGAAAAAGGGCCGGCTGGATGCCGACAAAAGCATCGCAGAGACCTTGAACGGTAAAATCGTGATAATCCTCGATGCAACTAATGATCCGAGGGTCCAGTATCCGGAAGCAGCCGGAAACGAGGGGATCGCTTCAGTGCTGTCGATCCCGATTTCAGTAAAAGACCAGATTATCGGCGTCCTCAGAATTTATACCTCGGAACAACGGGATTTTTCCGATGATGAATGCGATTTCATTTGCGGATTGTCGGATATGGGAGGAATCGCCATCGATAATGCCAGAATGTACGATCATCTCAAGGCTGAACATGAAAAATTGATTGAGGAGACCCATCGCTGGTTTGAGTTTGGCAAAGCATCTTAAAGTTATATCTGCGCTATATCAGATGGAATGGTTCGCCTCAAATTATGGCTTTAGATTTTTCATTTTTTTTGATTTAATGCAGGGAGACTGTTTGTTGATTTTTCGATGGCAAATGTTATAACTACATCTCGATTGGAGCCTTTAACCACAGGCGAAATATTCTTGCGTCGAAAAGTCGTTGTGACCGCCTTTTGAAACACCAGGCACCTGGCCTTCAGTAGCAGCACCGTCACGGTTAAATTTATTATTTTCTTGCTGAGCCGCTTATGAATTATGCATCCATTGCGCATGTCCTGGGAACGCTGCTGATTGTTACGGGCAGTTCAATGGCATTTCCCGTGGTCTGTTCAATCTATTATGGGGAAAACGATTTGTTCTCCCTATTCATCTCCGGAATTATGACCATTTTATTGGGGTTGCCCCTATGGTGGTTTTTTCGAAGACATCATGAATTGAACATCAAAGACGGCTTTTTCATTGCCGTATTCGGATGGGTTGTGATTTCTGCAGTCTCGGGATTGCCGTTCATGATTCATGGCTCAATTCCGTCATTTACCGATGCTTTTTTTGAAATGATGTCCGGGTATACGACCAGCGGCGCAACCATCCTCACGGATATTGAAATCGTCCCCCATGGATTATTGTTTTGGCGCAGCCAAACCCATTTGCTCGGCGGCATGGGGTTTCTAACCCTGACCGTTATCTTTCTTCCACACGGCATGGGCGGCGTGCGCCTCTTTCGGGCCGAATCCAGTCCCGGGCAGGTGATTACCAAAGAAAAATTCATCCCCCGCAACCGGGATACCATGATCTGGCTCTGGGGCATCTATTTGACATTGAATGTCCTGGAGACGCTGCTCTTGACTTTCGGCGGCATGCCCCTTTTCGATTCGTTGTGCCATGCCTTCGGGACCGTGTCGACATCGGGGTATTCTCCCAAAAATGCAAGTATCGGATATTATAACAGCGCCTATTTTGACTGGGTGATTATTGTCTTCATGTTCTTCGGCGGGATGACCTTTATGTTATTCTACCATATGGTCAAAGGGGAATGGAAAGTCATCAAAATAAACACCGAGTTCCGCTGGTATGTCGGCCTGTTGCTCTTTTTTTGCGCGGTAGTGGCATGGATTTTATGGCAGGAAGGCACGTACAACAGCCCGGTGGATTCCATTCGATACGCCAC
This sequence comes from Olavius sp. associated proteobacterium Delta 1, assembly GCA_902749685.1. GTDB lineage: Bacteria > Desulfobacterota > Desulfobacteria > Desulfobacterales > JAFDCJ01 > JAFDCJ01. The sequence goes on along the minus strand of CACVKW010000064.1, from coordinate 7,739 downwards.
TTTCCAGATCATGTCGCTCTTGACCACCACCGGCTTCACCACCGCCGATTATGAGAAATGGCCCCAGGCCGCACAAATGTTTCTCTATGTATCGTGCTTTATCGGTGCCTGCGCCGGATCCACCACCAGCGGCATTAAAGTGGTCCATTACGTCATCATCTGGAAGTTCATGGTGGCATCCATAAAAAGAATATTTTTTCAACCCATGTCGGTGGTCACGGTGCGGTTGAATCGCCGGCCGGTCGACCGGGTCATTATCGACCTGGCGATATGCTATTTTATTGTTAATATTTTTATGGTGCTCGGCGGTGGATGTTTCATGGTGCTGGTGGATGACATGGATTATGTCACCGGCATGAGCTCGGTTATTGCCACCCTGATGAATATCGGTCCGGGATTCGGCACGATCGGACCAGCGGAAAACTATGCCCATATTTCATCTATCGGCAAATGGTTTTTATCATGGAATATGCTGGTGGGTAGGCTGGAAATGTTCTCGGCCCTGGTGGTATTTTACCCAACATTTTGGAAGAAATAACTTAAAAGTTCAGATACTTTTCCAGTACCTGAACTTTTTAGAGGCATCATTCTGTACAAGTACGTGGCGGTATATGCAACAAAGGCTCAATTGTGACTTGTTGGATACCTGTAGTGCTCGAGTTTATTTTTAGCATAAAGCAGAACGAAGTGGCGCTTCTTGCTGTTCAGTGGGACCCATTGTTAGGACATTAACCTGTTTTCCCTGCCTCGGTAGCCTCTGGAACCTCTATCAATCTTCCTGATTTACAATCGTATATATATCCATAAATTGGTATTTCAGAGGGAACCATAGAACTACTCCGTATTCGCCTCACATCATCAGTCACACTTTGCACCTGATCACTTATCGTCAACCATTGGATGAATTTACCCTCCGCCGTTCCTGGCCCATCACCACTGTCATGCCAACCGGATGCATCAACGCTCGAGGTCTTTAAGCTGCTTTCCAGCAAATTACCCATAATCCCATTGTTGAATGTTTCCATTCCGCAATCGGTGTGATGGATAACGAACCATTCTTTCGTTCCAAGCAATTTGTAAGAAATTACTAATGAGCGAATGGCATCGCTACTTGCTCTGCCTCCAGCATTTCTAATAACATGGGCATCACCTTCAGCCAGACCAGCATATTTTGCTGGGTCGAGGCGCGCATCCATACAAGTCAGAATTGCAAAACCTCTCCCCGGAGGCATGGGAAGATTGCCTTTATCACCAAATTCAGCAACGTACTCCGCGTTTGCAGACAACAATTCTTCAACAATTTTACTCATGGCTGTCTTCTCCGAAAATTATACAGTTAATGTTTTCATGTCCATTTTCCCATTATCTTAATTTGGGCGGAAGTGGGAGGCTATCTATGCCCAGTAAATTCAATAGCAAATAATAGGGGGCAAAAGCTTCCTTCTTTCCAATTTAAATACCACATAGTGATATTTAGGCTAATGATGAATATTTATTCTGTCAAGTATAGTTTTGATTTATGTTTCAATTGATTATTGAGCTTACGACCTGTTAGGATAATTTGAAAAAAGGGGAATTGAAACTAATTGAAATCCCAAAAACTCCAGATCATTTATCAATTGGCAACCACTTCTAAGCAAAAAACAGCTGCTGGACATCTTTCAAGGAAAGCGACTTGCACACAACGATCGCCCGCTCACCATCACTGATGTGGGTGTCGCCCACGGCGACTCGCCATTCTCCATCGCGAAAAATAGCACCGATGATAATCTTTCCATAATAGGAGGGGTCTAATTTTGACAGGGGCTTACGGGTAATCTGCGCGTTGGGTTCGGCCACGATCTCCACCATTTCCGCATCAAAACCATGCAGGTCAGCCACGGACAACAGCTGCCCCATACGAATGAATTTCAGGATTTCGTTGCCGGCCAGAATTTTTTTGTTTAGTGCGATATCCGAACCCATGGTGGCGGCCAACACCTGGTAATCCTCTTTATTGACCAGGCAGATCGATTTTCTTTGCAGGGATTTTTCAGCACTGTTTTCTCCGTTCATGAGGTGTTTTGCCAACATACAGCTCATGATATTGGTTTCATTATCCCCGGTTGCGGTAATAAATGTGTCCATATCCAGCAGGCCGGCCATCTGCAGTACATTGGCATTCGAACCGTCTCCATGCAGGACTTCAGCATTTTTTAACGTGAAAGATAATTCTTGGGCCGACATTTCATTTTTCTCGATCATCGTAACTTTGACGGTTTCTTCCAACAACTGGGCGACGCGGCTACCCACCAGGCCGCCACCTAAAATCATCACCCTGTGGCTTTGTTGCTGCTTGACGCCGGTGAACGTCATCAACTTGGACAAATCCCTGGCACCGGCCATAATAAAAATCTGGTCCTGGGGTAAAAGCGTATCATTACCACCCGGGATGACGGTGGTAATACCGCGGGCAAGGGCAACCACCCGAAATGGAAATTCATGATAAGTCTGGGAAATTTCTCTCAGCTTTTTGTAGGCAAGCGGTGATGATTCGCGGATGCGCATCGCCATAACCTGGATTTGTCCATCCGCAATATCGATAATATCATTGCCTGCCCTGAGTTTAATGATCCGGACGATTTCCTGGGCCGCCAACTCTTCCGGGTGAATGATCAGGTCGATTTTCAGGTCTTCCACCGTAAGAAACGAATTTTCATTGCCGAATTCCAGAGACCGAACCCTGGCAATTTTACGCTGGATCCCAAATCGATGGGCAATGGTTGAAGCCATCATGTTCACGGCGTCATTGTCGGTGACGGCGATAAGGTAATCCATTTTATCCGCATTGGCCTCGCGCCAGCATTCAATGCTCATGGCATTGCCTTGAATCAACCGGGCATCCAGATTGCCGTCTGCTTCACGAATCGATTTGCCCTCCGACTCGATAACGGTGATGGCATATCCTTCATGGACCAGTCGTTTTGCCAGATAATATCCGACCCCGCCCAGGCCAAGGATCAAAATGTTTTCATATGGTGTATTTTTTTTCCCAAACATGGCTATCAGGGCTTTATCGTAAGGTTATAAAGTTTTGGGATGATGCATTATTTCAGTTTAGCCGGCCAATGTGTCGGCTGCAGCGCCTCAACCAGTATTCAAACCGGATTAAAATAGCAACCAATTTTTTGATGAGCATGCCGTCTGATTGTATCATACATACCCAATTCTGCAATATTTTACAACCTGTCAGGTTATAGGCTCCAAGCCTGAACCGGAATTCCTTATTTTTATGAAATTGTAATGCATATCTGAAAGCTAGAATAGTTAAAGACCCTTCAAACCTTTGATATCATTATTCCGAGTTTTTAGCTCTCCGGCTGATGCTTTACTGTCATGTATCCCAACATTTGACACCTCCTAAACCTTTGTGATATGCGAATTTTATCACTATCGCCTTCTGCCAATGCGAATAGTTTTGATTTATAATCTTTATCGCATTTTTGGAATCAAACGGCAGTTGTGCAAACGATAGAAACACCCCTTCCTTTTAGGCAGCGAGGTTTTATAAAATTATAGACGCAACTATATTTCTCAATTCGCAGAACTGTCATAGGTTCCAGCCGTTGAGCTTCAATCGATGCTAATTGCCAAAAAACTGTTGTTGGTTGGTCAAGGCATCATGAAAAAATTGATCTTTCAATTCATCCATGATTATACGTGCTTCCGCCATCTTATTTTGCTTGCAAAGCTCCAATGCTTTTTCAAGTGACGGAATATACTCTTTCTTTTGATCCTTCATTATTTTGTCGGTGCTTTTCAATTTTTTAATTATCTCCATGTATTTGGAATCGCAATAATCTGCGGCATAAGCAGAACTGCTAAAAAGGCAAATCACGGCAACTGCAATAATAAGTTTTTTCATTTTATTCCTCCTTAATTTGGTTGATGATGGTGTTGGTTATCATTTCGTTTTGATTTTTACCATGCCAGTTACATCATCCAAAACAGCATGTCAATGTCGAGTAGTCCGACTGCGTTTCATGCACAGGCAAAGCTACTGAAGCCAATGAATCTTATTAAATCCTATATATTATAATAAGGGCGGTTTCGGATTGTGGATTACGTGCCTGCTCCTGAAATTATGGAAATATGCAGATACATAAAAAAATTTACAAGAGTTATGATTTTTTTCGACCAGTGAACCACCACAATATATAGTGGTATCGACATTGATAGTGGAATGAAGGATAGATTTATATATCGCAATAGATATCTAACGATCAAAATTTTAAATCATACGGCGTTTTTTGAAAAATGTGCATGTTTGTTTTCTGCTATCTATATTTACCATAGACTACTTGTGAAGTGCGGTGATATTTGTAGCATAGATGTAATGAATACGGGACTTGATAACACTGTTCTTATGGATTATTAATGCGGAATACTGTGTCGCAACATCAAACCAAATTGTATTTTTCACGCAGCCGGCCGGATAGATTTTGAACTGTTCGGAATGCTTCTTCAACCGTCTTCTCACCATCCGGATTCACCAGGCAACAGGTTGCGGGGGAGATCAAACTTCTCGATAGCAGGTATTCCTTATCAATTCCTTTACGGTCGAGAATCGACCAGATCTCTTCAAGTCTGTCCGTCAGTGATGCGGTGTTTTCGGTTTCAAAGGGTTCAAAATTGGTGGGAACCAGTCCCCAGACAATCACGCCGTCGTTATCCAGAAACCGTTTAATGGACCCCGCGTAGTTGGTAAAAATATCTCCGTTCAAATAGACATCCAGTGAAAGAATGTCCATGTCCTGGTTCAGCAAAAAATCCCAGTCCGGATTGCCGCACAGATGAATCCCGCGCGGGCGTTCGATCATGGAAAGAAATTCCTCCATATCCGTGCGGGCGGCTGAACTGTCGTAACCGGAAAGCGCACTGAACAAGAATTGCAGACCCGGTTCGTCAATGAACATAAAGGCATTGGGGTTGATTAACTTCAAACGGTCCAGCTGCACATTGATGCGCCGGGCCATAAATTCATACATAAAGGGCCGCACGGTGTCGTCAAATATAATCGGGCGCTTGTCCTGATCCAGCACATTCAACCCGAAACTGATCGGCCCTTCGAGCTGTCCTCTAATGGCGGTCCGCTCGGAGAGATCCAGCGCCAGAAAGCGGTGGTAGACATCCGAATATTGCGCGCTGATATCAAAGTAAGCCGGCTCCTCGAAATGGGAGAGCGTATCTTCGAGCTCAACCACAAACTTGTCCATGGAAAACACCAGGGTTTGATTGTCCAAATTCAGCACGATCCCGGGAAAATGCTCGGAGGCCTGTACGTACATGTCTTCATAATAGCTTAACCGGGGAAGCTGGGGCCAGAACGGGATATCCATCGACAGGGCAACCTCGAGCGCCTGCTCAGGATCGGTGTGCGGCATAACCGCCATGGCGGTTGTGAGAAGGTTACCGGGGATTGGCAATATAGACTCCTTGTGGGATTTCGGATTTGGAATTTATGATTTCGGATTTTGTTTTGCTCTGAGCCCCCACTACTCGGGATGACACATCTATTTTATAAAGTGAAGTGTGCCGCCTGCGCCTAGCACCTTCTACCTTAAACCTTTCAATTTCCAGCACCCTGCATCAATCTATCGAAGTACCAGGTTCCAGATGTTCCGCCGTGCGCCGTGCGCCATGAGCCGTGCGCCTTTACCCTCGATCCGCCACCTTCTACCTTAAACCTTATACCGTATACCGTACACCTTATACCATTCATCTCCCAGTACCCATCCTAAATATCTTTCAACAATCGATTCGCCGGGGAGGCTTCCATCTCCTCTCTGAATTTTTCAAGCGCATCGGACAACGTCTCGAATTCCTTGGTCCTCGCCACGGGGATGCTGTTGGTACCGTTTTGATCGATGGAATCAACCACAAATTTTATGGTCAGCGTATTGATATCACGGGCCGGCTGATAACCGAATTTTCGATCTTCTTTGGTTCTGGTCTCGGTTATCACCTGACTTTGTACGAGATCATATAAAATATTGTGCACCAGGCGAATGGGCATTCTGAGCTGCTGAGAAATCTCGGTATCGGTCAACGGCCTTTCGCCCTTTGCAAAATTTTTTATTAACAGGTGGGCAATTTGCAATGTGAGCACCTTTTTAAAAGCCGGGCTGACCTTGTTGGCATCGGGCTCATATTCATATGTATTGACGTTCTGATTGGCAAAAGACAATTCGGCGCCGAAAAGTACGACCCACCAACTGATTTGCACCCACATCAAAAAAAGCGGCAGGGCTGCAAAACTGCCATAGATGGCATTATATCTGGCAGCGCCTATCTGAAAACTGATATAGGCCCATTGGACAATCTGGAAAATTGTTCCGGCAACAATGCCTGCCATAAGACCGGATTTGAAATTCACTTTGGTATTCGGCATCAGGATGTAGATAACCGTAAAAAGGATCCAGATGAGCACGTAGGGGATGAACTTAAAGCTCAAGAAAATCAGCGGGCTGATCATTCCCAGCAGCTTTATTTTGTTGGTTAACTGGGTGATCTGGGTTGTAATAAAGACTGTCGCACTGCTGGACAATATAAACATCAAGGGGCTTAAAAGCATTAAGGCAAGATAGTCACTGAATTTCCTGCCCCAGGATCGGCTCTCCTTGATCTCCCAGATATCATTTAATGAGGCTTCGATATTGCTGAGAACATTGATTACCGACCAGAAGAGGATGATCATGCCGATGCCGGCGATGACCCCGCCTTTGGCGGTTTCAAGCATCGATTCGGCAAAGCTGATTACTTTTACCAATACTTCCTGTTGCGCTTGTCCGGGAAATTTCTCAAGAATCTCTCGTCTCAGCATTGTTTCAAACCCGAAGCCTTTGGCAACGCCGAACAAGATCGCCGCCACCGGAACAATTGAAAGCAGGGAATTAAACGTCAGTGAAGATGCCCGGGAAAAACACTTGTCTTCATCAAACCCGCGCAGCGTTAGGAGAATGATTCTGAGCTGCCTTATCAGAAATGATTTTCCGAAGGGAAGATCTTCCAGTCGAACGCGCCAGATATCGACAGAGATAAAATCGATGATCCGGTTTAACCCCTTGTCAATGTCCTTCAGGGAATATTTGCCCACGTTGCCCACCGATATTTAATTGATTAGGTTGATTGGGTTAATAAAGTTGATTGGGTTGAATGGGTTGAAAAGATTGATTTGGTTCACGATGTTGAATAATTTGACCGGTATTGGGGGAAATGTTCCATTCTCCCAAATCAACCAGTCACCCAATCAACTACTCAACCAGATTATCCAACACTGAGAATGCCTTCATAAAAGTCGGAAACCCGGCCGTTGGGATCAACAGCAACAGTGCATGTTTAATCTCTTCATCGGCAACACCGGCAGCCTTGGCCTTCTTAATATGGGTGGCCAGGGCGCGTTTGTGATTACAGGCCGCTGAAATGGCAATTTTGATCAACCAGCGGGAATTCTCACCCAGTGGCCCAACTTTTTCATGGACTTCCTTTCCCAGTTCTTGATGCCTGGCATAGACTTCAGGAAATTCCGCTTTGAACCGGGTAAAAACCTTGTGAATATCTTCCATGAAACCTCCTCGTCCGTAAGTTAAAATATATTTTGCAACACTCTTGTCCAAAAACGGGTTTAGAATGAGTCATAAAGTGAGTAATAATACGAGTCATTGAAAAAAATCCTCCTTATATGTAGGGTGGTTGTTAAT
>CACVKW010000063.1 GCA_902749685.1 Olavius sp. associated proteobacterium Delta 1 | reverse complement strand
GCGCAGGGAACAGAGACAGCACCTATAACCTTTACCTCCAATGCCGCCATCCCGGCCCCGGGAGACTGGAAAGGGATCTATTTTCGAGATCAAACCAATAACGGGTTAACGCTGCTGGAGCACTGTCATGTGGAGTACGGCGGCCATACTCACAATGCCGATAT
>CACVKW010000062.1 GCA_902749685.1 Olavius sp. associated proteobacterium Delta 1 | reverse complement strand
CCCCAATTGAGTGAAACTCAATTGGTGGGTACTCGGTATCTGGTACTGGGTATTGGTTTTAAGGAATGGGTTTGATTTTTAATATATCACCCGCAAGGGCCATAT
>CACVKW010000061.1 GCA_902749685.1 Olavius sp. associated proteobacterium Delta 1 | reverse complement strand
CTGGATCCTGGATGTCGTTGAAATTCACCGATAGTGTCCTGTTAGATATCCAGCATCGAGTATCAAGCATCCAGCATCTGCCCGGAAAAAGCAACGATCTCAGACATAACGGCCAGGCT
>CACVKW010000060.1 GCA_902749685.1 Olavius sp. associated proteobacterium Delta 1 | reverse complement strand
GGTTGCGGGTTGCGGGTTGCGGGATACGGGTTGCGGGTTGCGGGTTGCGGGATACGGGTTGCGGGTTGCGGGTTGCGGGATACGGGTTGCGGGATACGGGCTGCGGGTATTTCGAATGCGGAATGCGGATTTCGGATTTAAAGATGCTAAATGTCTATTTTAAAATCAGGCTATTGAATTCTAGAGCTGCAAATCGAATTTGCTGTTAAGCTCCTAAAATCTTAATTGTATAATTTGCTGGACCTCTGCCTTTTTTACGCTATGCCCTTAACTTACACCCATACCGTCCACCGTCTTCATTCTGTTGTTTACCAGAATTTTTTTAATTCTTCTGCAACCTGTTGGTGATTTTGTACTTTTGTGGTTTCCCATTGTTCGAGTAATAGAGAACGGTAGCGGTAGGTGGCATATCGCCGGTCGATTAAAAGAACAACTCCCCGGTCAGTTTCACTGCGAATCACCCGGCCGGCTGCCTGAAGGACCCGGTTGATACCCGGATACTGGTAGGCAAATTCAAAGCCCGCATTAAGCGTGTCGGCAAAATATTCCCGAATCAATTCCCTTTCAAGGGAAATCCCGGGAAGTCCAACGCCCACCACAACGGCGCCGGACAACCGCTCGCCGACCAGATCGATGCCTTCACCGAATATGCCGCCCATCACGGCAAATCCCACCAGGGATTTGGAATTATCCTGTTTAAAATGCTGCAGAAACGCGTCTCTTTCACTTTCGCTCATGGATGGGGTTTGCAGTATGTGGTCGCTTGCTGAGCCATCGACTTTAAATATTTCATAAACCATCTGCAGGTATTCATAGGACGGGAAGAAGACCAGATAGTTGCCTTTTTTTTGGTTGATGAAGGTGCCGATAGCACGTGAGATCTGATTTTTGGTGCTTTCCCGTTGTCGATACAGCGTGGAGACCCTGTCGGATATTAACAGTCGAAAATTTTCAGAGGGAAAAGGTGAATTCAATATTAAATGGTTAGCGCTTTCATCGCAGCCCAGGATTTGTTGAAAATATGCCATGGGGGTCATGGTGGCCGAAAAAAAAACCGCCGCTTTGCAGCGATTCAGAGCGTCTTTTAACTGGATAGACGGATCAACACAAAAAAGTTTTAGTTTTAAATCTTTTCTAATTTTTTCAAAACAGGTTACATAACTCTCGTCGAAATGTTCAGCCACCCTCATAAAGCCGGATATTGTGAAATACAGATCGAGCAACTCTTCGCGATACGCAGCTTTGATATTGCGACCCAGCCAACGCTCAGTAATCAATAAAAATCTGCGCAAATATGGAAAAAGGCTATCCGGCGGGTCTTTTTCATGGCGCGCGGGACCGGATGCTTCACATATTTTTCTGGCCTTGATCATCCATGAGTTAATTTTGCCAAGACTTTTGTACACTTGAGGCAGTTCGCGGTGAACAGCGCGGCGCAGATCCAACAGGGGCTGTTTGAAGATCTCCGCTGAAAACATCTCCCGCGACCGATCCACCAGATTGTGGGCTTCATCAATTAGGAACGTGAAATCGCCGCCTTCTTCCAGGAAAAAGCGGCGCAAAAAGACTCTCGGATCAAAGGCATAATTATAATCGCATATGATGCAGTCCGCCCAGAGCGATAGCTCAAGGGAAAACTCAAATGGACAGATCTGGTGGGAATGTGCGACCTGTTCGACCGTCTGCCGGGTAAACGCATCCGCTAGAAATATGTCCTTTAAGGCACCATTGACCCGGTCAAAGTGTCCGCGGGCAAATTCACATTCTTCCGGATTACAGGCTGAGTCCGGATTAAAACAGATTTTGTCCTTGGCGGTGATGGTCAGAGATTTTAGCTTAAGCCCTCTTTGGCGGAGTTCATCCAGTGCTTTTTCCGCAGCGATACGCCCGGTGGTGCGGGCCGTCAGATAAAATATTTTGGTGCAGATGCCTTCAGCAATGGCTTTTACCGCAGGGAAGACGGCCGCCATGGTTTTGCCGATACCGGTGGCGGCCTGGACCAACAGCTGGCTTTCATTTTTGATGGTCCGGTATACACTGACCGCCATTTCACGCTGGCCCCGTCGATATGTAGAAAATGGAAATTCAAGCTTGTGAATGGAGTCGTCACGCAATATTTTCCAGCGCACAATGGTTTCAGCCCATTGTAAATACTTGGCCACCAGGTCCTGAAAAAAAGACTCCAGTTCATCGGCCGTGTAGTGTCGCTGGAAATTGCGAATTTCGCCGGTATCCACTTGAAAGTAGGTCAGCCGGGTGTCAATCTCGCTCAGATGGTGATCCTTGGCGAAAATATAGGCATAGCTTTTTACCTGGCCCCAGTGAATGGGGTTTTCATGATGTTCGTAGTGATCGAGGCTGAGGCAAGATGTTTTGATTTCTTCAACGATTATCGGATCGGAATCCCGGTAGATTCCATCAACTCTGCCGCCAATGGTCAACGTAAACAGCTCAGTATCAATGTGGTGGGAAACGGCAACTTCCGCCTGATAATTTTGCGGGCGGGATTGCTGGATTTTTTGATGGATTCGGATGGCCTCTACCGGACGGGCGGAAGATAAGAATTCAAATGCCAAATCTCCGGCGCGCAACGCATATGCAACCAGATCGCGGACGGCTATTTTCAGGATTTTTTTCAATATTCAATCACGACCTGACTCAGCGAAAAATGACTAAAGTATATTCGATCGCACAATCTCTATCCTAAATTTCGCCGGGATAGTCCATTTAGCGGTTTTGACCTAAATACCTGAATTTTGCAAAATTCAGGTATTAAGTCAAGGCGCTGAGAAGGGGTTTGCCAGAGAATGCAAAAATCTACCGATCAACCAAACTAATATTAAAGTATTGAAAAATTGTGAATTTCTAGTATTCTTGTCTTGACTTTAGCCAAATTTAGCTACACTAGTATAGACATTATCAACTGGATTTGTTCATTTACGCAAATAGAATTTAGTATCATCTCAGTTCGTATCAAATTTAATTAGTTATGATTGCCAATATTTGACCGCGTCGTCAATTATCCGGGGAAATATATTATGACTGATCCAAATCTTCAGCTTAAAAATAAGGTTATCCCGATCAAGATACAGTCCCAGGTAATATTCAAGGACATTATCGGTAGCGGCTCGGCCATGCAAAAAATATTCAGAATTGTCGAGAAAGTGGCCGTCAGTGACACGACCATCATGCTGAACGGGGAGACGGGAACCGGAAAAGGATTAATAGCCCGGGCTATTCACCTGGCGTCGGGCCGCAAAGACAAATCTTTTGTCCAGATTAACTGCGGTGCCACCCCTGAAGGCTTGTTGGAAAGCGAATTTTTTGGTTACCGGCGTGGCGCTTTTACAGGAGCAACTTCAGATAAAGCCGGCAAATTTGAGATAGCCAAAGGCGGCACCATTTTTCTGGATGAAATTGGTGACATGAGCGCCGACCTTCAGGTGAAGGTATTAAGAGTACTGGAGGAGGGCGAATTTGAGCGTGTCGGAGGCAACGAGACCATCAAGACCGATGCCCGAATTATTGCCGCAACCCATCGAGATCTGGAAGAAGAAGTCCAAAAGGGAAATTTCCGCGAAGATCTTTTCTACCGCCTCTATGTAATTCCGATCATGCTGCCTACTTTAAAAGAACGCCAGGGCGATATTCCCTATCTCGTTTCTTATTTTCTGGAGGAATTCCGCCAAAAAAAGGAGGATTTGCCGACAAAAGTGTCGGATAAGGCCATGAAAATCATGGTAAATTATTCCTGGCCGGGTAATGTCAGAGAACTCAGAAACTTAATTGAAAGACTCGTTGTACTAAATGAAGGTGAGGAAATATTACCCGAAGATCTGCCCGAAAAGCTTAGAATTGAAAGTGGCCAGTCGGCCCAGCGCAAGTCGGACATCGACGGGGAAGGCATCTCCTTTAACACTGCCGTCAGTGAGTTTGAAAAGGCACTCATCATCAGCGCCCTGGAGAAAACAAACTGGGTAAAAAACAAGGCCGCCCAGCCTTGGGTTTTCGGTATGTAAATACACGAATTGCCGCAGATCTGCGCAGGATCAGGGTTTACGCGAATGAATGAAATTCGGCGTGTTACTACAAAAAAG
>CACVKW010000059.1 GCA_902749685.1 Olavius sp. associated proteobacterium Delta 1 | reverse complement strand
TCAAATTTGAGACCCATTTATTCCGATAATCACTTACTGCTTGTCAATTGATTCTAAAAATACTCCTTCATTTAAAAACATTCAATCCGCATACCTACAC
>CACVKW010000058.1 GCA_902749685.1 Olavius sp. associated proteobacterium Delta 1 | reverse complement strand
TTGTCGGAGCGGAGCGGAGATCCCGTTTCAGCGGGGATACTTGATGCTGGATATCTAACAGGACACTATCGGTGAATTTCAACGACATCCAGTATCCAGCAACCAGAATCCAGGATCAGTCAATACTTTCAATGGTCTTCA
>CACVKW010000057.1 GCA_902749685.1 Olavius sp. associated proteobacterium Delta 1 | reverse complement strand
TAAGCCGAGCCGCTAGTCGAGGGAGAAGCTTTCCAAACCTAAAACAGATACAAAAAGAACTGATAGGAAGTTGATAACTATCGAATATCATTTAAAGTGTCTCAACTTAAAAG
>CACVKW010000056.1 GCA_902749685.1 Olavius sp. associated proteobacterium Delta 1 | reverse complement strand
GTTCGAAACCGGATTGCGATTGAATTGGTAAAGGGGCGTGGGGTTGCGTTAGCCGAAGTTGCCAGGCGGGTGGGAGTTTCGACATCGGCCATATCAAAAATCATAAAACAGGCGAGTCAATAAGTCTACCAAGTCAACAACGTCCCCTATATTCTAACTACGTTTGCGGCAGGTGAGTTCAGCGTTGTGCCGCAAAATAATTAAAATCTCCAAATGAACTCTATTTCTACCGGACATATCTTCCTGATTGGCATAATAGCCATACAGTTCGTTTTTATTTGCAGACTTCTGCGAAAAAATAATCGGCTATTCCCTCCCAAAGATTCGTTACAGAGTCCAGATGAGAAATACAGAGATTTGTTTGAAAATGCCAATGATGCCATCTTCATGTTGGACAAAGATCAAAACTATATTGATGTGAACCAGCGTGCAGTTGAATTGTTCGGATATTCCAGGGAAGAATTCCTACGACTTAATGTAATGGATGTCATTCCACCTAGTCAAATTTCAGAGTCTGACGAAGAATTTAAAAGGCTCCACAAGAGTGGCAAATACGAAAAGTTTATCGGCAAACAGAAGACAAAAGATGGCCGTTGGCTGGATATTGAGGTGAATTCATCCATTATTGTGACTAACGGAAAGATTATTGGCTCCAGGGACATTGTCCGGGACATATCAGACCGAAAGAAGGCTGAAAAAGAGAGAGAAGCTATTATTGCCGATCTTCAAAAAGCCCTTGTTGAAATCAAAACTCTTAAAGGAATTCTCCCTCTTTGTTCTTTTTGCAAACAAATTCGTGATGCTAAAGGTGATTGGAATGAAGTTGATGAGTACATTCATAGTCATTCAGAAGCCGACATTAGCCACACGGTTTGCCCAGATTGCATGAAAAAACATTACCCAGATGTGTTCGAGGACACATAAAGGAGCGAATAAATGGGCACAACCAGCCGCTTGAGTGGACGCGAAAATCTTCGGCAGCGCAGACGTGGAAATAGGGGACGTTCCTCGGATATACGGTTTAAAAATTGGATTTATTTGATACTTGCTGGACATGCCTCGAAAAGCCCGCATAGACCTGTGCGGCGTAGCTTCAGCGAAGACTTACGCCCCTGGAGGGCTGCACCATATCATTGTGAGGGGGATTAATCGAAGAAAGATTTTTTTCGATGATTGCGACCGTGATGATTTTTTGGATCGGCTTGGCGGTATCCTGTC
>CACVKW010000055.1 GCA_902749685.1 Olavius sp. associated proteobacterium Delta 1 | reverse complement strand
CTGGATTCTGGTTTCTGGATCCTGGATGTCGTTGAAATTCACCGATAGTGTCCTGTTAGATATCCAGCATCGAGTATCAAGCATCCAGCATCAGCCCGGGAAAAGCAACGATCTCAGACATAACGGCCTGGCTAGATTACAAGAATTTATGCAATGTTAGGGTTTAGTCCCAGGGTCCAATATTTTGGCGATCTGCTCTTCTTGTTCTCGCCGGGTGAGATAGGGTGCCATATACACTTCAAGGATTAACTTATCGCGATGTCGTTTTCTGCCGGCGGCTTTCTCAATTTTTGAAGTCAGTTGTTCCATTTCGATGGGTTTTAGCAGATAATCATAGGCACCAATCTTTATGGCATTGATGGCATAATCAAGGGTGGAATGTCCCGTGAGCATGATCACCTCAACAAGAGGCCATTTCTTTCTGATTTGTTTCAGGGTTTCGATTCCATCTAACACCGGCATTTTAGCATCCAGGATGACGACTTCGATCTCTTTGTCTTCTTCGAGATGCGCCAAAGCATCTTTTCCGCTAAGGGCGAAGGTTACGGAATAGTTTCTTTTGGTCAATCGTTGGGTCAGGATAACGACAAACTCGCGTTCATCGTCAACCAAGAGAACTTTAGCCAAAGCTGTCACGTTCAATCCTTTTTTTAATACCTGAATATTGCACGTTTTCTTACCAACAATTCAAAAGCGTGTAAATCTGTAGAATCTCCGACGCCGAGTTTGCTGGAAATAATTCAGGTATCCGCTTTCTTTCCGCATTCTGCATGCTCGCCGCGCCATAGTCCCGCTCTATCGGACGACTGCAGGTTCCACTTTCCTCCGGGGCCGCTTCCAGCCCGTAGGCTTACACGCCGGAGGGAAGGCCCCTATGGGCCGGAGGCCGCATTCAAATCCCTCTGCACTCTGAATTCTGTTCTCTTTGACGGCTTTGTAATAAGTTCATATTCAAGGCGTGCGAATCTTGATGAAGGAGGCGTACGATGAGTACATCGGACTGACGATAGATGAAGCACAACGCAGAAGATGAGCTTATTACAAAGCCGTCACGTCACATTGGGTCCAACACGATAATCACCCGGCATTCCCTCAAAAACAACAGGTGCTCCGAGGCACTGCGCAGTTTGTCGGCATCTGAATTGCTGATAATGAAATCGCATCGACGCGGCCATATGGTTTTCAAGGCTTTGACCACGATCGGATTGTCGGAAACCCTGAGATCAAATTTGGCCTGCCAGATATTCGTTGCATAGCGGGCCACGCCTTTCTGAACCGCAAATTCACGGCTGGCATAGGTCGGTCCAAAGACTTCTTCCAGGTTTTCATCTAAAATTCTGGGTGCAACGACGGGAATCGCCTGGATACCCCTCGCGTCGACCACCATGCCGGTATATATTTGCGATGATCGCGCGCTGGTTTGCGGCTGGGTGGAGTTTTTGCCCGGCCTAACCTGTTTAATGGATTCAATCTGCCTGATTTCAGGGGGCAGGATGAGTTGGGTAAAGCCGCCGTTAAGCTTCATTTGGGACCAGACTTCTACAGTACCGTCGAACAGATACCGCCTTAGATTTTCGACTTCCGGAGCTTGATAGGTCATTTCCCTAAGTTGATTCATAATGGAGGGGTAATTTTCGACGATATCGATCACCCGGTTTTCAGTATTAATCCGGATGCCGACAATGGTTTCCAGAAGGTTATGCCTGGCCTTGTTCATGGCATCGGCAATGGTTTTCTGACGCTGTTCCTGGGATTTTTTGTAATAGCTGTATGTTGTTGGATCCCCGATGCCTCTGGCTGCGACAACGCCTCTGGTCCAATCAATGGTGCTGTTGTCCCTGAATTCGATTAATGACCGGACGTCAGCAGCGTCTCCGAAACCGGTAGCGAGGGCTATAAAAGTAATTATATAAAATAGTTTCAAATTGTTATTCATGCTTCTGCTTGTGTCGGCCGGAAAAAAAGTAGGCAAGCCGCATGCATTAAACCGCTAAGATTTGAACATCAAAGGGAATAATTTAGCACTTGGGCTTTTAATAGAAGCCACATTCCTTTTGTTAATCTTCTATATTAGGTGATCAATGAGACGAAGTCAATATTTGGGTGAGGCAAATTAAGTCAATAAAGGAGTGCTTATCGATTTAAAAAATAAAAAACTCTTGACAATGAGGTACTAAAAAGGCACCAACATATTCTATGTAGTATGTTGGACATATAGTATCGATATTGAACTTTTAATTTGCTGTCAAGATTAGTTTCCGGTTTCTCAATGTATTTATGCATTGAATTTATTGGGACTGGCGTCTTGGCTCTTGTTTAATTGACAATACATCGACCGGCATTCTTTAAAAAATTGCATAAAGTGATTTTTCATGGCTTCAAATAAGTTATCAAGTTCTTTAAAATCTATTAAGCGCGAGCCTATATCGGTTACTATTCTAAACATGATCACCGATAATATTTTATCGGGCAGGCTGAAACCGGGCGACAAGCTACCTACCGAAATCGAGCTGGCCGAAAATCTGGGTGTCGGCCGCAACTCCGTGCGGGAAGCTATCAAGATGCTGTCGTCCTTCGGTGTCATTGAAGTAAAAATGGGTGCCGGCACCTTTATTGCCAAGTCCATGCCCGGAGCAATTTTAGACCCATTGATGTTAAGTCTGGCCTTTGAGCAGGGGACATCCAAAGAACTGGTTGATTTAAGGTTTATGATCGAAATCGGTGCCGCCGAGATGGCAATTGACGCCGCCAGTGATGAAGAAATTGCCAGGTTGGCAGCAGCCAATGAGAAGCTGAAAGAGGCCGCTGATAAAAATATAGATGACCCACAATACTTGCGGGATGTGGATTTAAATGTCCATTATAACCTCTTTGAAATCACTGGTAATCGTTTTGTTGCCAAAATCGGCAAGACCATTTATCGCTTATTTTTTGCTTCCATTGAGCGTACCGTTGAAATCGATCCCTACCGCGCCTACCGTAATCATAAGTTGTATATTGATGCCATTAAAAAAAGGGATAAGGACACGGTTGGCAAGAAAATAAGAAGAGCCCTGGCTGAATGGATGGAATACGTCAACAAATAGGAGATGCAATCCTAAGCCGGATCCGCCTGAGGCGGAGAATTGAAGAATGAAAATGGAATATTTGTGGTATTCTGTCAATTTTATAAAAAGAGAAGGAGCTTAATTATGGAAGTCGTGCGATTATGGGAGGAAGAAGGCGTGACAGTACCGGAACCTTACCATCGGCACATTAAGATTGTGCTGGCACCTGATAAACGCAATGTGGCCGAGATCACCTTTTCTCACGTGGCGATCTACCCTCATGGCAAGACCGACTATCATTCCCACGACCGGCCGGAGCTGATTATTGTCACTGCCGGCAGAGGCAAATCGATTTGTGACGGCCGGGAAATCCAGGTTGAACCGGATATGGCATTGTGGGCCAAAGCCGGTGAAAAACATCAAATGATCAACGAGTGTGATGAAATGATGAAGCTGCTGACTGTTTTTACACCGGCCTACCGGGCTGAAGATCTGCTCGGGGGTATTTTGGAGGCTGCCCGGAAAGATTCCTAAGAAGGAGAAAGTCCAATGATCGAACTCGATCACTTTATTTTACCGGAAACCCCGGCGATTGAAGATTACATTGTCGGGACCTACCTGCTGCGCAAACATCTGCGGGATCCCGGGGATATTATAAAAACAGCCGTCATGATGGCCACGGAGCAGACGACCGGAACCTGGATCCGCGTCCCCGGGGAAACCGGAGACATGGTTGAGAAGTTCCGCGGCAAGGTTCTTAACATCTGGGAAGTACCGGATCAGGAGCAGTTTCGCAACGAGCAGGATGAAGCGCGCGTATTTTTCATTCAACTCGGTTTTCCCTGGCAAAACTTCGGTCCTCAAATTCCGATGATGTTGACCACAATTTTCGGCAATATTTCCATGATCGGAGACATCAAACTGGTAGACATTCAATTTCCGAAAAATTTTGTCGATCAATTCCCCGGTCCGCGGTTCGGTATCAGCGGTATCCGAAAATTGCTGGGTGTATCCGAAAGACCGCTTTTAAACAACATGGTCAAGCCCTCAACCGGAATCACTCCTGATCAGGGGGCTGAATTGCTTTATCAGGCAGCCATCGGCGGTACGGATATCATTAAAGATGATGAGGTGATGGGGAATACGGTATTGTCGCCGGTTTTAAAGCGGGTTGAGCGCTACCTGCGCAAGCTGCGGAAAGCCGAAAAGGAGACCGGGGAGAAAAAACTGTATGCGGTCAATGTCACCGATGAGCCTGAAGTTTGCTTAAAAACGGCGGAGGCGGCTGTCGACAACGGGGCCAACGCACTCTTGGTCAACTTCCTGCCGGCGGGCATCGGTTTGGTTACTTCCCTTTGCCGCCACCCCGGAATTAAGGTTCCGATATTAGCCCATCTTGATTTTGGCGGCGCGCTGTATGCAAGCCCCTGGCATGGTATCAGTTCGTCACTGCTGTACGGTAAGCTGGCACGATTGGCCGGCGTGGATCTGTTGTGCATTCCCACACCTTACGGAAAGTTTTCGCTCAATTATTCAAAGTATATCCAGATCATCCATGGCCTTAGAAGCCCCTTTCACAGCAAACCCGGAGTTTGGCCGATTGCCGGGGGCGCCATCAAACAGGGCCACATTCCCAAGCTTTTTAACGATCTGGGTCGGGACTTTATTATTGGAGCCGGCGGAGCCATTCACGCGCATCCCATGGGGCCGGCCGCCGGTGCCAAAGCATTTCGTCAGGGAATTGGCCTGATGATGAAATACGGCCAATTAGAGGGGCAAAAATTAGGCCGGGAACTGACGGTTGCCATAGAAAAATGGGGCAGCGGGGTCATTTAAATGGCTAATTATTCGATTACACCTTTAAATGTCGGGCAGTTCCCTGATCTGGCCAAACCCGTGCTTACCTATATGCACGGTTTTGGCGAAACCTTACGTGTGCCGATAGTCATGTGGGCAATTGAGGGGGGCAACGAACGAATTCTGGTTGACACCGGCTCCGGAAATCCGGAACGCTCACTGGAGTATCATCGTTTACTGGAACAGGATGAAACTCAACGCCCGGCTATCGCGCTGGAGCGCATCGGGTGGAAACCGGAGGATGTCAGCCTCGTTATCCTTACTCATTTGCACTGGGATCACTGTGGTAATAATCACCTTTTCAAGCAGGCTCAATTTATCGTTCAAGAAGATGAGATCCGCTATGCCATATCCCCTCTGCCGGCTCACAGCGTGGCTTATGAGACCCCGGACATCGGCGCTCGCCCGCTCTGGCTCGAAACCTATTCACAGTTCAAACTTATTCAAGGAGATCTTCAAATTGCCCCTGGCATATCAACGGTTCATTTGCCCGGTCATTGCCCGGGTTTTCAAGGCGTTCTGGTCGACACAACCGATGGCCCTTATCTGATTGCCGGGGATTGTGTTCCGCTTTATGAGAGTTGGCAGGGGCGGGAGCATGAAGCGTATATTCCGTCCGGCGTCCACACTGATCTTCGATCTTGTTATCGGAGCTTTAAAAAAATTGAAAAGATCGGCGCTAAGGTATTACCGGGCCATGACATGCGGATTTTTAAGGAATTCGCTTATCCTCCATAATTGCAGGTTTTGCAAGAGCAGCCGGTGATCGATGCCGGCGGCACGCTGCGCGCCACTCCCTGGGGCAGCATGTCGTGCGATCGCATTATCATTATATGAAAGGAGGTGAAAAACAGGGCCGCGAGGGGAATCAGAAAATTATACCTCCGGTATACCATGCGGACTTAAACATTTAACCAAAGGAGGAGATTATGAAAAGGTTTGTCAGGTTTATGTTGCTTTCCGTGCTCGTATTCGCATTAGTAATGGCAATAGCCCCGTCAGGTTATGCAAAAAAGGTACTCAAACTGGGCAATGTTCAACCGCCGACCATGGTTGTGCAAAAAGGGCTAAAGTATTTTGCAGACAGTGTTTACAAACGGACAAATGGTGAAATCGAAATCCAGATATTTCCGGCATCTCAGCTTGGAACGGAACAGGAAATTTTAGAGGGCGTTCAATTGGGCACCATCCACATGTTTGAAGGAAGCACCGGATCCGCCGGCCGCTTCCTGCCCGAACTGGAGGCCTTTGCCGGGCCCTTTATCTGGCAAGATTTAAATCATATGTTGAATGTTACCCGAGGCGCTATTGGTGAGAATTTAAACCAGAGGTTAATTAAGAGCCAGGGCATGCGTATACTTGACCTGGGATGGCTTTTTGGTCACCGCAATTTGACTACCAAAAACAAGGCGGTTTATAAACCATCCGATGTGAAGGGGTTGAAGATTCGCGTCCAACCAACGACCATTTATCTGGAGATGATCAGAGCCATGGGCGGCAGTCCGACGCCCATTGACTGGAAAGAAGTCTACATGTCCTTGCAGACCGGTGTTGTCGATGGCCAGGAAAATCCGATTGGCGTGATATATTCCGCCAAACTCAACGAGGTTCAAAATTATCTGATGCTGACCCAGCATATTACCCAGAACCAGATTGTTATCATTGGTGAGAATGTATTTAAGGACCTGACCGCCGATCAGCAAAAGATCATCCAGACGGCAGTTGTAGAGGCCGGTGATTATCAGAATTTTCTAATAGAACAAGGGGCCAAGGAAGATTTGGAAAAACTCAAAAAAGCCGGGATGAATGTCATCGGACTCGAAGAGGGTCTGGATCGAGATGCGTTTCGCGAGGCCACCAGCGGTGTGTTTGATTTGTTCAAGGATAAATGGGAGCCTGGATTTTACGAGAAAATCCAGTCCGTCCGTTAAATCGTGATTTGGGTAAGTCAGGGCATTCTTTGCAGCCAAAGAATGCCCGCAACTTACCCTTGAATAGGCAGGTACAAAGGAAGCACAATTTGAGTGCAGAGAATCGGAAAAAATACAGCTGGTTAAAAAAGTTTTGGCGATTTTTAGATTATTTACCGGAGGTGGTTTTAGGGGCAACCGTCCTTATCATGACCGTCACCATATTTGCTCAAGTCGTCTTTCGATATGTATTCAACAGCGCGATTTATTGGGCTGATGAGTTTGCCGTTCTGGTGTTTGCATGGATGATTTTTAGCGGCACGGTGGTGGCCACCAAGTACAACGAGCATCTGAGTGTTGATACCTTTATCCGCATGCTTCCCAAACGATTCCAAATAGTGGTCACTATCACAACCAATGTCGCCATATTCATGGTGATTGTGCTTCTCTTTATCGAGGGCCTTGCCCTGACTCAAAAAACGGCCGGCCTCAATTATCCGGCCATGGAAATATCAAGGGCCTTTCTGTATATATCGATCCCGCTGACGACACCCTTAATGGGTATCTACCTTTTGCGAACCATCATCAGGGATCTCCGGCAACTTGTCGGAAGTCAAAAGAGGTAAGCAATGATTGCCACTCTCTTAATCGGGTTATTTGTATTCTTTGCTATGAATATACCCATTTCCTTTTCCATGATTCTTACCTCTGTGATTTATTTGCTACTAAAAGGGGATATTCCGTTAATTGTCGTCGCCCATCGGGTCGCAGCCGGGACGGACAAATATCTACTTTTATGCATCCCGTTTTTCTTTCTGGCCGGCGAACTAATGAATGCCGGGGGCATCATGGAGAGACTCGTACGCTTTTCACGATCCCTGGTCGGTCATATTCCCGGGGGGCTGGGCCATGTCAACGTGGTTTCAAGTATGCTCTTTTCCGGTATTTCCGGCTCGGCAGTATCAGACGCCTCCGGTTTGGGGATGCTGGAAATTGAGTTAATGCGCCGCAGCGGTTACGACGACGGATTTTCCGGGGCCATTACCGCAGCCTCCGCAACCATTGGCCCGGTCATCCCACCCAGCATTCCGTTTGTGATCTTTGGCGGCATTACCGGTGTTTCTATCGGCAAGCTTTTTTTAGGCGGCGTGATTCCGGGACTTCTGATGGGCTTATTTCTTATGGCCTTTGTATATCGAATAGCCGTCAAGCGGGGCTACGAGAAGTCCCGGCGCGCAACCCTGATGGAAATTATCAAGGAATTTTACCGGTCCCTTCTGGTGCTGATTTTGCCGGTGATTATTTTGGGCGGAATACTAAGCGGGGCTTTTACTCCCACAGAAGCGGCTGTTGTTGCGGCGGTCTATGCTCTCATCGTGGGCACGGTGGTTCTGAAGGGGATTCGTCTTAAAGAAGTCTTTCCATTGATGATACGGGTCGGCGTAAATTCGGCCAAGCTTCTGTTTATTATTGCCTCGGCTTCTTTATTCGGCTGGATCATGGCCCGGGAGGGTGTGCCACTGCTTTTGGCCGGCACATTTATGTCTATCTCTGAAAATCCATATGTGATTTTACTGCTGATTAATATCATGCTGCTGGCGTTGGGCTGCTTCATGGAACCGATCACCATCATGATCATACTGGTGCCGATTTTGACGCCCCTGATTCAAGCCATCGGGATCGATCTGGTTCATTTTGGAGTGGTCATGACGCTTAATCTGATGATTGGACTGATTACGCCACCTCTGGGGATGGTGATGTTTGTTGTTGTCAACATCGCAAATGTCAGTATCGGTGAACTCACAAAAGAACTGCTTCCCTTGCTGGCAGCACTTCTTATTGTGCTGCTGTTAATTACGTATATTCCGCCACTTGTTCTTTGGATTCCCAATATGTTTCTGACTTAATCATGTAAATTTTTGATGCTCGCGCCACATCTTGTGTTGATTGAATATTTAAGAACTACTTTCTATATAAAAAGGACAGCCTGAAGCGACATCCATAAATATTTGCGCCGGAGGCGGACAATCTTCAATTTTCAATACTCCGCCGAAGGCGGATCCGGCTTAGGGATTTGACTGATGAAAAAACCGATAATTGCGATCTCGATGGGCGACGCCTGCGGAATCGGGCCCGAACTTATCGTCAAGGTTCTTGACGCAGAGGATATATATGAATATTGTTGCCCGTTAGTCGTTGGAGAACCGGTGGTGATGCAAAGGGCTGCAAAGGCGGTCGGGAAAGACTTTTATATTCATGCGATCGACGATCTTAAGGAGGCGGAATATCAGTTTGCCCGCCTGGATGTTTTGTGTCCGAGCCAAATAAATATCCCCGAAATGTCCTGGGGCAAGGTCGATCCCGCAATGGGCAAAGCTGCTGCCGAGTGTCTGGGACACGCCTTTAAGATGGCCGCAATAAAACAGGTTGATGCCGTGGTATCGGCGCCGATTAATAAGGAGGCTTTTCATCTGGCCGGATATAATTATCTTGACGAGCTGGAATTTTTAGCTGACCGTACCAATAGTTTTGAGCCGTATGTTATTGGCGTCATGGAGGCCTTCTGGACTGTTGCCGTGACACTTCATATTCCTTTCAGGCAGATTGCCGATACGATCAAAAAAGAACGGGTGACAAGATATATCCGCCGGATGGATGAGGCCCTCAAGAAAACGGGCGTAAACGCCCCCAAATTAGCAGTGGCAGCATTGAATGTCCATGCCGGCGAAGGCGGCCTGTTCGGACGTGAAGAAATGGATGAAATCGAACCTGCTATCGAAGCGGGATTGAAGCTAGGCATTGATGTACAGGGGCCTTTTGCCGCTGACAGCGTGTTCGTGACGGCAATTGATAACGGCTTTGATGCCGTGGTATGCATGTATCACGATCAGGCCAATATCGCGCGCAAGCTGCTGGGCAAAAAAAAAGGGGCCAGTCTTTTTATGGGATTGCCGGTTCCCTGCGCAACAACAGCCCATGGAACAGCCTTCGATATAGCAGGCCGGGGCCTGGCTGATCCCGGCAGCATGAAAGAAGCATTGAAGTACGCCGCCCTGCTTTCTTCCATGGGGTAGAAGATATCGCTATCGGCTGGAATGCCGGGCATGTAATTATCAACACTTGAGAATTAAAGACGCTTTTTTTGGCAGGAGGCTGGTGCTTTATTGAGGATCGGGGGCAGATTATGAATCCTGAGCAAGTCGATAATTCAATTTCTGGTCAAGGAATTCTTATATCCTTTTACGGTGATGACTTTACCGGAACGGCCGCTACCGCCGAGGCGCTAACCCAGTCCGGCCTGCCCACGGTCATTTTTACCGAACCGCCGTCCCCCTCATACCTGGAGCGGCACTTTCCCCGGGTGAGAGCGGTGGGTATTTCCGGCACGGCCCGAACGCTTCCCGCCAAAGCTTTACCTCAGGTATTATCGCCGGTTTTCGTGTCCTTGAAGGCTTACCAATCGCCTATTTATATTTACAAGGTTTGTTCCACGTTTGACTCTTCCAAAAATGTCGGCAACATTGGCCGGGCCATTGAACTCGGCAGCGAAATTTTTTCACCGGATTTTATACCGATTCTCCCGGCCGCACCAAAACTCGGGCGCTATACGATTTTCGGCAATCATTTTGCGGCCGTCGGGGATGGAGAAGTATTTCGCCTGGATCGACATCCGTCCATGGCAAGCCACCCGGTCACACCGATGGGTGAAGCGGACTTGCGACAACACCTGTCCCACCAAACAAAATTGAATAGTGGCCTGGTAAATATTCTGGAAGTTGCCGAAGGACCGCAGCGAATTAACTCCCGCATTGATGAGCATCTGGCCGCAGATGCAGCGCTCATTTTTTTTGACTGTTTGTCTGATGAGGATCTAAACACTGTCTGTGAAACGGTTTTCAAGAGAACCTATGGCGCTAGATCCTTATTTTTTGTTGGTTCACAGGAATTGGGATACGGGTTGACCGCTGCTTTGAGGCAAACCGGTGTTTTATCAACTCATGCCGGGTTCGACCCGGCTGAGAAGGCGGGTGAAGATCGAGGACCCATTTTGGTTGTTTCGGGAAGCTGTGCGACCGTGACCGGGGAACAGATATTATGGGCTAAAAATAGGGGTTTTCATGATTATCCAATATATCCCCAAAACTTGCTCGACCCTGCGCAAAGAAGCACTGCCAGAGAGCATCTTGTCGCTTCGGCGATCGATATGCTGAATGAAGGAAAATCAGTGATTTTGCACACAGCAATCGGGCCGGACGATGAGCGCATCCCATCCATGAACCGGACCATCGATCAATTGTCATTGACCAATTCTGAAGCCAACGATATCCTTGGCGGTGAACTGGGTGCCGCCGTACTCGAAATATTGTCTGGATCGGCCGTAAAACGGGTGGCTATCAGCGGAGGAGATACAGCCGGCCGGATCCAAAAAATGCTTCAGGTTGAAGCGCTGCAAATCTCAAGGTCAATCGGGATAGCTGCACCGCTTTGTTACGTATACAGCCGGTTGCCTGAAATCAATGGATTGGAGGTGGCCTTTAAAGGCGGCCAGATCGGAAGCCCTGATTATTTCAACCAGGCTGAAAGGGCCCGGACCCTCGATTTCAAGGCAGCCGCTTTGGGGGAAATTTGATTGATTTCCTCATCTCGTGGTTCGACTAATTTAATACATTCAAATGGGTGACACAATGAAAGTCGCTAATTGGTATAACAACAAAGATATTCGAATCGAGGAAGTGCCGACACCTAAACCCGGTCCCAATGAGATGCTGGTCAAAGTCATGTCATGCGGCATCTGCGGCAGTGATATCGTTGAATGGTATCGTCTGCCCCGGGCGCCGCTGGTCCAGGGGCATGAAATCGGTGCTGAGGTGGTTGAAGTCGGTGAATTTATAGAGAAATACAAACCCGGCGACCGGGTATTCATTGCACCTAAAGTGCCCTGCATGAAGTGTGATTTCTGCCAAAAAGGACATTTCCCGGTATGCTCGGTCATCAAGGAAAGGCTGCCGGGTGGATTCGCCGAGTATGTTCTGGCACCGCAAACGCTGATAGAACACGGCACCTATCGTCTGGCGGACAACGTCACCGACGATCAAAGCACGTTTATCGAACCGCTGGCCTGTGTCGTCAGAGCACAGCGGCTGGCCGGTTTGCAGAAAAACCTTAACGTCATGGTGTTGGGCTGCGGGATGTCCGGTCTGCTGCATGTTAAGCTCGCCAGAGCCAACCAATGCAGCGTTATTGCAACGGATATCAACCCCAAAAGGCTGGAGCTTGCTAAAAGCCTTGGCGCGGGGATTACCATAAATGCTGCCAAAGATAATGTTGTGGAACGTTTATTGGCTGAAAACGGTAAGCCGGTTGACGTCGTTATCCTGTGCGCTTCAGCCATGTCGGCCGTCGAGCAGGCCTGGCAGTGTGTGGACAAAGGCGGCGTCGTTGTCTTTTTTACGGTGCCCGGTCCCGATAAACCGGTTACCATCCCGATTAACGAATTCTGGACCCGGGAAATCAGAGTCTTGACTTCCTATTACTGCGGGCCGCCGGATATTGTCGAAGCCATCAACCTTATCGAATCCGGAAGCATAATTGTGGACGATATGATTACCCACCGACTTCCATTGAAGGATATTGCTGAAGGGTTTCAGCTGGTCATGGACGGGCGCGAGTCGATCAAAGTGATTATTAAGCCAAATATTTGAATGCGGAATTCGGATTGCGGATGGAATTTATTCGCTAAAGCATCTATCGGAGGTGGTATAAGAGGCCAATTTTTGAAAACATTTCCGGTTGACACCTTAACCGGTATTGGGTATACGGACTTTTAGTATCGTAATTTTGATATAAACGGAACCGGAAATCGGAACGTACCACATGCTGTGGATATCTTAATTACCGTTTACAACCCGAACTTTTTGGCTTATTTACTTCCCAAAAGCAAGTTCTTATCAACTATCAATTTTGCACTAAACACCATTGATTACAATCGCGTGTTAGAGATGATGCAACAAACCGACGATACCGGACGGATCTGCGGCGAGTACGTCTGAATTGATCGGCAACACGGCAACAAGTGCGATAACCTGTCTGAAACCATTCTGTTTCGGGATTTCTCTATATAATTGGGATAGCAACAAGGAGCCGTAACATGAAAATATACACCGAATCCGACGCATCGCTGGAGCCTTTGGCCGGCAAAACCGTAGCTATATTGGGATATGGCAATCAAGGTCGGGCGCAGGCGCTCAATCTGCTAGACAGTGGCGTTATCGTAATTGTTGGCAACCGCGATGACAGCTACGCCGAACAAGCCAAAACTGATGGCTTTGAACCGATGACCATCCTTGAGGCGGCCACTGCCGCTGATTTTCTATTAATTTTGACCACTGATGAGTCGCAACCTTTAATTTGGGATGAGCAAATTGCGCCCGGTCTGGCATCCGGCAATACCCTGGTGTGGGCCAGCGGCTATAACGTGGGGTACGATTTAATCACCCCACCGGCAGATGTCGATGTGGTGATGGTGGCTCCCCGGATGACAGGAAACTATGTTCGTATTCTTTTTGAAAACGGGAAAGGGGCTATAGCTCAGGTAGCAGTTCATCAAAACGCCTCCGGTGAAGCCTGGGCCAGAATGATGGCTGTGGCGAAAGGTATTGGGGTCACACGCGGCGGCGTCTTTGAGTCGTCTTTTAGAGAAGAAGCTGAATTGGACCTGTTTGCCGAGCAGGTGGTGTGGTCCGGATTGGTCGCCTGGTTTGAGGAGTGTTTCAAACTGGGCGTCGAGCAAGGCTTCTCGCCGGAATTGATGGTGCTTGAACTATACGCCTCCGGCGAAGCCGCCGAGATATTGGGTATGATGGCCCAAAACGGCTTTTACAAGCAGATGGCAAGGCACTCGACGACCAGCCAGTACGGTACCCTAACCCGCTCCCGCACACTGCTTAACGATGATATCAAAGCCAGAATGCGGAAGAACTTAGTAGAAGACATTAAAGGCGGAGCCTTTGTAAAGGAGTGGAGCGACGAACAATCGGCTGGCTCTCAGGTTTTGGCCAAAGCAAAAAAAGAAGTTTTGAACAACCCGATGAGTCAGGCAGAAGACCGGATTATTCCATTGGTGCAACGAGCCAACAAGCTGAATGTGAAAAAATAGTTTAAAAGAATCGAGTAGAGAGCCCGACTATTCCCGCAATAAAATATATAATGTACAATCTAAGTGGTGGCGAGGTGGCTTGAAACAGTTCGCTTTTGATAACCAATTCTGTCACATAATAGAATGTTACCTGTTTTACGCGATTTCTTTACCCGAGCGAATACGATTTTCCTATTGAGCAATCAGACCATCAGGATGGCGTTCGAATAATCGCTCTTCATGAATTGGAATGACAATGTCGGCGCCCATCAGCTTTTCGTAAGCGCTGTTCCACTCCGAAAGAGATTCCAGACATCCGATTGGGCGTTTTTCATCAATATTTTCGAAGACAAACACGGAATCGGCAAATCCAACCTTACCTTTTTCCGTCGCTACAAAAACACCCATCGATCCCCGGTGATGGGCACCGCACCACCACAGCGTTAGCCCCGGCAAGATTTCCATCTCGTTTTCCACAAGGTGGATTTTGTCTTTTCCCGGGCCTAACAGATATTCCATGGTCTTTTTCGGGAAAAACACACGGGTTTCATAGATTCCCATCGCGTCTCCCCCCACGATGTTATCCCAGCCATTTTTGGACATGTAAATCTCCGCATTCAGAAACATCTCAAGGTTGCCGGTGGCATAAGAGGACATCGATGTAATCAGCACCGTATCGATGTCTTCCACCTTGAGACCGACCTTTGCAAGAGCTTCGGGAGGCTGGGTTACTTTATCGGGCGGATGGGCACAGCGTTGGTCAACGTACTGGTGAGATTTGTTGAGAAGGTCAAAATCTTCCGGCTTGCTAAAAGGCACTCCCGTATCTACGAGCACATTGTGTCCACCACCCTGGATCAGCCAATAATAGAAAAATAAATTCCGCCATTCGCCGACTTTCCCGATGTAATACCATACAGGTCCCGGCGATTCCTGTCGAGCGGCATAGAGCGCCCGCAATGAGTAGGTCATCTTCGCACCTCCCGCGATTAATCGATTTCTAACAGTAATAAGTAACTGATGTCACACCGACCTGTCTGAAAGCATCAATAACCTGTAAAACTTTAGCCTGCAAGACTTCGACCTGACCTAGTTTCGTGAAGATCTCTTTTGGCTGGTAATTTGTTCTTCGCCAAATCGTTCATCCTTCATTACAATCTCAACCTGCAAGGTGCGTCAGCGTATCGCCTTGCCTGTTTCCTTGTCGAAAAACACCGTGCGTTCGAGTGCCACCGACAAGGTCACTTCACGCGTATCCTGTTCGCCGACATGAGCTTCCAGTTCCGCCATCAGACGCGTATCGGCGAGTTTGAACGTCCCGTACGACCGCGAACCGGTGGGCTGGATCACCTCCAGATTGGCGCGCAGGATTCGTGCGCCGTGGTCGGAATGGGAGAAATGCTCCGGCCGTACGCCCCAGGTGAATTCCCCGTCCTTGAGGGTTGTCCCGTGCTTCAACGCGCCCTCGACCGGTATGGTCTGCCCGTCGGGAAGGGTCAGCGTTTCTCCGCTCACGCTCACATCGACAAAATTCATGGGCGGCGAGCCCAGGAAACCGGCGACATAGGTATTGTCGGGCTGCTCGAAAAGACCGAGCGGCGCACCGGCTTGCTCGATCTCGCCGTCGCGCAGCAGAATGATGCGTTCGGCAAGCGTCATCGCCTCAATCTGGTCGTGCGTTACGTAGATAAACGTCTTGCCGAGCTGAGCGTGCAGGCGCTTGATTTCCTCGCGCATCCCGTCACGTAGCTTGGCGTCTAGGTTGGAAAGCGGCTCGTCGAACAGGAACAGGTCCGCGTCCCGTACGATGGCACGGCCGATGGCGACGCGCTGACGCTGTCCTCCGGACAATTCTCGCGGGTAACGCTTCAGGTAGTCACCGATTTCAAGGAGCTCGGACGCCCAATTCACCTGTTTTTCGATTTCTGCCTGCGGCGTCTTTCGGGCCCGCAGGCCGAAAGCGATGTTTTCGTAGACATTGAGATAGGGGTAGAGTGCGTAGGATTGGAACACCATGGCGATGTTCCGGTCGCGGGGCGCGAGACCGGCGATGGAGCGCTCGCCAAGCACGATGTCGCCATCGGAAATGTCCTCCAGACCCGCAATGCAGCGTAACAACGTGCTCTTTCCACAGCCTGACGGTCCAACCAGTACTACGAATTCGCCTGTGGGAACGTCGATAAATATGTTCTTTACCGCGTGGACCTTGCCGTAAAATTTGTTGATGTTTTTCAGGCTGAGATCGGGCATGTCCTATCCTTTCACCGCGCCCAGGGAGATGCCGCGCACAATGAAGCGCTGCATGGTGCCGACAACGAAGATCATCGGCAGAACACCCAGCATGCTCATGGCGCTGATTTTGGACCAGAAAGTTGATTGCGACCCGAAGTAACCGGTGACTTTTACCGTATAGGTCACCACTTCAGACTTGGTGAGAATGAGCGCAAACAGAAAATCGTTCCACGCGAAAATGAAGGTAAATACCGCGGTTGCGAACAGGCCGGCGCGCGCCATGGGCATGACCACCTTCCAGAGAACCGCCCAGCGGGAGAGTCCGTCGACGAGCGCGCACTGTTCAAGTTCCAGCGGAATTTCTTGGATATAGCCGCGCATCATCCAGGTGACATAGGGCACATTAAAGGCCGTGTAGAGCAGGATCAGGCCCATATAGGTGTCGACCAACTGCCAGGAAACGAAAAGTAAAAAGATCGGAAAGCAGACGCAGATAGGCGGGATCATGCGCTGTGAAATGATCCAGATGGCCAGGTGATCGCCACCGGTGCGGAATCGCACAATTGAATAGGCCGCTACCATTCCGATGACCATGGCGAGAATGGTGCTAACTCCGGCGGTCACCAAAGAATTCCAGACCGACCAGGCGTCACCGTCGCTAAACAGGGTCACGTAACTTGAAAAATGCACCTCGCTCGGGATCCAGACCGGCGGATAGGCATAGATCTCCGCGGGTGTTTTGATGGATATGGCGGCAAGCCAATAAACCGGGAACACGAACATGATCGTCACGATCAGCGCGCATGCCAGCCGCAAAATCAGCCGCCAACCCTTGTCCCAGCGGATCATCGCGCCACCTCCACCCGCCGCAAAGCCCAGACCACGATCCCGGTAAGAATGAAGATCACCAGGAAGGCGATGGCCGCGGAATAGGAAATCTCGAATTCGCGGAACGCCATCTTGTAAGCATAAATGGAAATCGTCTCGGTAAACGTGCCCGGACCCCCCTGGGTCATGGTCCAAATCACGTCAAAAACCCGGAAAAGATCAAGGGCCCGGATCAACACGGCGATGAACATGACCGGGAGGATCGCGGGTAGCACGATGCGTCGGAACGTCATCCACCGGGACGCACCGTCGATCTGGGCGGCTTCCAACTGTTCCTTGTCAACGTTAGACAAGGCCGCCAGCAGCAACAGGAACATGAACGGCGTCCACTGCCAGACTTCGGCGATCAGGATCGCTGGCCACACCAGGGCGGTTTCCACTGTCCAGAGCAGCTTCACCTCACCGCCGGCTAACCAACCAATGATCTGGTTGATGGGGCCGAAACGCTGATCGAACATCATCCGCCATGTTGAGCCTGCGACAATCGGTGAAATGATCGTCGGTAGCAGGATGATCGCGACCAGGGTCTGTTTGAAAGGCAATTTCTCAAGGAACAACAGCGCCAGCAGATAGCCGAGCACCAGTTCGATGGGCAGGGCGATCACTGTAAAAACAATCGTGTGTAGCAGTGATTCCCACAGGCGGCCGTCTTCAAACAATCGCGCGTAGTTGATGAATCCTTGATAGCTGGTGTCGTTGTCGAACAAAGAGATGTTCTGGAATGACGTGACGATAAGCTTGATTAATGGATAGAGGCCGATCAACAAGATGATGAAAACCGCGGGCGCGATCAGCAGATATTTAAATACCCGCTCCTTGTCCATGGTTCTGGAGAATGCGTTCGGCATCTTTCCGTCTCTCAACTTGCCCTTCGTCCCAAACGGACCCCGGACCAATTTATGGGTCCGGGAACGCTGTTTCAATTATGCCGGAAATGCTATTTCGGATAGGCGTTGGGCTTTCTTGCCCAGTCTAGATACACCGACTTCTGCTTTTCCGCGCCGATACGCTGGGTCAGTTTATCCCATTGAGCGGCCAAGTCGTCGAGAATGGTCTTGGGGTCATCCCCGGCCCAAAGACGGGTGATCGCCTGGCGGAGACCTTCCTCGTAGCGGTCGGTCTGAATGAGCGACAGATCGAGAAGTCCTGTTTCCGAGCCGGCTTTCAGCGTGTCGAGATACTCGCCCGCATTCGACCAGCGGGAACGATATTCCGCGCTTTCGAAGTGGCTGGTTCGGAAGGGGTCACGCAGAGCGTAGGGCAATTGTACGCGCTGCAGGCTGATTTCCTCGCTGTTCATCCATTGAATAAACAGATAGGCGGCTTCCTTGTGCTTAGAGCCCGAGGCGACGGCAAGGGAAAAGCCGACCGCCAGTTCAGGCCTGCCGCCCGGCGGCAGCGCATAGCCGATCTTGTCGGCCACCTTGGTCTCGGGGATCCAGTTCAATGCTTCCGTTCCTTTGCCATAACCGGCCGCCCAACGTCCGACCGGAGGCCAGGAGATGGACATGGCGATCTGGCCGGAGAGCAAGGCGTTGAAGGCCTCGATGAAGCCCCACTGCTCGATGCCGGACGGCATGAACTTGTTCTCCTCCCGCATTTCCTTGAACACCTTGACGCCGATCGGGGAATTGACGGTCGCCTTCATGGTCTCGGAGTCGAAAAACTTGCCGCCCTCGACGCGAAACCGCTCCTGAACCATGTACTGCGCATTGCCCGGCTGGCGCAGCATGCCGGCACCGTACATCTTCGGTGCGTACTTGTCGGTGATGAACTGGCCGATCTCGGAAAACTGCTTCCATGTCTTCGGCGGTGCGAGATCGTAACCGTGCTTCGCCTTGAACTCGGTCTGATTTTCCGGATCAGTGAACACGTCCTTTCGATAATAGAGTACCAGGGCGTCGCCATCGTCCGGAAAACCGTAGATTTTTCCGTTCACCTTCATCTGGTTGTCACGGTAGACCGGGGCGATCTTTTGCAATTCCTCACGGAAACCGTACTTTTCCACGAAATCGTCCAGCGGGATGATGGCTCCCGCCTGAGCCATGTCCGGCATCTGGTTTGGCACGACATTGATGACGTCGTAGGCGCCGGAGCCGGCTCTGTGAGCTTGGATGGTCTTGGTGAACATCTCCGACAGCGGCGACTCGATCACGTTGATCTTGATGCCGGTCAGTTTCTCCCACATGGGGCCGGTGAATTTCTTCGGGTCGAGCGGCTGCAAGCCAGCTTCGTAGAATACGTTGAGCGTGATGCCGGAATACTTCTTGGCCGCCTCGACGGCACGCTCAGAGGCGCTTTGGGCACTTGCCGCGGAGGACTTTTCGAACTGCCCGCCGGCGAAGATCCCGGTGATCGAGACCAGTACAACGAAAAGAACCAACCAGAATTTTTTCATAACATTCTCCTCCTTCGTGTTTTAGAGGGCTCCCCCTCTCTGTGAAACCGAACTACAGGTTTGCCAAGTATAAATTTTAGCGCCGTCTTCCTCTATGGGTGTGCGCTCTCTCCTTAACCTTTTGCTAAACCACTCCTTTCTTGGCCTCACTGCTTCTTGATCCTTCCCTTTTATCTGCTTTCCCCTTTCTTCGTTTTACTTTCCGAGATCGCTCCTGCTTTGTCCCAATTGTCAAACCGGGCAATAGCGTAGGGCAACAAATTGAGGGTCAGCATCCCATCATTAGAAGTTTGTTGTTTTTCATCTTGGGCGCTTCGATACACCTCCGGTGAGAGCATCGCCTTTTCTGCATTGGTCTCATCCAGGCAGCGTATCCAAACCTGCTCGCTTAAATTCTGGACGGTAACCTGCTGTGGCTCGGCACTCAAATTAGCAATTATCACCCGGATTTTGCCATCTTTATGCATGGCCAGACCCTCAATTTGTAACGGGTGGCTGGACACGGTTCGAATAACCTCTCCGCCGGCGAAGGCTCCGACGTCGGCCAGGACGTGATAAAGCGGGAAGACTGCACCGGGAAGGGAGTGAAACTTCGCCGGGATCGGGCAGCCGGTCTCCGTTTCAACAACCCCTCGCCAGCCGGTGGTTTCGTAATAAGTCACGCTAAAGACATTGCTTTCAAGCACATACTTGAGGCTGCCGGCCGTCCAACCTGCTCCAAACAGCGACATCTGCCGCTCATCTACCTGGAATGGTAATTCACCCGGCGCGGGTTCAGGCTGAGGGCCGATAATGTGGGGAATGAAGCGCATTTTGAAAGTAATGGGCGTGACGGCCAACGGCAAGTTGCCGCAAAACCGCCGGGCGCTTTCAACGGTAGACTTCTGGGCAGCCAGGGTTTCGACCAGTGAGGCGTTATCAAAAGCGTGGACCTGTGGGTTAATAGAGTAGGCTACCACATCCATCGCATCTGCCGGCTGGCGGGTTCGATTGAGTTCGGTGAAAAAAGCATTGGTTCCTGCTCCAACCTTGACCGCCGGGTCGTAACCCCTCAACTGCTTGCGGGCCAGTTTTATCCATTTTTCGCTCGTTGTTTTCTCATCCTTATGGAATATAAGCCAGGTCGACACCGGTGGCTTTACTTTCTCAAGAATCGCCATCAGCGCATTGAATTCGTTAGCCGCAGCATCTGACAGAATGAGGGCCACTTCCAGCGAGACGCTAAGTCCTCTGGCTTCAGCCGCAGCCTGGCGTAACCTGGCTTTGAAATTAGGCTGTGATAATTCCAAATCAACCCGTAGATGCGATAAGTTCAGCGTCTTAAGCCGCTCTATCTCCTTTAAGGTGAGGGGCTGACCATGGCTGGCAACGCCCAGTCCTATGTTGGGCAATGGGGCCACGGTCGGCGGTTCGATCAGAAAAGTCGGCTTGTCATCGGCTGTTTCAATGGATGTTTCAGGGATTTCAGCGTTAAGAATCAAGGTAACAGATTGAAAGATTTCAGTTCCGGCTTTGACTTCTACCGGAAAGGGTAATTCCAGAGGGGTGGAATAGATTTTAAACGAGGCATCCGTCCAGTTGCGCTGGTCTTCCATTTCAAAAATGTCACCTTCAAAACGAACCTCGGCCCACAAGTTGGGTAGGACTTGATGAGACAACGCCCGCATCTGATGAAATGGAGCTACCGGCCAAGGATGGCCCTCTCTAAAAAGCTGCGGCGCAATGTACTGCGGAAAGGGGCATTCCTCGATTGCGCCGTCCACATGTTCAATCCTGCCAGGGACGCGGGCACATGCCATTGGATGCAAAATGCAGAAGCCAATGCGGTTTCGAAGGAATGTTGAGCGAGACTGGCCGTTCATCTTAAAGGTGATGGTACCCTTGGCGTCTCCGGTAATGCTGGCCTGCCAGAAGAAATCGATACCGTGGTGTTTATGTTCCGCGTTATAGGTAATGGTGAAGGAGTCGCCGGCCTGATCCAGTTGCACATTGGAGAGTGCCGGCTGGATGGTGTCCCAATTGTGGTCGCGGACTGCTACATATATCCGGCGCAGAATTTCCTGGTTGCCCAGTTTGATATAGCGCAGGTCGCCCTCCTCATAGATGAGCTTCAAAGGTCCGGCCTTAACTTCTGTTCGCTCTGGTAAGGACTCCTCCTTGCCATAATATAAAGCGTTTTTAGACATCAACATTGATCACGCCTTCTTTGTTAGGGTCGTTAAAATCACCAACAGAGATATTTGCCTTTGGGGGATATAGGAAGTACAATTTTTATTACCTTCTCATTATCTTGCGGATGATTCGAAAAACGTGAATTGCGTATCGACTTTCGCTTCCGACTTCGCTCTCCGAGCTACGACGGGACAAGCCAGCTCAACATATTGAGGCCTCAATTAATCGGAATCAGTAATCAATCGGATACCGAAATCGGACTCTATTGTCAACATTGATTTTTTTGACGTGGCGTGTTAACTACCAATGATCAATCAGATGAACAGACCAATCGACTAAGTGATAGATTGGCGGCTGATAAAATTACCTTCGATGCATTGAATCATAAACAAATCGTTTGAGGATTGATCATGAGTATTCCTAATGAAATTAAGATCGGTATCCTTGGTGCAGGTGGTAAGATGGGCATGCGCATCGGCGCCAACCTAAAGAAACTATCAAATGAAATTTTTTACATCGAAAACGCAGAGGCCGGCATTAAACGGCTTGATGAAATCGGAATTGAGGTGTCGGCCCCGACGGCGGTGATGGGTCAGTTGGATTTTCTTATTTTGGCCGTTCCGGATCTCTACATCAATAAAATTACAACCGAGGTCGTTCCGGATATGAAATCCGATGCGATCGTCCTCCTGCTGGATCCGGCCGCTGCCTATATGGACCAGGTATGTATCAGGGAAGATTTGCACTATACCGTGATACATCCCTGCCACCCGGCGCTTTTCAAAGATCAGCCCACGCTTGAGGGCTACCATGACCATTTTGGCGGTATATCTGGCCTGCAGGACATCGTATCAACCCACTGGAAAGGTACTCGCGACAAGTACGAATTGGCATGTGATGTTGTCCGAGAAATGTTTGCCCCGGTGGATCAAATATTTGAGATCACGCTCAAGCAGATGGCCTTTCTGGAACCTTCCGTCGTCGAGGTCTGCGGTTTATCTCTTGTTTCGGTTTTCAAGGAACTCGTAGAAGAAATGGACAAACGGGGTATTCCCAAAGAAGCTGGGATGTCCTTTTTACTTGGTCATATCAAAATTGAACTCGCAATTCTGTTGCTCGGATCGAATCCGGCGTCGGATGCGGCGATGATTGCGATGGACTACGGCAAGGACAAAATTATAAAGGCAGACTGGAAGAAAGTGCTAACTGATGAGTCATTGAACGAAGTCCTTGCCAAGATGCTTAAGCTGGATAAGAATTCCGCACAAGCGCCATAATAGGAGAGCAACGGTTTGACATGGGTCGGACCAAAATGGGGAGCTACTGTTTGCAGATGATTATCGGGTGTAAAACGCGTCGCACTGGTCGTGACAGCCATTCACCGCAAATCCTCTCTAAGACGATTAAAATTGGAGGTCATTGATGAAAAGAAAAATAATGATTACCGTCGCGCCGGTTGCACGTGTAGCAAATCCTGATGATGAGGTGATAAACCCTTTGACACCCGAAGACATCGCAGAGGAAGTATCCGAATGTGCCCAAGCCGGAGCCTCGCAGGTCCATCTGCACGTACGGATGGAAAATGGCGATATTACCCACCTCACGGATGTCTATTCCCACACCCTGGATCTGATCCGCGATAAATCGGACATCATCATTCAGGGCTCCACCGGCGGTTTTGAAAAAGAACTAAATTTAGACGAACGCTGCAGTGCCATTGATGACGATAGAACCCAAGTAGCGTCACTGAACATGGGATCCCTCAACTTCGGAGAAGATCTGATATTCCAGAATCCGGAAGTCCAAATTGAATACTGGGCAAAAAGGTTTCTCAGCCGGAGTGTTGTACCCGAGCTTGAACTTTTCGACACCGGCATGATATGTACCTTGGAACGATTCATCGAAAAAGGCATATTCAACCCCCCGCTCAATTGTAATTTTGCCATGGGCTATTACACCGGTATTCAACCTTCTGTCGAAAATATTATTCATATGCGAAATTCCCTTCCGCAAGGCTGCAACTTTGGCATATCACACAATGCCATGACCGATTTTTCCATTGTGGCGGCTTCCATTGTATTGGGTGCTGTTAAAGCTCGAGTTGGCTTTGAAGACAGTATCTTTTACGCCCCGGGCAAGAAGGCCCGAACAAATTCGGTGCTGGTAAAGAAACTGGCACAGCTCATCGAAACCATGGGCTATGAAGTGATGAGCACCGAAGAGGCACGCGACCTATACGGCGCTAAATGAAGGCGTGAGGAGTGCGATGCGCGAGCTGGAAAAAATTGCAGATTTTTTGGCAGTAAACACGCTTGTGTTTCATGGCAGGAATTTTGAAAATGCTTTTGCCATGGCTGCCGAGTTAGGTTTCAAGTACGTGGAGCCGGCGTATATCGAGAATTATTACCCGGATATCATTGACGATGATTTTTTTTCTGCTGAAAACGGACGCGCTTTTTTGTCCATGACAACCCGGGTCGGGCTAAAAGTGAAATCAGTCGGGGTCCATTTCAATATGGGCGACAACCCCGATGATGCGGACGAAATGAAAAAAAGGCTTGAATTTGCGAAAGAACTGGGGGCTGACATCGTCATCACCAATGGTGCGGTAAAACAGAATGCAAAAGGATTCTTTGACTGCATCGAAGAAGTGACGCCGGTACTCGAGGATTACCGCTTGGTACTTGCCCTGGAAAACCCGGGCTGCGGCGCACCTGACAGCATCATCGCCACTGGAGCGGATGGCGCCGCGCTGATCGAGACCCTAAACAACCCGAATGTGAAACTCAACTATGACGCTTCAAACGTATACTCCTATTCCAAGGGAAAAATTTTGCCCGTACACGATTATCAGAATGCGGCCCCGCATACTGCCTGTTGGCACTTGAAGCAGCTGAAACAGGACGGGGCGCGCTGGTTGTTCAGCGCAGTTGGCGACGGGATTACGGATTATAGCCAAATCCTGAGAGGCATAAAAGCCGAATTTGGCAGGCCCTACATGTCTCTTGAGCTTCCGGTGAACCATATGCGGGACAGGCATTTGGCCATCTGCAAAAACGACGATTTTGAAGTGCCGCCGGATAGTTTGATAGCCGATACGCTTCATGAATCCGTTAAATACATCGCTGCCGTCATGGAATGATGTGCTTCCGCACTTCAATATCCACAAGTAAAGAATCCTGGCCCAGAGGACCTGGTTTTCTAAAGCAAAATAAATGAGCGGGAAGACTAACCATGCGCAAAATTCGCGAAGTTTTCCGGCAAAAATTTGATTGTGACCTTAGCAACCGTAAAATCGACCAAAGCTGCCAGATTGGCCGAAGTACGGTCGGCGAATATCTTTTTCGTTTCAAGCAGGCGTCCCTGGGCTGGCCGTTGCCCGAGGACATGGACGACGTCGAGCTCGAGCAACTGCTATATCCTTTGGCACCGGCTTCCTTTGAAGGATATTGCTGAAGGGTTTCAGCTGGTCATGGACGGGCGTGAATCGATCAAGGTGATTATTAAGCCAAATGCCTGAGTCAGTTGTCCGTTGTTTGTTGTCTGTTGTTTATGCCGATACACACAACTATCGGCGCGGTTCGAGGAAATTGGAATTTGTAACCGTGTTACTGTTTTTCGTATTACGGTTTCATTACCGTTGACAATTACGGCAATCCAATATACTGTATACATATTAGCGAGGTGTATACAAAATGGGAACCATAACACTGTCTACCCGGTTAGCCTCAGATGAGGCCCGCAAAATCGATGAGTTGGCCGCTGATCTCGGTTTGGATCGGGGGGCGTTGCTCAAACAGCTGATCCGAAAAGGTCTTAAGGATATTCAGGCCGAAAGGGCACTCGATGCCTACCGTCGCGGCACCATTAGCCTCTCGCGGGCTGCTGATATCGCAGAGCTTTCTCTGCGTGACATTCTGCTGCGCCTGCCGGAAGAATCAATCGAATTGAATTACGACGTTCGGGAGCTTCAACGGGATATGGAAAATTTCTGATATGGTCCTGGTTGCTGATGCGGCACCGCTGATTCTTCTCGCCAAAATAAATCAACTATTATTGATATCCGGGCTCTTCGATGCTGAAATTTTGATTCCTGCGGCTGTTAAAAACGAGGTCCTGGGTCTTGAGGTTCCCCCTGATGAAGAAAGACTGCTGACAGGCTTTCTTTCCAGTTGCCGGATTTTGGCCCTACGCAAACCAACAAGGTTTGCTAAAGCGCTGAGCTTTGCAGATTATTGCATACTGACCCTGGCAGCAGAAAAGCAAGCAGACATGATTTTATCAGATGATCGATTGCTCAGAAAGACGGCTGCAATAGAAGGTTTTCGGGTCATCGGAACAATCGGCGTGCTGATTCGCGCCGCCAAATCTTCCCTTTTAACGCCCAAAGAATCTGTGGCGCTACTGGACGAATTGGTTAAAGATCACAAATTCAGGATCAGCACGCGTGTGTACGGGGCTGCCCACCGCGCAATTTATCATACAAGTTAGGGACTTTCCCCCAATTGAAATGATCGGGGCCAGAAGGCAGACCTCAAAAAAAATAAGCCATATTTTCATT
Organism: Olavius sp. associated proteobacterium Delta 1; assembly: GCA_902749685.1. Taxonomy (GTDB): domain Bacteria; phylum Desulfobacterota; class Desulfobacteria; order Desulfobacterales; family JAFDCJ01; genus JAFDCJ01. Next base: position 46,982 of record CACVKW010000055.1, on the reverse strand, counting down.
GAGTTGTAAAAATTTCGAGACGTTCAATTATTTTGCAATTGCCACGGGAGGCTTTGATGTTATTAAAACATGCGGGACTGACCTGCAGCACTGAAGACAATGCGGACAAATTCTATCGGGATCTATTAGGTCTGAAAAAATCGGAGCCCAAATCTTTGTCCGCGGATCTTTCCCAGGCGATCTTCAACCTGGATGCCGAATTGCAAATGATCAACTACATGGATGACAATATCCATTTCGAAATATTTATTACCAATCAATTGAGTACTTCCCAAAGGCAGATTGAACACCTGTGCCTCGAAGTCGATGATCTCACGGGATTTATTGAAAAATGCCGCAGCCTGCAGGTGGTGGTCGCCCTGATTCCCAAAGGCGATAAGACCCTGACGTTTATCAAGGATTTTGACGGGAAATTATTTGAAATTAAGCAAAGATAGGTTTTAGGGCACCATGATAACTTTGCTTTGATTGAGGAATACCGTGATATGACATGCGGACATTACAGGCTAAGCTATATCACCTAGCTTGTAGTAGAAAACTGAACTGCCATCAGAGTGCTTTTGGCTTTGAGCTTTTGGCTTTGAACTTCTAACCTCTTCCCCCCGACCATCTCAATTTCGCTTTCAGCACATCAAAATAATGCTGGCCCGGCAGGGTGATCATGTTGAGCGCATGGGATCCTTTGCGGACGATTATAGTATCCCGATCGTCGATATCCAGTCCTTCCTGACCGTCAAACGTCAACTTGATATCAGATGCACCTTTGGCGAGTTTCAGTGTGATCCGGATTGAATCCGGTACGATCAACGGTCGGTTGGTCAGGGTAAACGGGCAGATCGGCGTGATAATGATGCCGGGGACATCGGGATGGATTACCGGACCGCCGGCTGCCAGAGAATAGGCGGTCGAACCGGTAGGCGTTGCGACAATCAGACCGTCTGATCTGAAAGTCGTCAGATAATGATCGTCGATATGAGTTTCGACGTCGGCCAGTCTGGCCAGGGCACCCCTGTTAATCACAATGTCATTGAGTACGAGTTCACTGATAATGGTTTTCTTTTGCCGCACCACATCGACTTTCAGTCGCATGCGACGCTTAATGGTGTAGTCGTCATTGATAATTTTTTCGGCCGCTGTAAACAGGTTTTTGGCAGCTGTTTCCGCCAGAAATCCGATTTTACCAAATTTGATTCCCAGCACCGGGATGTTGAGATCGCCTATCCAGCGGACTGCGCTTAAAAAAGTGCCGTCACCGCCCAATACGAACAGGCAGGACAAATCCCGCGGTGCTGATATTTTATTATTGGCCGGTGAATGCAGATCCGGAGGCAAACTTACTTTTCTAACCACTGCAATTTTTTTGTTTTTCAACCAGGATTCAAATTCATCCGCCTTTTTGGCCGCTTTTTTATCCTTTTTTACGAATAATCCAACTTTGCGCAAAATAATACTCCAAATACACAGCGCAGATATCAATTGCACCTTCTCAGGTTGAACCCTTGATCTGAAAATGGCCGAAGGGTCTAAATATGCGCAGCGCTGTGTATATATTTTAAATGACTAATCTTATTTTGTGCCCAGCGCCGAAGGTCTTTGCATTTAGGTGTTTGGAATCCATGACCCGAAAATGGCCCGAGGAATCCAAATATGCTCAACGCTATTTATACAGTTTCAACAAATTCTATCTCGCGGGTAGCGACTGCGTTTCCCGAACGGGATTATTCATACAAGTATCGCGAATGAACAGCAAGCTATTTTTGCTATTTATAGCCTAAGCCGGATATGCCGCAAGCGGAGAACAAATTGCCGCAAAGGCACCAAGGCACCAAGCAAAACCTTTGGTCAATATTAATCTTTGGGTCTTGGCGGAGAAAATATTTTACCATATCATACTGATATAATGTATATAATTGCCCCAGTCAACCAATCAACCAGTCAACTTTTGAACGGTATCTGAAATTGGATCTTGACGCGATGGAATCATTCGACTATAAAATTTTCGTTGGGGCAATTGTGCTCAAACTTATTTAACTTTGGAAGGAGGAAGGGTTATGAAAAGCAAACGGACACATTTGTTCATTGGTTTGATCTTTGGTCTTATATTGGTCTTTGGCATATCCACCGGAGCCATGGCCGAAAACATCAGAATTGGTGTTGCATCACCCTTTACCGGAGATCTGGCTGCCTACGGTGACAATATCAAGGCCGGTGTCAGCCTCAAGCTAAAAGAGATCAACGACGCGGGCGGCATCAACGGTAAGAAGGTGGAACTGGTCTGGGGCGACGACCTATGCGCGCCTAAAGATGCGGGGACAGTCGCCTCTAAATTCGCGGCCGATAAAAGCATCGTGGCCGTCATCGGCCATCTGTGCTCTTCAGCCACCCTGGCTGCCATGCCGATCTACGTGCGCGCAGGACTTCCCGCCATTTCGCCCACCTCAACCAATCCCACCATCGGTGATGTCGGCAAGGGCTGGTTTTTCCGCAACTGTTACACCGACGACTTTCAGGGCAAATATCTGGCCTCATATGTTGTGCCGAAATTGCTGGGCAAGAAATCTGTCGCCATCTTTTATGAAAACAACGATTATGCCATTGGGCTTAAAGACTCATTTATGGCCGGCGCCAAGTCGGCGGGGGTGGAAGTGACCGGCGCCGAGGCTTACGTTGCCAAGACGACTGACTTTACGCCACAACTGACCAAGCTCTTGCGCGATAAGCCCGACACGATCTTCCTGTGCGGCTATCATCCGGAAGGTGCCCTGATCGCCGGTCAGGCCCGTAAGCTGGGCTTTAACGGCCCGCTCTTCGGTGCCGACGGTATTGACAATGAAGACTATATAAAAATCGGCGGCAAGGCAACCGACAATACTTACCTCACAGTACCCTTCCTGGCAGCGGCGGCAGGCCCGACGGGCAAGGCCTTCGCCGAACAATACAAGAAGAGCTATGGCCGTGACGTGGATTGGATGAGTGCCAATGCATATGACTGTCTGGGTATCCTGGCCCAGGTCATTGCCAAAACCGGCCCTGACCGCAAGAAAATTCGTGAAGGGCTGGCTGCAATTAACTCAGAGGCCAGTGGTTATAAGGGTATCACCGGTTTGACCTACTTTGATAAGAAGGGCGATAGTGCCAAGCCCGCCTTCGTTAAGATGGTCAAGAATGGTAAATTCGTAGCGGCCGAATAGCTGCTGAATTAATTCAGGATATCATTAAGGACGCCGGAATTTTTTGATTCCGGCGTCTTTTCGTACCTAACGGGAGGATATTTGTTTCTACAACAGCTTGTCAACGGCCTTGTCATCGGCGGCATATATGCCATGATTGCCGTGGGTTACACCATGATTTACGGTGTTATCCAACTTATTAATTTTGCTCACGGCGAAATCTACATGCTGGGCGCCTTTTTCGCCGTTACTTTCATCAGTGTCCTGGGACTCCCATTTTATGCGGCATTTCCCCTTGCCATGGCCTGTTGTGCCGTTTGTGGTGTATTGTTGGATATTTTCGCTTATCGGCCTTTGAGGCAGTCACCTCGTTTGGCCGCACTTATTACGGCCATCGGAATGTCGATTTTCCTGCAAAATCTGGCCATGGTCATCTGGGGTTCCAGACCCAAGCCCTTTCCCCACGGGACCTTGCCCACCTATTTTGAAAAAACAGCCGTCAGCTTTGGGGGCGTCAATCTCTCCTGGTTTCATCTCTTCATTTTTGGCCTAACGATCGGCATGATGGTTGGGCTCAATCTTATCATCAAGAAAACCAGGTGGGGTAAGGCGATGAGGGCCGTGGCCCAGAATAAAACCATGGCCGCCCTGACAGGGATCAACGTCAACCGGGTAATTTCCTATACCTTCGCTCTGGCAGGAGCTTTAGGCGGAGCCGCCGGCATCATGGTGGGCGCCTACTACAACTCGCTCTACCCAACCATGGGCTACGTCGCCGGGGTTAAAGCATTTGCCGCTGCCGTGCTAGGCGGAATCGGCTCGGTGCCCGGTGCCATGTTAGGGGGGGTGGTGCTGGGTGTGGCTGAGGCCTTTGGGGCGGGTTATTTGAGCTCGCTCTACCGGGACGGTATCTCCTACGCCGTCATGATCATTGTTATAATCTTGATACCGGCGGGCTTGTTCGGCCGGGTACTCAAGGAAACCAAAAAGAGCATGTGAGATGGGTAAATTTGCACCACCGAATCTAACGCGCGGCGCTAAAATAAGAATCGGTCTGTTGATTTTTGCGCTGATCATTCCGTTTCTGCCCTTTGTAACGGATTACCTGCTCCATATAATTATCCTCATTTTTCTTTACATGATTCTGGCCTTGGGATTAAACATCGTGCCCGGTTTCAATGGGCTTCTGGATCTGGGTTATGTCGGATTTTATGGCATCGGTGCCTACACATCGGGTCTCCTTACTTATCACTTTGGCCTTTCATACTGGGTAATTATCCCCCTGGCCTTTATCAATGGCGCCATCTGGGGCATCCTGCTGGGGGCGCCGACGCTTAGACTCACGGGTGACTATTTTGCGATTGTGACCTTCGGCTTTTCAGAGCTGGTCGTCCTTTTTCTGACCAACGAAATCTGGCTCACCCGGGGGCCACTTGGTCTGCCGGGGATTGATGTGGTGTCGATCGATCTCACGCTCTTTGGCGGCCCTAAATGGGAGTTCGTGGGCGAGCTGCCGTATTATTATCTTGCCATCGCCATGGTTCTGGCGACCGTCTTTGTCATGTACCGCATCCAGGACTCCCGCCTGGGAAGGGCCTGGTTCGCCATTCGCGATGACGAGGTAGCCGCCGTCTCCTGCGGCATCAACCTGCTGGCCTATAAGGTTATCGCCTTTGCCATCAGCGCCGCCTTCGGTGCTGTGGGCGGCAGCTTTTTTGCCAGATGGGTGACCTTCCTGTCACCGGACATGTTCAAGTTCTGGGAATCCTTTTTAATTTTGTGCATGATCGTGCTGGGCGGCATGGGCAACATATGGGGGGTTATGATCGGAGCCGTGATACTGGTTTCAATGAGTGAGATCCTGCGTGAACTGTTGCCCCTGTTGGGCCTGCCGGTTAATGTTCGTTTCCTGGTCTTTGGTCTTATTATGGTTCTCATGATGCGCTTCCGCCCGGCTGGTATGATGCCCATCGCGGCAGTGGCGGCTCAGATGCGGGCCGGCCGTACCAAAAGAAAAAAAGCGAAGCCTGCGGCGGGTATGAAGAAATGATACCGATCTTAGAGATAAAAAAGCTCTACAAAAGTTTTGGGGGCCTGGAGGCCCTCAAAGATATCAGCTTTAACATCGACCGAGGCAAGATCATCGGCCTTATAGGGCCGAACGGCGCCGGGAAGACGACACTTTTTAATTGCGTTGCCGGTATTGAGAAACCGACCGGGGGCCAAATTATATTATCCGACGAGGGGCGCACCATTTCCATTGGCGGCAAGAAGCCTGAGGCGGTAACCGGTTTTGGAATCGCCCGCACATTTCAAAATATCCGCCTCTTTGACAATCTGACAGTGATGGATAACGTCAAAATAGGCCGGCACTGTCGCACGAGATCGGTTTTTTTTGGCGCCGTGATCCGGAGCAAGTTTCAGCAGGCCGAAGAAAAGGCGATTACCGAAAGCGCCCAACAGTTCCTTAAGTTCGTCGGACTCAAGGGACGCGGCCAGGAAATTGCCAGATCCATGGCTTACGGCGATCAGCGCCGGTTAGAGATTGCCAGGGCTTTGGCAACCGAACCCCGCCTGCTTATGCTCGACGAACCGGCCGCCGGAATGAACCCCCAGGAGTCCCGTGATCTTATGGACCTGATTCACCGTATCAGGGAGAAAGGCATAACGGTTTTGCTGATCGAACACGATATGAAAGTGGTTATGGGCGTGTGTGAACGCGTCGTGGTTATTAATCACGGCGAATGGCTGGCCGAGGGGCTGCCGCGGGACGTTCAAAACAATCCGAAAGTGATTGAGGCATATTTGGGCACGGGAGCTGCCAATGCTGCTTGAATTGGATAACGTCAAGACCTATTACGGGAATATCCGAGCCCTGAAAGGAATTTCCATCCAAGTCGCTGAGGGTGAGATCGTCTGTCTCATCGGGGGCAACGGCGCGGGCAAATCCACAACTCTGATGACGATCAGCGGCGTTCTTACTCCGGTGGAAGGGGACGTCCTCTATCGAGGTCAGTCCATCGTCTCGGTGCGTCCTGATAACATCGTCCAGATGGGCATCTGCCAGGTGCCGGAGGGACGTATGATTTTTCCCCTGCTCACGGTCATGGAGAATCTCGACCTGGGTGCCTACCTGCGAAAGGACAAAGGCGGTATCAAGCAGGACATCGATCGGGTATTCGATCTCTTTCCAGTCTTGCGCGAGCGCTCTAATCAGGCCGGAGGTACACTTTCAGGCGGTGAACAGCAGATGCTGGCCATCGGCCGGGCACTGATGGCCCGTCCCAAACTTCTCCTGCTTGACGAGCCTTCCCTGGGCCTGGCCCCGATTCTGGTGGACGCCATCTTTGAAATCATCCGCCAGATCAATAACCAGGGCACCACCATTTTGCTTGTCGAGCAAAACGCCCAATTGGCCCTGCAATTTTCTAACCGCGGGTATGTAATAGAAACCGGTGAAATCGCTCTCGCAGACAACTCAGCGGAACTGCTTAAGAACGAGCGAGTAAAAAAGGCCTATTTAGGCGAGTAAACAACCTGCTATGCCAACCTGGCCCTCAAAGTAGCCCACCGGGGCTATGTTATGGAAACCGGCCGGGTGACCTTTTCAGATTCTGCTTTAGCCCCTCCCATTCTTGCCGGTCGAGATCCCATCTTTTTTCACCGGCTTCCATTTTTATATAATTGTCTTGCTAATATGGATAATTATTGTTTTTATGTCAATTCTCACGTGGCAAATGAAAATCAAACCGAGAAACGATTGATTTGCTGAATTGTCTATTGTAAACAAAATTTTCCATCTCCCCCTGATCTTTCATTTTCAATTTGGTGCGTCAATGCAATGTATTTTCGAAACACAGGGCATTACTAAACAATTTGGCGGATTGACGGCTGTTGATCATGTGGATCTTAAACTCGAGGCCGGTGATTTGCAGTGTATTATCGGTCCCAACGGATGCGGTAAAACTACCCTTTTTAACTTAATTACCGGCTATTACAGACCTTCAGCCGGCACAGTATTTTTTGCGGACCAGGACATCACCGCCAAACCCGTACACGTGATCAGCAAACTGGGTATCGGCCGCAAATTTCAGATTCCCGGCATTTTCGAGCAGCTGACGGTATACGAAAACATCCGGGTCCCCTTTTTTGCAAACCAGCGGCAACCCATGTTTGTCGGCTCCCGGCTAGATTCCGACTCTCACCAAAAAATCATGGAACACCTGTCTGACATCAATTTGGTTGATAAAGCCGACGAATTTGCTAGAAATTTGGCGCACGGTGAAAAGCAGTGGCTGGAGATCGGCATGGTGCTGGCCAGCAAGCCTCGATTGATGTTGTTGGACGAGCCAACTGCCGGGATGACAGTCATGGAGACCCACCAAACGGCCAAACTAATCCAGGAAATTTCGAAAACCACCGGCATAACGATTCTGGTTATTGAGCACGATATCCGATTTGTCAGGGAAATAGCCAGTCGCATTACGGTTATGTACAAAGGCGCTATTTTCCGGGAAGGAAATTATCAGGAAATCAACTCCGATGAAGCGGTGCGTGAAATATACCTGGGGAGACATCGATGATGCTGGTTATTGAAGATTTACATGCTTCCTACGGCGGAAGCCTTATTCTTCAAGGCCTAAACCTCTCAATTAAGCAGGGGGAGATTAAAGCCTTGATGGGGCGCAATGGGATGGGCAAGACCACCCTGCTCAGGACCATCATGGGATTGCTAACTCCTCACTCCGGCAGCATCATATTTGAGGATAAAAATATTGGGGGACAGGCCACCCATGAAATTGCGACTAGCGGCATCAGTTATGTCCCCCAGGGACGTGAAATTTTTGAGGACTTTACAGTTTGGGATAATCTGCGGCTGGGCACCCTCCGCAATCCGCGGCGTCAGCGAGATATACCCCATGATGTTTTTGAATTTTTCCCGATACTCTATGAACGGCGCAACCAGCGTGCCGGATCCTTTTCAGGTGGTGAACAACAGATGCTTGCCATTGCGCGGGCCCTTGTCTGTCAACCCAAATTATTGCTTCTGGACGAACCTTCCGAAGGGATTCAACCGTCCATTGTTGACCAGATAAGCGACATTTTGAAAAAGATAAATACGGACACCGGCCTTACGATCCTGATCGTTGAGCAAAACGTGGACATGATTAAGGATATTGCGGCCGACTGCGTATTCATCGAACGCGGACGGATGGTTCAGGAATGCTCGGTCAAAGATATTCTGGTGGACGAGTCCATCATTGAATGCCACCTGGGGGTGTAGGCTATTCTTACAAGTTATTTTGCGTATTTTGTGCAAAAAAAGCTAGTTTGGATTTTTTCATTATCTTGCAACAATTGAAAATTTTCGATTGAATATTGAATATTTTAGGAACGCCTCGACTCGACCGAGCTCGTCGCAGGCCGGCCGATCGATTTTAAAAATGACTGAGCGAAGCGACATCCACAAATATTCAATTTACAATCTTCAATCTTCAATTTTTTATTCTCCACCGTCGCCGTTTCCAGGAGCAAAAATGTGGATCTGATCATCCCCATTCTTAATAGCATAAATTACATCCTGGTCCTGATCCTGGTTGCCATGGGCCTCGTGATCATATTCGGACTGATGCGGGTGATCAACATGGCCCATGGCGAATTCTTTTTGATCGGGGCCTATACGGTGGTGATGGCCGATCAAATCGGGCTCGGTTTTTGGATCGGTTTGTTATTGTCGCCGATTGTGGTCGGGTTGTTTGGAATGATCATCGAATATCTTTTTATCCGACATCTTTACCGCCGTTTTTTGGATACCATTCTGGCAACCTGGGGGCTATCCATCGCTATCAAGCAGCTGGTCATTATCATCTTTGGACCCGAAGGGCTTATGGTGCGGCCGCCATTGCCCCAGTCGATCCATTTTGCCGGACTGGAATATCCGGCGTATCGCCTGTTTATCATGGGGGTGGCGCTGGTCATTATTTTTATTACATTTTATATTTTTTTCCGAACCGATTTTGGCCTCGGTGCCAGATCGGTGATTGCCAACAGGGACATGGCAGCTGCTCTGGGAATAAACACGCGCCGGATGTACCGAACGACATTTACCTTCGGCTCGGCACTGGCCGGACTGGCCGGAGCTGTCATGGCGCCTCTGATGAGCTGCGATCCTCAGATGGGCCTTGGGTTTTTTATCCCCGCATTTTTGTCGATACTGGTAGGCGGGGCCGGCACGCTGGGCGGTATTTTAGTTGGCGGAGCGGTCGTCGGAGGGAGCGATTCTTTTATCAGTTTTCTTTTTTCACCGGTTACAGCCCAAATTGTTGTTTTCTCGCTGGCAATTGTGTTGATACGTTTTCGGCCTCAAGGCCTGATTGGAACAAAACGACGTGGCTAATTTGCTTTTAATTTCCTGGCATCAAAAGGAGCAGATAGTTCGACTGCTGGTTCTGGTGCTTTTGCTTTTTTTCCCGGCTGTCGGAGACGATTATCTCATCGCCATGTTGACCCAGTTTATCATTTACGGCATATTTGCCATGGGCCTCTCGTTGGTTTGGGGTTATACGGGGATTCTGTGTTTCGGGCATGCTGTTTTTTTTGGACTGGGAGCCTATATAATGGCTCTGGCAACCAAAAATATGATCCCGGGAATTACCGGAATTCTAACTTCCAGCTTGGGTGCCATCCTGTTGGCAATTGTGATCGTCATGCTATTTGCGGTTGTGCTGGGTTATTTTTTATTTTATGGTCGTTTGTCAGGCCCCTATCTGGGCATTGTTACCCTGGCCATAGCAGTGATTGCAGAACGAATCGCAGTCAAATGGTACTACATTGGCGGGTATAACGGTTTAATCAATGTCCCGCCGTTATCGATTGCCGGATGGGAGCTTTTTAATTTTAAGGTGCTTTTTTATGTCATCCTGGTTATCGGCCTTGCGGTTTACCTTATTTGCAACCGCATCGTTCGATCTCCCTTCGGCACTATTCTGGCTGCGCTGCGGGACAACGAGGTCCGGGCCGAATTTTTCGGATATAACATTGCCCAATTTAAAATTGTTATATTTGCAATCGGTGCTGCCGTTGCCGGATTGGCCGGCGCACTATTTGCGGCAGTTACCGAATTTGTTTCGCCGACCATGCTGGGCTTTGGACTATCGACCGAGGTTTTAATCTGGGTCGCACTGGGCGGCAAGGAAGTTCTGCTGGCTTCCTTTTTAGGCGCTGTTCTGGTACGGGTTCTTGAAGCATTTTTATCGGATATTTTGACCTATTACTGGATCCTGATCCTGGGCATGTTTTTTGTCTTTTGCGTCATGTTCTTTCCCAAAGGGGTGTTCGGTAATTTGCTTGCCTCGCGGCCCAATCGTTAGGAATTTATTTTTTTTGATTCATTGGCCGCCAGGCTTTTCGAATCATAAGGTCAAGCAAATTAGTACTAAAAGAAAAATGAAAAAAAAAGATTATCTGCAAAGTGGGAATAAAATACGGCTATGTCCTCATTTCCTATGATTCTCCTGCCTTGCCAAATCGAGCAGGTATCATGGACCCAACAACCAACAGGAGGTGCAAAATGAAAGGAAGATTTCAATGGGTGGTGGTTGCAGCATTGGTGTTAAGCCTGGTAGTGGCCCTGCCGGCAGTAAGTCTGGCCGGCAAAAAGCCGATTAAAATTGGCGTGGTGCTGCCGCTTTCCGGTGGGTTTGAAATATACGGCAACCTCGGTGTGCGGGGAGCCAAGATGGCGGTGGCTGAAATTAATGCGGCCGGCGGTGTGCTGGACGGCCGTCCCCTGGAGTTGATCATTGAAGATAATAAGACAGATCCGAAAACTGCCGTGGAAAAGGCCAAGAAACTGGTTATGCGCGATAAAGTGGTTGCCTTGATGGGGCCGGTGAGCAGTGCCGCCCGGGACGCAATGACACCGGTCGCCGAAAAATTTAAAACGCCCCTGCTTTACGGAATCGACTATGAGGGCGGCGTGTGCAACCGCTACGTCTTTCTTTACAGCGCTATACCGGATCATGACATGGACAAGCTGATACCGTATATGGGGGAAAAATACGGCAAATCGTTTTACATTTTCGGCTATGACTATGTCTGGCCCCACAAGATGACTGAAGCGATCACACGCAACGTTGGCAAGATTGGGGGTGAAATCGTCGGGGTCGAATACACCCCTTTCGGCGTGAAGGACTTTGCGCCTACCATTCAAAAGATATCAAAATCAGGGGCCAAAATCCTGATGCTGATTGTTCCCGGTGCCGACGGATTTACCTTTATCAAACAGTTTGCTGATTTCGGCCTTAAAGAAAAGATAAAAATCGTGGCCCTGGCTTCCGATGAAAACTATCTGCTGGCCCTGACCCCCGATCAGTCCGAGGGCATTTTCACAGCGCTTCCATTCCTGGCCAGCTTGAACAAAGCTGAATCCAAAGACTTTGTGGCCCGTCAGCATAAGATGTTCGACCAGGATACGGTTGTCACCTGGGCCACCGGTTCGCATTACGGTCTGATCATGCTGCTGGCGGAAGCCATCAATAAGGCGGGATCCGACGACAAGGAAAAAATAATCGATAATATGGGCGATCTGACCATAACCGTAGGAAACGGTCCTGAAACCATGCGCGCCTCGGACCACCACATGATTCTCAATATGCTGATCGGCAAATTTACCGGCGGCAATCTGATTGTTGAAAAAGACCTGGGCTCCATCACACCGGCTGACCAATGTGCGGGCAAGAGTCAGTAGCCTAATGATTAGCAGCCGGGTGCGCCGCACCCGGCTGCCGGTTTAACGCTAAGCGTATTGACGCCGGATGCATCCGCGAAATTGAAAGCTTATATGAAACTACATAAATTTAAAAGCGAACCGCAGAATATCGAATATCGAATGTCGAAGGGTGGGTTCGCTTCGCTCAGTCGTTTTTTAAGAAAATAGACAGAATACATTACTTCGATGTTCGATGTTGGACGTTCGATGTTCGATGTTCAAAAGTTTCTCTTTCGATCAGACTGTGCGCTGGCGGCCAGAGGCGGCGCATATATGTAGGAGAAGCCCGAGATTTCCCTTTGTGAGACTGAATAGTTGTATTGTCTGCCTCTATAAGCTAAGGGCTGTTGTTTTTCAATTTCTGCCCTTACTTGCATCCCGCTGCTCTTTAGCGGGGCTCAGCCGAAATTGAAAAGAAAAATCAACTCTGCATTCTCAGCGTCTTGAGCGAAGCCCCGCGGAGCGGGATGCAAGCTCGGGCGGTGAATTCATGTCTAAACAATTATGACCTTCTTAGTAACTGAAGAATTAGGTGCGTTATGAGATGGTACATTCTCCTTGCCCATCCCAATCCCGGATCTTTCAATCATGCCGTCTGCAAAGCGCTGGTGGAGGGCCTCGAACTGGCCGGTGTGACCTATGAGATAAATGACCTTTACGCCACGCGCTTCAATCCCATAATGGCAGGAGATGATTTCAACCAATTTGAAGACGGCAGGGCCTTGCCGGCGGACGTGCTGGCCGAGCAGGCCAAGGTGGAGCGGGCGGATTGCCTGGCGTTAATTTATCCGGTCTGGTGGAATGAGGCCCCGGCCATCCTCAAAGGATGGTTCGATCGGATTCTCTCTAAAGGTTGGGCATACGATATTACCGCTGATGGAGATTTCATACCTCTGCTAAAACTGAAGAAGATCATTATCTTGAATACGGCTGACAATCCCACCCAACTTCTGGAAGATAGCGGATTAAACGCCGCCGCCAGCTTAACCAAGGCAGATGGGACGTTCACGTTTTGTGGGGTTGCGGATATCGACCACCGTATTATAGGCGAAGTGTCTTCAGATGAACAGCGCCGTAAACGATTTCTAAAGGAGGTTAAAGAACTTGGAAAATTAGGTTAGTCGGTTTTTGCATTTAATTATTCCAAAAAATTTTTGATATCCAAGATTGCTGCTCGAGATGCTGAGTATCATATCTGCTATTATCTCAGTCGTTGACAGTAACGAAAACAATGTGATATCCATTTGAAATATAACATTTTCAGTAGGTTATGATACTGGCAAGTTACATCAAGGATAGGGTCTATTAAATCCAGGCTCAAGATCGTCGTATATCACAAGGGTTGTCCGAAAAGGATAGTCTCAATATATCTGAATTTTTGTGGTCAATGATCGGCCACAATATATAGCGGTGTGCCCCATTTCTCAAAAACTCACGACTGTCCATTTTTGCATTATAAGATACGGATAAGTCTAAAGTAGTGACATCTATTGTAATCGATATCATGGAAAATTTTTCCATCTAACGAAACGTTGGGCTGACATGTCTCTTGAATTCAAATGTTCGCACTGGGCAGGGTAAGGCCAACTTGAACAAGGAGGTCAAAATGACTAAGGAACTCTGGGCCACCTATTCCGTTATTGATCATCTTCAGCCGAGATATCTGGCGCTCGACGTCATGCTGTTCGATCGCCTCGTCTTTCCTGTCCCGCAAAAGCCGCGGATCGATGGCGATCCAACTCAGTTCGGGGACGTGATTTGGGAAAGCGATTCGGCCGCCCTGGAGCATTGGGAGGACTGGGATCCGGAGGCCCAGGAGAAGGTTCTCGACGCCTTGAAACCAGTCCTACGCAAAGTTCACTGGGGGCCGGAAAGCGCTCAATCGCGATCGTTTAAAAAAGAGGCTGCGAGCCTCGCAGACCGGTCGCTGCCCGACGACGCGTTTAGAGCGACTCGAACGGAATTGACGCGCGATCTGCCGGCACATGTTGACGGCGTCGCCGCCATGGGGCCGGCCTTCCGCAGCTTCGCCGAGGCCGAGAAGACCCTCGGACTTCACGATATCGGAATGACACGAGCGTTGCCCGGTGGCGCGTTATCACTATCATTGGGCTGGGAGTTCATTGCGCCGGACTTAACGCAAGAGGGAATCGATGATTTAAATCTCTTGAAGGAAACCGTCGCATTTGTCACCGGTGACAGCCAATTCCGAGAACGCCGCACTGATTTCATAGAGTTTCAGACCAACTTCCTACGATCTGGTGAGACCGACGTAGAAGCGGTGAAGAAAGCCATCGAAGAGATGAAAGGATTGATTAGCGAGGTTCAAGACGCCTCCAGGAGACTGCCTTTGCGCCCCTTTGCTCTGGACGTGTGCAAGCTAGTGCCAGTTGCTACCGGTTTAGGTGTTGCCCTTGCCAGTGGTGTAGGCGTCCCATTGGCCACGACAGCGGCGGTCTGTTGGTTCGCCGGTCTTTGTGTTGGTAAATGGCCCACTGAAGAGCCGCAGAGAAACAACGATCCAAGCGCCTTCATTCTCGACGCCCGCCAGCACTTTGCCAGGGCTATTGCAAATAGGCACTGACGGAAAACTTGCTCCGACGATCAAGCCGACATGTTCAGAGCGGATCCGCCGCCCAACCAACGCCTGCAACCGATGGCACTTCGCGTTGCGGCAGAGGCGCAACCCGTTAGGCACAAGATGTTGGGTAGGCGGAAACTATCGTTAAACTTGGAATTACTCCAAGGAAGTTGGAAATATCAGTGCCATGAAAAATTTTGGGATATCATCATTTCCAAGCCTCCTGGCCCCGGTGGCGCTATCTGCTATAAATGTTAACGATTGACATCCCTAAAACTCTTATGATATTCGAAACTTATCTTCACCGAGTATGTTAAAACCGTGACTGGTGATTGTAACCTGAAGGAGTATGCATATGGGCGAGCAAGTTTTTTCCAATGAAAATACCGGCGTGATTGTCGTCGATGTTCAGGCCGATTTTACCGAGTTAAAATCAGGTACTTTAGCCGTTCCAGGCACAGACGTCCAATATCTTGAGGCAGTTGAAACAGCAACCCGGCAAATTTTACAGCAGGGACTGCCGGTTTATTTTACCCAGGACTGGCATCCGGCAGATCACGTCAGCTTTTTTACCAACAATCCCGGGACGGAACCGCTGCAGGTCATTGAGGTGGATAGGCGGCCGCAGGTCATGTGGCCGCCGCACTGCGTGCAGAATACGTCTGGTGCTGAAATTCTCGTCGCCGCCCCAGGTCCAACCAAGAGGGTTCGCAAAGGCATGGATCCTAAATTTGACTCGTATTCGGGTTTTGCCGATGACGGCGGACGAAAGACAGAAATGGATAACCTGCTGAGGCAAGACGGTATAAAAAATCTTATTATTTATGGATTGGCCACTGATTATTGTGTCAAGGCAACCGCTATCGATGCCGTTGATGCCGGATATAAGGTTACCGTCATCGAAGGATTGAGCAAAGGTGTGGCGCCCGAGACAACCGCCCAGGCTCTGGAAGACATGAAAGCCAAAGGGATCATAGTTAAAGCAGATCTGGATGTGTAAATTTACTTATCCGATAACTAAAGGCAGGGCTTTTAATTACCCTGCCTTTCGTGTTTCCCCCACCATATTATAGTTGGATTGACTTTATCCACCATGTGTTTATCTCCATTATCTTAATTGGTTGGATTGTATTTGGGATTAAATATATATCTGTTTGACTTCGATAATTGTCTATTGTATACAAAATCTACGGGTCTCGCCATACCAATTGGATGATCCTCGCTCAGCTGCAGGTTCAACAAAGAAAACGGAAGCGTTTTTGAGATAGCCTGTTTCGATCAATGCGAGCATACAATGTTTTGCAACCTACAAAAGAAATCTCATCATGAACATTGAATCGATCGCTGATTTAGCCAAACGCCATATCCAGGTGTGGATCATAAAAGGCGAATACCAGCCCGGCCAGCAGATCAAGGAAGGCGAAATCGCAGCACGACTGGATATCAGCCGTCCTCCGGTGCGTGAAGCATTTAAGATGCTGGAAGCTGAAGGTCTCGTGGTTCGCAAACCGCGACGGGGTGTTTACGTTACTGAAATGACCGCAAAGGATGTCTGGGAAGCCTATACCCTGAAAGCGGCTTTGTATGAGCTGGCAATCGAACTGGCCATGGAGAGTATTTCCCAAAAACAGGTCTGCGAACTGGATGCTGTCGTGCAGCAAATGGAAAGCTGTGTGAAGAAGAAGCCCGTGGATTTACTGCAATATCAGCAGTACCACCAGAGCTTTCACGATCAAATTATGTTGATATCCGGCCACGATCGCTTGAAAAAAATTTCCGCCAGCATCCACAACCAGGTTTGCCGGTTCAGTTACAAGTCTTTACAAAGTAGAGATCATCTTGATTCCTCGGCATGGTATCATCGCAAAATGATCAACGCTATTCGAGCCAAAGATAAGGTAGCGGCCTGCCGGCTAATGAAGGAGCATGTGCTTGAAGCACTGAATGTTTTGTCATCATTGCCGGAATTTCAGGAAGAAACGATCGGTATAGAAAAATTTGTGGCCGTATCTGATTAATTGACCAACACAACAACGATATTTTAGGGTAGGAAAGAGTGCAGTAAATAAGGAGATTGAGATGACGCTATTACCAGAGGTACAAAAACATTACGGAAAATTAAAATTTTACATTAATGGCGGGTGGCTGGACTCGAAATCAGATTTGATTTATGAATCTGTCAATCCGGCAACCGGAGAGGTGATCGCCGAATTTCCCTCGGCCACGGACGCCGAGATCGAAGCGGCAATTCAATCCGCCCAGGCCGCCCTCAGCAGCTGGCGCGAAGTTCCGCTCAGGGACAAGGCACGCTATCTGTTTGATCTGCGCGGGAAATTCGAAGAGCATTTTGACAGGCTCTGCCGGGTTCTGGTGCAGGACCACGGCCGTACCATCGGTGAGGCGCGGGGAACGATTCGCCGATGCATCGAAAATATTGAGTCGGCCTGTTCGGCCCTGATGCTGTTAACCCGGGGTGATTTTGTAACGGATTTGGCCAAGGGACTGGATCAGGCCCTGTACTGGGAACCGAGAGGCGTATTTTTGATCATCACCCCCAACAATATTCCGATGCATGCCTGGTCCTCCTTCGTGCCCTATGCCATTGCCAGCGGATGTCCGGTGGTGGTCAGCCCCAGCAAAAATGATCCGGTCTGCCTGGATGCCATTTTCAGGGTGACGGACGAAATTGGCGGGTTTCCGCCCGGTCTGCTTAATCTTGTATACGGCGGCAGCGACGTCAATCAAAAAATATTATCGCACCCGCTGGTCAAGGGTGTGGGATTTATCGGTTCAACCAACGTGGGTAAACAGCTATTCGAACTGGCCGGTAAACTGGGCAAAGAAGCGTCCATCAACGGCAACGGTAAAAACCATGTTGTCATCATGCCGGACTGCAATGTGGATGCGGTGGTGGACGGATTGTTGCGCGGTTGTTACGGAATGAGCGGACAGCGCTGCCTGGGCACGGATAATTTGCTTTTTGCCGGTAATGCATTGGATGCTGCCAAAGAAAAATTTATCGCGGCTTCGGCCGCTATGAAAATGGGCTATGGGCTGGACGAGGCTACCCAACTGGGTCCCATGGTCTCCGAAAGAGGCAAAAACAAGGTTCTCGAATTTATCGAAAAGGGAATCAATGAAGGGGCCAAGCTCACTCTGGACGGTCGCCAGGCAAGCGTTGCGGGTGGAGAAAAAGGCTTTTTTATTGCGCCGACCATCCTGGAGGATGTAAACCCGGCTATGCATGTCGCCCGGGAGGAGGCCTTCGGCCCGGTGGCCAACCTGATTCGAATCCGGGATCTGGATGAGGCACTGGATTGGATCAACAACAAAGATGCCTATGGCCATTCCGCCTGCATCTATACACGCGATGGCTACATCGCCCGTAAGTTTAAGATGGAAGCGGACGTGGGCAACATCGGCATCAATGTCCCGGTACCCCAACCGTTTGCATTTTTCCCCCTTGGCTCCAAAAATGAATCGGCGCTGGGGGTTGCTAAATCCAGAATAGATTCCCTCCGGCTATTTCTGAATCAAAAAACGGTTACGGAAAGATGGGCGTGATCAGGCTGCGCCGGATCAGATTGAAAATTGAAAAATGAAGATTGAAAATTTGAGGAAGTCGCTTCGCTCGATCATTTTTACTAAGATGGCAATAGTTATTTAGATATGTTTCAATGCGATTTAAATATTGTATTCACCGCAAAGTCGCGGAGAACGCAGAGATGTTATTTTTTTTGCATTTATCGGTGAGAGGCCGATAAATGCAAATATGCAAGCTCGGGCGGTGAAATTATAGAGACCACAAGCTAGTTGTGCTATAGGAGCCTACGGATATAAGTCAAATGTGACTAAATAAAATCGACAGCATTCCATAAATATTCAATTTTCAATCTACAATATTCAATATTTTTAATGGGAGGCCAAAATGAGCAACAACAAACCTCAGGTGCGTAAAATCTATATTGTTGTCGAGGAGACGCAGGCCGATGGAACGCTGCGGCTGGAAACTCCGACCCGCAAAGCAGCGGCAGCGGCAGTGTTTACCAATCCATTTGCCGGTGAGTACCGGGAAGATCTCAGCCTGCTGATCCAGTGGAGTGAAGAACTGGGTGAACTGCTGACCCAAAAAGCCGTTGCGGCGCTGGGTATCGAGCCTGATCTAGTCCACAGCTACGGCAAGGGGGCGGTTGTCGGCACCAACGGTGAGTTGGAACATTGTGCCGCCATCATGCACCCGGCGTTGGGCAAACCCATGCGGGCCAATGTGGGCGGCGGGAAGGCCTTAATTCCATCCGCTAAAAAGGCGGGATATCCGGGAGCAGCTATTGACGTGCCGCTGGGGCATAAAGACGCTGCCTTTGTGCGGTCTCATTTTGACGCAATGGAAGTCAGGGTGCCGGATGCACCGCGCGGCAATGAGCTGGTTCTGGTCGTGGCCGTGACTGACTCCGGCCGGCCGGCTGCCAGAGTGGGCGGGTTGCAAGTGGCGGAGATCAAAGGCGAAGACGGGTTGAGGTAGTTATGAAAAAAAATAGATTCCACCTCCATTTCATTCTCAACGGCCAAGAAAAATCGCTGGATATTGAGCCGGGAATTTCAGCGCTGGGACTGATACGGGACATTTTTGATCTCAAGGGTACCAAGGAAGGCTGCGGGATCGGTGAATGCGGTGCCTGTACCATTGTTGTCGACGGTCAGGCGGTGAATGCCTGTTTGATGTTTGCAGCCCAACTGGACGGCCGCAAGGTGTTGACCGTTGAAGGATTAAGCGGGGAAGCGGAACTGCACCCGATTCAGCAGTCTTTCTCGGAGCAGCATGCCGTTCAGTGCGGGTTCTGCACCCCCGGTATTTTAATGAGTACCCACGCCTTATTAGAGGAGAAACCGAATCCCAACCGGGCGGAAATTATCAAAGCCGTTGCCGGAAATCTGTGCCGTTGTACCGGGTATCAAAGTATTATCGCCGGTATCGAAAACGCCGCAGACAGGTGTTGCAAAGGTCAGAAGAGTTCGAAGAAATCTTAATTATGCCCTTAGGGTCTTTTTTCTGACAACTTGTTGAAAACAATGTAAAACCAGCTGTGCCATCAAAATCTTTTTGAGGTTTCAGGTGTCAGGTTTCAGGTGTCAGGAAGAGAAAATGCTATATACTGAATCCTGCTAATTTAGCTTAGAAGAATCCTGAAATTGGGATTTTTTTTATAATAGAATGATCAACATCCGTAATTTTAGGCAGTTTAGGCAGTTTAGGCAATTTAGGCATTTTGTTGGAGAACCTAAGCATTTAATTAGAAGCAAAATGATAATTTCAACCTGTTTGGTTCCGGTTTATCCGGGTAAGGAAATACATGTTTAATGTGGATTACATAAGGCCGCAGACGCTGCCGCAAGCATTGGCCTTTTTGGGCGAAAACGCACCGGACACGGCAATTTTGGCCGGCGGCACCGATGTCATGGTCGACATGCGTTCCGGTGAACTTAATCGCCGGTATTTGCTGGACGTGGGTCGGTTGGCCGAACTGCGGCAGATCGAGATTACCGAGGGGGAATTGACCATCGGGGCCGCAACTACGATTAGCGAAATCGGTAAATCCGAAATGATCGAGCGGCATGCGCCCGCCCTGCGAATGGCTGCCGACAAATTCGCCAGCCGGCAGGTGCGCAACATCGCCACCATTGGCGGAAACGTTGCCCATTGTTCGCCCTGCGGAGATACCATCCCACCGCT
Source organism: Olavius sp. associated proteobacterium Delta 1 (assembly GCA_902749685.1). GTDB lineage: Bacteria > Desulfobacterota > Desulfobacteria > Desulfobacterales > JAFDCJ01 > JAFDCJ01. The sequence goes on along the minus strand of CACVKW010000055.1, from coordinate 26,730 downwards.
GCTGATTCACGATGCCGCGGCAGGGGTAGTCAGCCCTGCCGGTCAGCGAAACGTGCCGATCGAGGAAATGGCCGGCGGGCCGTATCATTGTACGCTGGGGCCCAATGAACTGATAACGCACTTCATCCTCAAACCCAAACCTGAGGCGGTTGATTTTGCGGACTTTCAAAAAATCGGCCGCCGCAAAGAATTGGCCATTGCCAGAATGAGCATGGCCGCAATGATTGCCCGGGAAAGCGACCGGTCCATATCATTTATACGGTTTGCTCTGGGATCCTGCACCCCGACGCCTCACCGATTTCGGGATATTGAAAATTATCTATTCGGAAAAATCCCCGATGAAGGTTTGTTGCGGCAAGCAGGGCGGATGTTATCCGAGGGAATGCTGGAAATTACCGGCCGCAGGCCCTCGGCAATATACAAGGAACCCGCGATTCAGGGACTGTTCATGCGGATGATGTATCCCCTGACGCGATGACAGAGGAGCTGATTTATTTATAATTTTAGAATGGCGGCTTTTGGACTGGAAAGAGTCCGCACCCGCGGCGCAAGGCGCAATGCTCATGGCATAAGGTAAAGAAGGTCTTTAGCCTCCGGGCGATAAAGCTTCCAGGCTTACAAGCATTTTTAAGCGTGACACCTAATGATATTTAAATATTCAACCATAGGGCATAGCATACCCAAAATCGGGGTGAATGAGCGACTGCGCGGGGAGCCGATTTTCAGTGGGGATCTTGATTTCGATGATGCACTGGTGCTTAAAGTGCTGCGCAGCACCAAAGCCCACGCCAGGATCGTTGAGATCAATTACGACCAAGCGCTCAAGATCAGGGGTGTTGTCAGGGTTTTTACTGAAAAGGATATTCCCGGCAAGAATCTGATGGGCATTATTAACAAGGATCAACCGCTGCTGGCCACCCACAAGGTGCGGGCAGTCGGAGAACCCATCGCTTTGGTGGCGGCCGAAAGCGAAAGCGTGGCCCAAAGAGCTTTGGATTTCATTGAAGTGACCTATGAAGACCTGCCGGCAGTGTTTACACCCGAAGATGCACTGAAGCCCGATGCGCCCAAAATTCACGACAAAGGCAATTTGCTGTTTACGCGAAAAGTGAAAAAAGGGGACGTTGATCAAGCCTTTAAAGGCTGTGCCGTATCGGTCGAGAAAACTTATCGTACCGTCCGGATCGAGCACAGCTATCTCGAACCGGACGCCGGCGCCGGATATGTGGATGAGGACGGCACGCTGGTGATCTATGCCTCGACCCAAAATCCCCATTACGATCACAAGGAAGTAACGGGCTTGCTGGGATTGGAAGATGACCGGGTGCGTATTGTCCAGGCCGCCACGGGCGGCGGATTCGGCTCCAAGCTGGATTTAAATGTCCAGGGCTTTATCGGCCTGGCGATGCTGCACCTGCACCGGCCGGCCAGGATGGTTTATTCAAGGGAAGAATCATTTTTGGCCACCGCCAAACGACATCCTGTTGAGATGACCTTAAAAACCGCGGTTGACAGCCATGGAAAAATTATCGCTTTGCAGGCCCGGATAACCGCTGATACGGGCGCTTATGGTTCCTATGGAATAGCGGTGGCATCGCGTATCGCCATGCATGCGACCGGTCCTTATGAGGTTGAGAATGTCGATATCGAAAGCCGCTGTGTTTATACCAATACCCCCTTTTGCGGTGCGATGCGCGGCTTTGGTACACCCCAGATCGCCGTTGCCCACGAGTCCCAGATGAATTTACTGGCCGAAAAACTGGCTATGAATCCGCTTGAATTCAGGCTGAAGAATGTCCTCCAGCGCGGCTCTGAAACCGCCACCGGGCAGAAATTGACGCACAGCGTGGGAATCGCCGAAACCCTTGAAGCCTTAGTACCGCATTACGAATGGGCCAAGACGAACTGGCTCAGCGTTGAAACCGAACCCTGGCAAAGAAAAGGCATCGGTCTGGGCAGCATGTGGTACGGCATCGGCAATACCGGGGTGCAGAATCCCTCTACCGCCAAAATAAAGATTGATTTGGGCGGAACCGTCACGCTTTATACGGGCTGTGCCGATATCGGGCAGGGTTCGACCACCGTGCTGGCACAGATCGCAGCTGAGATCCTGGGAATTCAGCCGCAGGAGATCCGGCTATTCGTGGCCGACACCCGCTGTACGACCAACGCCGGCGCCACTTCTGCCAGCCGCCAGACATACATTTCGGGCAATGCCGTCAAAGAGGCCGCCGAAAAACTTGCCGGGGTGCTTCTCAGCGAAGCGGTCAATAAATTGAAAGTCCCTAAATCCGAGCTGATTCTCGAGGGAGGGTGCGTCAAGGAGTCCGGCAATCCCGCTAACAGCGTCGAAATCTCCCTGCTGGCCCGGCGCGCCAACCAAAGAGGCATTCCGTTAAAATGGCAAGGCTATTTTGACCCGGAAACCGTGCCGCTGGATCCTGAAACCGGACAGGGCGTTCCCTACGCAACCTATGCCTATGCCAGCCAACTGGCTTTGTTGACCGTGGATACCCTGACCGGAGAAGTGAGTGTGGATAAAATTTTCGCCGCCCATGATGTCGGTAAAGCCATTCACCCTGAAAACGTCAACGGTCAGATTTGCGGCGGGGTGGCCATGGGAATGGGGTTTGCGTTGATAGAGGAATTTGTACCGGGACACACGCTGTCGATGAAAGATTATCTCGTTCCGACAGCTGCCGATGTCCCCGAAATTGTACCCATTATTGTGGAATCGGCCGAGCCCAGCGGGCCTTTTGGCGCTAAAGGTGTCGGGGAGCCGGCCTTGATTCCCACGGCTCCGGCAATATTAAACGCCCTGGCGGATGCGCTGGGACAAAGAATATATGATTTGCCGGCCAGCCTGGAGAGAGTGCTGGACAGCAGCATCAAGGCCGGCCACTTTGGCCTAAAATTGAATATTGAAAATTGAAGATTGATCCGCCGAAGGCGGAGTGGTTGTCGCTTCGCTCCGTCATTTCTATGGGTTTTAGGTGTCAGCACCGCCTCTGGCCGCGAGCGTCCAGTTTTAGCAAAGAGGATACTTTTTATGTTCTGAAAGCAGTTTATAGGTTCTGTGGGAGCGGTTTCTGCTTACATCCCGTTGCTTTTTAGCGGGGCACCGCGATTAATTCGGTCGGGACAACATTTAAAATCGTGGTTGAAAACCACTCCCACCATGCCTTTGCTTCGACCTAAAAATGAAATTGGATATCATGAAGTTTCCTATTTGGAATTTCGGAAATTGTGATTTGCCCTTCGACTTTGCTCAGGGCGGTGAGCTTGTCGAACCATTTGGTATTTGTAATTTGTTAATTGATATTTTTTTGTCGCTGACACCAGAAACCTGATACCTAAAATTTATAACAACCAGTTTTCGATATTTCGCTATTCAGCGAACAAGGAGGTTAAAAAATGTCCAGTGTGCTTCTGAAAAATATTGGAACGATTGTCAGCGGTGATATCAGTGCTCCGATATTGGAAGGTAATGCCATTTTCGCAGATGATGGCAAGATAAAAAAAGTAGGCAATGAATCAGAGCTGAATATTGCCGAGGCCGACGTGACCATCGACTGTGCCGGAACGACGGTCACCCCGGGATTATTCGATTCACACTGCCACGTTGTTTTGGGAGATTACACCCCCCGGCAAAAACAGACCGGGTTTCTTGAAAGTGAAGTGCACGGCGGTGTGACGACCTTTATTTCCGCCGGTGAAGTTCATCTGGCGGGCCGGCCGAAAGATCCCGCCGGTACCAAGGCCCTGGCCATTGTGGCCGCGAAATCTTTTGCCAGTTTCAGACCGGGCGGCGGCAAAGTCGTTGGGGGGGCGGTGATTCTGGAAAAGGGGCTGACCCAAACCGACTTTGAGGAAATGGCCCGCGCGGGGGTGCGCACCGTCGGTGAAATCGGTCTGGGATCGGTCAAAAATCCGGCAGATGCCGCACCCATGGTCCAATGGGCCAAAGACTGCGGTATGACGGTCATGATGCATACCGGCGGCACATCCATTCCGGGCAGCAGCACGGTGACGGCTGAGATGGTTATCCAAACCGCACCCGACATCGTGTCGCATATAAACGGCGGACCGACAGCCGTCGCATTGGATGAAGTCGAACGCCTGGTGACTGAAACTGATTTTGCGCTGGAAATGGTGCATTGCGGCAATCCGAAGATAATGGTGCAAGCAGCCGACCTGTGCCTTGAGCACAATGCCCTTGGGCGGATCATTATCGGCAATGACGCTCCATCCGGCACCGGCGTGATTCCCCTGGGAGTTTTGCGGGTTATCGCGCACCTGTCAAGCCTGTCGGCGATTAAACCGGAAGAGGCGCTGTGCATGGCAACCGGCAACACGGCACGGATCCACAAACTGCCGCGGGGAATCATTGCCGAGGGGCGGGAAGCGGATCTGGTGATTATGGATGCCCCCATGGGTTCGGTTGGAGAAGATACCCTGGCCGCCATCGCGGCCGGCGATGTGCCGGCCGTATCCATGGTGCTGGTGGACGGAGAAATCGTGGTGGCCAAGAGCCGCAATACGCCACCGCCGGTGAGGAAACCGGAAGTATTCTAAATGGAATATTGGAGTGATGGAGCAATGGAGTAATGGAAAAAGATAAGATTCGAGGGATTTTTCTTCTATTACCAACACTCCAGCACTCCAATACTCCAACACTCCTGTGAGTTAATGGCACCACAAATTAATTTGTCTTGACGTTTTTGGATCTTAACAATGAATGTTAACAACGACAAATGCATCGGCTGCGGGTTTTGTGTGCGGGATTGTCCGGTGGATGCCGTCAAGCTGGTGAAGAAGAAAGCGGTGATTGATGATCACGGGTGCTCCCATTGTGGGGTATGCCTGCGGGTGTGCGAGTCGGAAGCCATTGCTGCCGATGAAAACATGCCGCAGAATGCCGTCGAATGCGATGCCTGTCCGATTAAATGCTGGATCAATGCCGGTTACATCGGTGCCTGTCATCGTTACCGCAATGATGACGGCACGCTGGTTCGGATAACCCCTTTGCATGACTTCCAGGACGTGGCGCCGATTGTCGGACCCGATCCCAAAGAAGTCATTCGAAAACCGGTGGTCACCGCCATTGGCTCCGGTACGACCTACCCCGACTGTAAGCCCGCCCCCCGGATCCTGAAGGAAAACCGCCGGGGAATCGATGTCGTGACGGTGGTCACCGAGGTTCCGCTAAGTTACAGCTCCATTATCGTCAAGGTCGATACGGATATTCCCCTCGGCAGGGAAGGCGACCGGATTCTTGTGGCCAAGCGCGAAGTCGGTATGGTTGAAACCGAGCAATACGGATCGAAAATGCTGCACATCGGCGGCGTCAACCGGCTAACCGGGCAAAATGGCTTTGTGGTGGCCCGGACCATCACTGATATCGCCAATCGCAAGGCGGTTAAATTGAAAATCGAAAATGGCCCCCGGCTGTTGATTCAGGTCGGCCGCCCGCCGATTATTGACAGTCAAGCGGCCGGCAAAATGCGCGTCGGGTGCGGCAGTGCTACCATGGGATTATTTGCACCCCTGCTGGTTGAGGCGGCTGATGAAGTTATCATCATAGATTCGCACATCACCGGTCAGATGAGCCGGCACGTGGCCGGTCAATTTGCCGGCGCGAAGGCCACCGGTGTCCGGCTGAAATTTAATGAGAGTACGCCGGGACGCTGTTTCGGCGATCACGGCGGCGGTTGGGGCGGAACTTCCATCACGGATCCGATTGATATTATTGATTCAATAGACACAGACATCGCCTGGCAGGGAATGACCATCCTGCTAACGGAAACCACCGGTCAAAACGGAACCATGCTCGAATTGGATGGAAGTGGTCAGCTAAAGGAAATCCCCATAACTGGGAAAGCCCGGGCCGCCCTGGAGGCCATTTCAAATAGTTGTGAACCGTCCAGGGTATCTGCCATCTACACCGCCGGGGCCGGCGGCAGTGCCCGGGCGGGGGTGACTAAATACCCCATTAGATTAACCCGGGCGGTGCATGAAGCCAAAGCTCATTTGACGGTTGGGGGGTCACCGGGATATGTATTGCCGGGCGGGGGCATTACTTTTTTGGTGGATGTGGAGCGGGTCAAGGCAGGTTCTTTTTACTGGACGCCAACACCGGCGACGATCTGTCCCCTGGAATACACCATGGAACTTAAGGACTATGAGAAAATGGGAGGGCATGTGGCGGCGATGAAGCCCTATAAGGCGCAGAAACCGAAGTAAGGAATACTATCGATTTAATTGATAGAGCGCAGCGATACATTAATTTTAGGCATTTTAGCTCATTTTAGGCACTTTAGGCATTTTGTATATAGAACGGTATCGGTCGGCATGGAGATAAACCCTTCATTACAATATTGAGATTTGGCAAATCTAATGTCCTATGAATATCACATAGGGGTGCTTGATGAGGAAGCGGTGGTCGCCGAGTGTGGTCCGATGCGCCTGGTTATCCGCGCCTGGAAGAAGAGGCAGCCGCAGATTGAAATCGCCCGCGGGGCCGCCGAAGAATCAATCCGCTGCCTGGAGCAGGTCGCTTGCTGCCGAATGGTGCTCAGCCGGCCGGTAACGGAATCCGTGAGATGGCCGAAAGTGGATCTTGCAATCCAAATGATCACCAGTGTGAAGGCTATTGGCGATAATGACCTGACTCCCATGGCCGCGGTGGCCGGTACCATTGCGGATGCTGTGGCCGATTGGCTGGTTGATCAAAAAATGGATCGCGTCATCGTCGACAACGGCGGTGATATCGCCCTAAGATTGGAACCGGGTGAAACCGCCACCGTTGGGATCCGACCCCAAGTAGACAATCAACGGGTGTCCCATGTGCTGCACCTGGATGGCAGTCAGCCGGCCTGGGGGGTGACGACCAGCGGGATAGGGGGAAGGAGTCTGACCAGAGGGATTGCATCGGCGGTGACCGTTGTGGCTGCCAGTGCATCCGTAGCGGATGCCGCCGCAACTGCCATTGGAAACGCCTGTTTTGTGGAAGATGGCGGTATCGTTCAGGTGCCGGCTGAAAGTCTTGACCCCCACACGGATCTTGCAGGATTGTCGGTAACCACTGAAGTCGGTGAATTGCTACCTGAGAAAATTTTAACGGCCCTTGAAAGCGCCCGGCAAAAAGCGGAGGTGCTTGCGCAACGAAAAATTATTCGCGGGGCATTTATGACACTGCAAAATGTGTTTGCGATATCCGATGGACTGAAACCTTATATTTTTCCGGTAAGCGGGATTGGAGACTAACGGCAGTTCCATTGAATGAAACTGGTTTTATTACTCATGATGCAACCTGGATTTTGCACGAGCCGGAGGGTGAAAATTAATTTTCATGCAAGATTCAGGTGGCAAATCGATAACCATTTACTTTGAAAGGAGAAGGAGAATATGAAAACCACTAAACTAGTCCTTGCTGCTTTAATGATTGCGTCCATGTTAATGCTGGGGGCGGCATCCAGCGTGCCGGCCGCAGATACCATCAAAATTGGTGAAATCCAAACATACAGTAAATTGACCAACTTTACTTTTCCTTATCGCAATGGTTGGCAGCTGGCACTGGAAGAAATTAATAATTCCGGCGGTGTGATGGGTAAACAAATTGAAGTCATCTCCCGCGATGATGCCGGCAAACCCGGGACCGCTGTGACGGTTGCCGAGGAGTTGATTCGAAAAGATAAAGTCGCCCTGCTGATGGGTACCTTTTTCTCCCACGTGGGGCTGGCCGTGACGGATTTCGCCAAACGCAACAAGGTTTTGTTCGTCGCGGCAGAGCCGCTTTCCGACGCCCTCGTGTGGGCCAAGGGAAATCGCTACACGTTTCGGCTGCGTCCTTCAACCTATATGCAGGCGGCCATGCTGGCCGAAGGGGCTGCCAAAAACCCCGCCAAACGCTGGGCAACCATTGCACCGAATTATGCTTACGGCAAAGATGCCGTCGCCTCATTTAAACGGGTGCTAAAAGCCAAACGGCCCGATGTTGAATTTGTTGCCGAGCAGTGGCCGGCTTTATTTAAAATAAATGCCGGTGCTGAAATTCAGGCCCTGGCCGATGCCAAGCCCGAGGCCATTTACAATGTAACCTTTGGCGGAGACCTGGCAAAATTCGTGCGGGAAGGCGAACTGAGAGGATTTTTTAAAGATGTATTTGTCGTCAGTCTGTTGACCGGCGAACCTGAATACCTCGATCCTTTAAAAGATGAGGCCCCGGTGGGATGGCTGGTCACCGGCTACCCCTGGTACGATATTCAGGGTCAAATGCACAAAAAGTTCGTCGCCGCCTATCAAAGGAAGTTTAATGACTATCCACGCACGGGCTCGGTTGTGGGATACAACACCATGATGTCCGTTTACCATATGTTGAAAAAGGCCGGGTCCACCGATACCGAGAAAATGGTGGATGCCATGGAAGGATTATCCTTTGACTCGATTATCGGTCCGGTCAACTATCGTAAAATCGACCATCAGTCCACCATGGGCGCCTACGTGGGACTTACCGGCCTCAAAGACGGCAAAGGCGTTATGGTCGACTGGCAGTATGCGGACGGCAAAGACTACCTGCCGGGTGATGCCGAGGTTATGAAGTTAAGACCGGAAAAGTAATCAAAGCAGTTTTAGTAGATTAAGTCGATTCGTACTAGAGATGATCAGGGTGATTGGAATGCTGGAATTATGGGTTTAGCGGATTGAGACCGCATTTATATTAAGAATCCATCCTTTCTTTAACCCAATTTTCCATTGTTCCAGTATTCCATCATTCCATTGATAGGGGAGCATATTGCTATCGGAAATACCAACGTCCCCTGTTGAAAATTATCAGAATTATTAAGGGATTGATTTTGGGGTTTTACGTCGTACAGTTCTTAACCGGTTTATCCGATGCCTCCGGCCTTTTTCTGGTGGCCTGCGGATTGTCGCTTATCTTTGGTGTTTCCCGTATTGTCAACCTGGCCCACGGCTCTTTTTATATGGTGGGCGCCTATGTGGCTTACTACCTGATTTCCTATTTGCCGCAAGGCATTTTGCCATTCTGGGCGAGCGTCCTGCTGGCGGCTCTGGTGGTGGGGTTGATCGGGGTTATCGTGGAGGTGTTTTTACTGAGGCGCTTATACCAGGCCCCGGAGCTTTTTATTCTCTTCGCCACCTTCGGGATCGTCTTAATGATACAGGATCTGTCCCGCTGGCTTTTTGGCGCCGAAGACTTGCTGGGTCCCCGGGCACCGGGTTTGAAGGGTAGTATAGACATTATGGGGACCTATCTGCCTCAATATGATCTGGCGCTGATTATCATTGCGCCCCTGATTTTAGGCGGGTTGTGGCTATTGCTGAATCGGACGCGGTGGGGTATTTTAGTGCGGGCCGCTACCGAAGACCGGGAGATGTCCGATGCCCTGGGAGTGAATCAAACCCGGCTGTTCACCAGCGTATTTTTCCTCGGCTCTTTTCTAGCCGGTTTGGGCGGGGCGGTTCAACTGCCAAAGGGCGGGGCCGATCTCCTGATGGATTTAAATGTGATTGCTTCCGCCTTTGTCGTGGTGGTGGTGGGGGGTATGGGCAGTATTCCCGGCGCCTACCTGGCCGCCGTCATCCTCGGCGAACTCGGTTCGTTCGGGGTTTTGGTCTTCCCGCAAAGCACGCTGGTCTTGATGTTTCTGGTGATGGCCGTGGTGCTGGTGATCCGCCCCCACGGGCTGCTGGGCAAAGCCGAAGCCCATGAGCATGCTCCATCCGGGGTTGCCGAGTCTTTACTGCGACCGGCCTCCAAACGGTTAAGGCTTTTGGGCTTGGTTTTATTGATCCTGATCCTGTTAATGCCACTTTTTGTGGACACGTTTCAGCTGGTTCTGCTGACCGAGATCGCCATCTTTGCGCTGGCCTGTATGAGTGTCTATTTCTTATTCGGACCGGGGGGCATGGTTTCATTCGGTCACGCCGCATTTTTCGGGGGAGGCGCCTATGCTGCCGCCCTGATGGTGCACTATGTGCAAACTCCGATGGAACTGGCTTTACTGCTGGCCCCTCTGCTAACCGGTCTATTGGCACTGATCATCGGATGGTTCTGCGTTCGTCTGTCGGGCGTATATTTTGCCATGCTCACGTTGGCATTTGCACAAATCTGCTGGTCAATTGTGTTTCAATGGGGAGAATTTACCGGTGGCGACGATGGGATCTTAAGTATCTGGCCGTCGCAATGGGCCGATGATAAAATCGTTTTCTATTACCTGACTATGGTGTTGTGCAGCGGCGGAATCCTTCTCCTGCGCTATTTTATCTTTACGCCCTTCGGGTATACCATGCGCGCCTGCCGCGATTCGGCCTTGCGGGTGGATTCCATTGGAATTAACCTGCGCCGACACCAATGGTTTGCCTTTATCCTGGCCGGGGTTTTTACGGGGCTGGCCGGCGGAATTTACGTGTTTTCGAAAGGCAGTGTATTCCCGGATGAGATGGCCATTCCGCGGTCTTTTGATTTTCTCTACATGGTGCTGCTTGGCGGCGTTGAAACCTTGTTCGGGCCGGTGGTCGGATCGGCTGCCTTTACCTGGCTGCACGATAAGATATCACGCATTGATTTTTGGCAGTTCATTTTAGGTTTAATTTTTATTTTCCTGGTCGTAGCATTTCCCCAGGGCATCGTCGGTTCGATCTACAATCGCTTCGGCAAATATTTCGCCGACCCCTAGGCCGGAATTGAAAATTGAAGATTGTAAATTGAATATTTGTTGAGGTCGCTTTGCTCCGTCCTTATCCTTAATTTGATGGATAGTACCGCAATAAAAGCCGGAGCGAAACGACACCACGATTATAGTCATTTTCAAATTATAGTTCATTTTAGCTCATTTTTCCGATTTATGAGGTAACAATATTCCATGGCAAATGTACTGGAAGTTCATGAGCTTGCCAAATCATTTGGCGGGGTACAGGCAGTCAAGAATCTGAGCTTTAATCTGGCTGAAGGTCAACTGCTGGCGATGATCGGTCCGAACGGGGCCGGCAAATCGACCTGCTTCAACCTGATTAACGGCCAGCTGCGTCCGGATAACGGCCGGGTGGTCATTATGGGAAATAAGATCAACGGATACCAGCCACGCCAGGTTTGGAAATTGGGTGTTGGACGAACATTTCAGATTACATCCACCTTTGCTTCGATGACCGTTCTTGAAAATATAAAGATGGCGATCCTGTCCTACCACCAGCACACCCAATCACTTTTCAGCCGGGTTCGCAAACTTTACAACGAAGAATCCATGGAACTGCTCAAGCTGGTAGGAATCGAAGATCAGCATGACCGGGCCTGCGGTGTACTGGCATATGGTGATCTAAAACGGATTGAGTTGGCCGTCGCACTGGCCAACCAACCTAAACTGCTGCTGATGGATGAACCGACTGCCGGTATGGGGCCCGCGGAACGCCAGTCCTTGATGGAATTGACTTCCGATATCGTTCGGACCCGCAATATCGGCGTGTTGTTCACCGAGCATGATATGGATGTTGTATTCACCCATGCTGATCGTATCATTGTGCTCAATCGAGGTGAACTGGTCACAGAAGGCTCACCGACGGAAGTACGCGCCAATAATAAAGTCCAGGAAATATATCTGGGAACCAACGCATAACGGAAGGCGAATGGCTTACGGCTTACGGCTCAAATCATAATAGATTGAGCATGAATTAAAAATAGGTGTCAGGTGTCAGACAGCCGCTGACTGCCGAAGCATCGGATTAGTTGATAAATTAGCTTCGTGAATTCCTAGGGAGCGGGCCTCTGTGCCCGCTGGATTCTGATCATTGCGCACCGCGAAAAAAGGTCGGCACAGAGGCCGACCCTAAACTATTTTAACTTAGACCATTACTCCAATACCCCGGTAATCCAACACCCCATGATGGATAATGGGTACGATATTGGGAAACAAAAACTATAAGCATTTGGCCGATGGAATCTAAAAATACTGATATCATGCTGCAGGTGGATGCGATCAATACATTTTACGGCAAAGCTCAAATTCTGTTTGATTTAATACTTGAAATGAGCAGAGGTGAGGTGGTCGTGCTGCTCGGCCGCAATGGCGCCGGTAAGACGACGACGTTTAAGAGTATTATCGGAATCGTACCACCTAAAAGCGGTAATATTACTTACAAGGGAGTGTCAATAGAGAAATTGCCCCCGTTCAAAACCTGTGCCCTGGGACTTGGTTATGTGCCGGAAGATCGTCGAATTTTTGGCGGCCTGACGATCCTGGAAAATTTGGAGGTGGGCAAACAACCTGCCAGACCGGGGTATGAAGCATGGACCCCGGAGCGCTTGTTTGAACTGTTTCCGAACCTTGCCGAACGCCGCAGCCAGGCTGGGGGCACGCTCAGCGGCGGTGAACAGCAGATGCTGACGATTGCCCGCACCCTGATGGGTAACCCCGAAATGATCATTCTGGATGAACCCTCCGAGGGACTTGCCCCCGTCATCGTTGATCAGCTCGCCATTACCATTCAAAAACTAAAAGATGAGGGGGTGTCTATCCTGTTGGCCGAACAGAATTTAAACTTTGCCAGGTTTATTTGTGACCGGGCCTATCTCATCTATCAGGGCAGTGTTTGTCATGAAAGTACGATTGATGAACTCTCAGATGAGGCCTACGAAAAATATTGTTCACTGTAACACCCCAATTGAGTCATAACCAATTGAGAGTCTGCATTTCAGCCATCAACCGCTGTGATCGGAAGATCCTCTGATAGAATCAAAATCCTGCTATCCGGATATACGATCCATACATGAAGTTTGTCTTGATCAGGCGCAGTGAACGAAAGCACTGATTAATATGCAAACCGAATATTTCTGAGAGCTTTGACCCATACTTCCGCTCCGCTGCATGATTCCATTTGAATACCTCCTTGCATCTGTTCATCTGGTTTTGTTTCTATGTAAAATCCGAAAGAAAGTGGAATTACAGATGATGAAATTTTAATCGGCCGAGATATGATCAGAAATTATATCTGTTAAAGGTGCAGAAAGCGATAATTCGCTATGTGATGGAAAAACCTGCCGTCAATGCTCGCAAATAGTCCAATGTTTTAACGATTTCGGCCAAGATTTGCTCAGGGGTGAGGATCAAAAATCGCATGGCGGAATACATAAGTAATTCTGTAATGCCACAATCAATGCTCCGGGGCGAACTCTCCGGCCAAAAAGCGGCCCTGTCCATGATCGGCTTTGATTGCACCATCGGCCATGATAATTTTTCCGCGCTGAATAACCAGGGTCGGCGCACCAAAGCATCTGAAGCCTTCATAAAGACTATAATCTATCTTGGCAAAAGCATTTTTATCCGGCACCCTGTGGCAAAGGGCCGGGTCGAAAATCACCACGTCGGCATCGGCACCTATGGCCAGAGTTCCCTTCTTCGGATACAGGCCAAATATTCGGGCCGGATTCTCACTGGTCATTTTTACCAGATGCGGCAGGGTGATCCGGCCCTTGTTGACGCCCTCCGAGTAAGTGATGGTAAACATGGTGTCCAGACCGGGGATACCGTGCGGGGCCGAGAAGACATCGTCATCCAATGCGTAGACTCCATTAATCGCGGATGGTTTTTCCGTTCCTGGCACCGGTATGCTTGCCATCTTTGACGACCACTTTCCCGTTGACGATCACCCAGTCGATTCCGTCCGGAAAGTTCCGCGGAGTTTCATAGGTCGCGGTGTCGATGACCGTTGCGGGGTCGAAAACAACAATATCCGCATCATAGCGTTCAGCAATCATGCCCTTGTTCTTCAGGCGCAGCTTGCGGGCCGGAAGCGAGGTCATCTTGCGCACCGCTTCTTCCCAACTCATCACCTGTTGATCCCGCACGTACCTACCCAGTATACGGGGACATGTCCCATAGGTGCGTGGGTGGGGCATGTTGCCCCCCAGCAGGCCGTCGGTTATGAAACTTACCGTGGGGGAGGACATGATTTCGACCACATCTTCCTCACTCAGGCCGAAGTTGACCATGCCCACGGCTAATTTTTCTTCAACCAGCAGATCCATGGCGGCATCGACAGGATCCGCGTTGCCCCGGATTGCGGCAATCTCCGCGATATGCTTGCCTTCCAAAGTTTTATTCGCTTCAGACTCGACCGAAGTGACAAAGATTTTATCCCAGCCGACAACGGCAGAAAAATTTTCCCAATCCATCCGCTCTCGGATATCATGTTTAATGGGCTCGCGATCATCGCGCAGCATAGCGATCAGATGATCCGGCCCCTGGGTGTGATACCAGGGCGGGATCACGGCATGTAAAATGGTACTGCCGGCCGTATATGGATACTGGGCAACGGTTACATCCAGGCCTTGTTCTCTGGCATCTTGCAGTATCTGCAATAATTCCGCCGCACGGCCCCAGTTGTTTTTCCCCCTGATCTTAAAATGCGTGATCAGCACGGGTATTTGCGACTGCTTCCCGATAGTCAGCACTTCTTCGATGGCCCCCACGATGCCGTCGGATTCACGGCGCATATGGACGTCGAAAATACCGTCGTATCGTCGAACGACTTTGGCAATCTCTACGATCTCGTCCAGGTTCTGATATAGGCTGGGAGGGTAAATCAATCCGGCAGATATTCCCCGTGCGCCCTGTTCCATCGCCTCAGCAGCGATCCGTTGCATTTGTTTAATTTCCTCTGCGTTTGCCGGGCGGTCATCCATCCCCATCACCATCAGCCGGATGGTGCCCAGTCCGACATAGGAGCAGACGTTGGTGGCCACTTTGCGCCGATCGATCGTATCCAGGTAATCGGCAAAGCTTTCCCAGCTCCAGTCAACATCGGGATTGCCGGCTAGGCCCGCCAGATGCCGCTGCCATCCCGGTATATCCTTCCTTTGGATCGGCGTTACGGACATGCCGTCGAGACCCATGTTTTCGGTTGTGATGCCCTGCATGATTTTCTGCTCGGCCAGCGGATTGTCCAGGATAAGCAGGTCGGAATGGCTGTGTCCGTCCACAAACCCCGGGCAGACAAATTTTCCGCTTGCATCGATGATCCGGTCGGTGTGGGCATCGCCGATCTGATCGATTCTGGCAATTCTGCCGTCGGCAACGGCCACATCGGCCGCCCGCCAGGGATTGCCGGAGCCGTCGATTATTTTTCCGTTTTTAATCACTAATTCATACATATCTATCTTCCTGGTTTTGCTTCATCAACGATCCCGATAAAGGCGCTCCCGCAGATCCTGTATATCCGCGCAAATCCCTGGTCGTCGACTTTTTGCAGGCCAAGGATCTCTTCAAAAAAAGGCGCCGGTCCGGTCAGTTCCTTGAAGTAGAGAAACGTAACCTGAGAAGACAAATTCATGGCAACCTCTTTTCCCCCATAGTTTTGCAACGTTGGTGTTCATTTGAAAATCTTTTCCGGTGGTTTGGCAAACAAACCGGCCTTGCTGTGGGAAAGCCCCAGATCAACCATGGCTTCAGCGGTTTTGAGCGCCACAGCGGATGGATCCAAAACTTTTATATTCAGGGTCTGTTCGATTTCCTGCGCATAACCGGCCATGCCGGCACATCCCATGATGATGACTTCGGCCCCGTCTTGTTCGACTGCAATTTTAGATACTTCAATAAGCCGCTGCTTGGTTTTGGTGGGATCTGCTTCGGTTTCCGCCACGGTCAAATCCAAGCTGCGCACGGATGCCAGAAAATGGGACAGCCCCCGCAGGTGAACATGTTCGGCTTTCGACGGTATTCTCTGCCGCCGCGGTGTCATAATGGAAAATTTAGCCCCCAGCATGGCTGCCATGTGCAGAGTTGCCTCCTCGATACCGACGACCGGAATGCCGGATACCTCCTTGGCCGCATCCAGGCCCGGATCCGAGAAGCAGGCCAAAATCACCGCATCGAATCCATCCTGGTTGGCCTTTTTTACCAGTTCAAGAGTGGGTGGGATGGCGTAGGCCTCATCATAGGCCGATTCGATGGTTTCGGGCCCTTTTGCCGGGCAGGTCACCGTTAATTCAGTATCGGACCGTTTTATGGCTTCCAGGGCGATACGGATCTGATTGGTCATGGGAATGGACGTGTTGGGGTTGATTACCATAATTTTCATCGGAGATCATTCCTTTTTACTTTTTTCGGTGATAGTCGATCGCTTTTGCCAGGCGGCTGATGCCTTCCTCGATTTCTTGCGGTGTGATCCCGCAAAAGGGCAACCGAACGAAATTGTCGCCTTTTTCCATAAACAGGGCGGCGCAAAAAGTTAAAAACTCCATGGAGCTGTTTCCCATCAGCACCTGCTCGTATTCGACATCGAACCAATCGGCAATCCACTGCCTTAACGGCCCGTACCCGGAATAGTGCCCGTACTGAAAGAGGACCTTGCCTTGTTCTTTGAAGATCGTATCGGCGCACTTCCGGAAATCATCGATGGGCAACGCATCCGTAGCCGGGTTGCCCCGCGTAAAATAAATCGGTTTATTATTATCCCTGCCACCCCTTTTCTTGGATTCAAGTTATCAGATCCCGCCCCTTTTCGTAGGCGGTAAGGTTCAACGCCGCAACTTTTTCAGGCACCCGGTCTTTGATAACGGATCGCCAGATGTCCGGTTCGTTTCCCAAAATTTTGGACATACCGCCCAGCACGACAATATTGAAACACAATACATTGCCCAGATCGAGCGCGGTTTGGTTCCCGGCGATGGTACGAACGCGGCTGGTGACGTTTTCAATATCGGCCATAATCCGTTCCTGTTCCGGGTAATCGGCCTGCCCGGATGGTCCTGATGCCCGGTCATGGCGGTCGTACTGTTGTCCATGATGATCACGGTCCCCTTACCTTGGTTGTGCACCATATTCAGCAGGGGCGGAATACCGGCATGAAAAAACGTGCCGTCACCAATGGTGCACACCGCCGGTTCCGGGAGATCCGATTTCCCCATACCATGCAGCACCCCGATGCTGGCGCCCATCGAGCCCATGGTATGCTGGGCATTGAAGGGCGGCAGGGTGCCCAGGATATAGCATCCAATGTCTCCGGCTACCGGCAGCTTCATTTTGTTCAACAGATAAAATGTGCTGCGGTGCGGACAGCCGGCACATAACACCGGACTGCGGCCCGGCAGGTCATTGCTGCGAGGTGCTGTCGGCGTCTGCTTCCCGGGAGGCAGGAGCGAATGTTCTTGGGCTAATTTCACAATGGTCTGGGGCAGCAGTTCGTCGCAGGCCGGAAAAATCTCCTTGCCCACAGCATTGATGTCCATGGCGCGGACCTGCTCTTCGATGAAGGGGTCCAGTTCTTCGATGATCAATACCGTTTTTACAGCCTCGGCAAATTGCTTGATTTTTTTTCTCGGAAGCGGATAAACCATGCCCAATTTTAAGAAAGAGGCATTCGGAAATACCTGTCGGGCGTATTCATACACAACACCGCTGGCGATGATCCCCAATTCCCGGTCGCCCCAGTCGATGCGGTTAGGAGAATAGGTTTCGGCGAATTCAGCCAGGTCCAAAAGCCGCTGCTCCAGCACCGGGTGCCTTTTTTTGGACCACAGGCACATACAATTATATTTCTGCATATTGCGGGTGAACGGACCGACCGGGCCTGGTGCAGCCGGATCGCCGCCCAGTTCGACGACTGATTTGGAATGGGAGGTGCGCATGGTGGTGCGCACCACGACGGGTGTGTCAAACTGCTCGCTGATCTGTATGCCTTTGACAATAAAGTCTTTGCACTCCTGGCTGTCGGCGGGTTCCAGCATGGGAAATTTGCCCAGTTTGGCATAGTGGCGGTTATCCTGTTCATTTTGCGAGCTGAACATACCGGGATCATCGGCGGTCACCACAACGAGACCGGCTTCCAATCCGGTATAGGCCATATAGAAAAGCGAATCAGACAGAACATTCATGCCCACCTGCTTGGTTGTGACCAATGCGCGTCGGCCGGAGTATGCCGCCCCGGCGGCGACATCCATGGCAACCTTTTCATTCACGTCTCCTTTCAAAAAATAATCAATTCTGCGTTGTCACATTGTTAGAGTAAATATTTAAATAAAATTCATTATGTTGTAAATTTTAGTGAAATAATGATCTAAAATTTATTTGCAGGATGGGCAGCCGGGGACATTTCGATGAGTATGTCCGCCGCAACCACCCCCTGGCCGGCCGGCAATACTATCAGCGGATTGATATCCAGCGCAGCAATGAGTCCGCTGAAGTTTTGCGCCAGTTGTCCAACCTGGACAATGGCCGTAACCAGGGCATCTATGTCGGTCCTTGGTTCTCCCCGAAAACCATCCAATAACCGGTAACCTTTCAGTTCGACGATCATCCGACGGGCTTCCTCCCGGTTAACGGGTGAAAGCTGAAGGGTAGAATCTTTCAGCAGTTCCACGAATATGCCGCCCAGATCGAATACCACAGCCGGGTCAAAATCAGAATCGGCAAGAATTCCGATAATGGTTTCGACACCGTCAAGCGGAATCATCTCCTGCAACAAAACACCCGCCAGCTGAGCAGCGGGATCAAAAGCCTCAACTTTGCGAACCATAGCACTGTAAGTTTCTCGCAGGGCCGTTTCATCCCGGATGGGGCTTGACAGGCAGCGGATGTTATCATCCAGTTCCCGGTTGTCGATGGCAAAACCGTCTTTTGAGATTTTCCTGAGTTCCTCCCGCAAGGCTTGATTTCGGGTTATTGTTTGTGCCGTAAGGGGTTTCAGGGTTACCGTTTTCAGATACCGGTTCAATTCTTTGGTGGACATGGCCGCCAAAAAAATCTTGCCGAAGGCCGTGCAATACGCCGGCAGGTGCTGGCCTACAATGATGTTGGTGGGAAGTGTCGCGGGACTCTGAACCCTGTCGATCAGCACAGCGCTGTTTTGGGAAAACACGGCAATGTTCACGGTTTCCTTCAGCATCTCGCCAAGCTCCTCCATATTGGGGCGGGCAATGCTGATCAGGCTAAGCTTGTTGCGAACGCTGACACCCAATTGAAATATCTTCAGCGTGGCAAAATACTTGCCTGAATCGGCATTTTTCTGGACATAGCCCAGCTTCGTCAGCACCGCCAGAAAGCGGTGCATGGAACTGGGTTTGATGCCGAGTTGGTTGCTGAGCTCGGTTACACCGGCCGCCTTGCCCTCGCAAAGGGTTTCAAGCACCTGGAAAACCTTGATGGTCGATTTCATGAAAAGCTCCCACCGGACACCGAACCGCCTCAAATTCCATGAATAAAATTCAGGATGTCAGTCGACTATAACCTTTGAACCATGAACTCTGAACCTGCTCACTTTACTTATGAACAAGCACAGACGTTAATCGGTTGCAGCAGGCATCCTGCCTGCCGGCATCACTGTGTTGCAAATCTTTCGACCTATGATCGTTAAAATTTTGTGCCGCTGGGGTTCGGGTGGAAGACGGCAGTCGCAACCCCGGCGATTTTTAGGTAGTATTTGCGGGGATGTTTGTCAATCGTTCTGTAAAATGGCTTTCAACAATGTGGAAGTGTATGAAACGCGCGGCATGGTTGCTTGCATCGATTTCCTGCGATTCGGTGATCTTATGTTTACCTTGCCAGATACAGTCCTCTGCCGGTCAATCCAGCCTTGTCAAATTTAACAATAAATCCGGCTTTCTTAAATGCGCTCTGCATCTCTTCTGGGGAGAACAACCCAAGCACATGGCGTTCTCTAATATGTCTAATCCCCCTGTTTGTCCCGGCTAAATAGTGGAAGTCGATTATGGAAAGTGAGCCTTTTTGTTGGCTTATGTTCATTCTGCATACTTTGCCCCTGGTTGTCTCTCCCGTGAGCATGTGAACCGATCCATCCGTGTTCCATTGTTCTTTGGAAAACCAGGGTTCAACAACAACAATACCCCCTCGATTCAGGTGCTCTTTAAAGCATCGCAACATCTTTACGAGGCGGTTTAAGGTTTTCACATACCCGATTGAGCTGAACAAGCAAAAAACGATGTCATACGTTTTGTTCAAGGTGAAATTAGTCATATCTGCCACAAGGTATTGGCCTTCAGGGTTTTTCCGGGAGGCGATGTTGATAAACGCAGGGTTTATATCAAGACCGTTTACACGGTAGACCCCGGAGAGGTATCTATCATGTTCTGCCGTCCCGCAGGCGACATCAAGAAGGGATTTTGCTTTGGGATGTTCTTTTTTGAGCAGATTGATTATGTCATGAGACTCCTGCTGATAATCCTTGAAACCGTATAATGCATCATACCAATGGGCAGTTTTGGAAAACATTTCTAACCCTTCCTAAGTGCGAATATATTAAGAGAAATGTAAATATCAGTTTTCTTAAAATAATTGCAAACACTTTGTGAATATCAAAACAGTGGGGGGGGGTGCCACAGCCCTCAAGTCATCAGAGGGCATAAACCACCGGCAATTCCTCACTGTACAGGGTTAACTCTTGACACGCCCCCCCCATCTTAATAGATATGTTTTTCACCATAGTATAAAAGCGATTAACGTATTCATCAACATTTTCAAATCATCTATTCTGAAAAGGAATGAGGTATGTATCACTTCGGTTATGGTTCCAATTTGCAACTCGACTTTTTAAAAACCCTCCTGCCCAGTGCCGAATTTGTAATGAAGGGGTATCTGCTCAACCATGAGGTTCAGTTCAGCTTTTGGTCCCAAAAAAAACAGGGCGGCATCAGCAATGCCATGCCGGCCCCCGGGAAAATGGTGCATGGGGCGCTTTACGAGGTGCCGCCAAAAGAAATGGAAATTTTAGACGATATGGATGGGGTGTACAAGGGTGACTATCAGCGAAAATCGTTTTTAATCCTGGGAGAAGACGGCAAAATCCACCCTGCCGACCTGTACCAGGTCATTGACCCCCAGGGCCCGTTTCCGCCTTCAATGACCTATGTAGAGGGTATGTTGACTGGAGCCAGGCAAGTCGGTTTGGACCCGGAATATATCAAAACCATTGAAAATTTTTATGAGGGATCCCAATAATAAAGCTGCAGTTTCTCGGAGGAGAGCATGAACGGTTTCAAAGAAGATTTAGCTACGCCCTATGATAATGTAAACCAGGATAATGAACATATCGACAGCTATTATTCCCGGTCGTTAGGAAATGAATCACCTCATCCCGAGCTCGATGAAGAGGTCAAAACACCGGTCTGCGTAATCGGCGGCGGGATGGCCGGGTCAGCACTGGTTCTGGGCCTGGCCGATCGAGGCGTTAAGAACCCGGTTTTGGTCGAGGCGAATCGAATCGGCTGGGGCGCCTCCGGTAGAAATGGCGGTTTCATCTCAGCCGGGTATTCTTTGCCGCCTTTTGATATCGTAAAAAAAGTGGGAGAGAACCAGGCTAAAGAATTGTATGGCTTAACCCAATCGGCGATGAAACTCATTCGCCGGCGAATGGAGGGCCTCGAGGACGATCTGCTGGATCTCAACACGGGGATTTTGAACGTTTCCTGGTTTAATGAAACCGAAAAAGTTCGATCCCATGTTGAACGAATGAACGAGGTGTTTGGTGAAGATTTTAAATTCTGGCCGCGGGAGAAGGTTCGCGAGTACTTCACAACGGAACGGTACTATGATGCCTATTTCAAGACCGGTGCTTTAATTGCCAACGTTTTAAAATATACCGGCCACGTCGCCAAGCTGGCGGTGGGCCTTGGCGCCCGGGTCTATGAAAAATCTCCGGTGACAGAAGTTAAAAAAGTCGGTGATCAATGGCATGTCAAAACCAGGCGGGGCACCGTCATCGCCGATCAGGTCGTTTATTGCTGCAGTGCCTATATCGGCAATTTAAAAATGAAACTGGCCAATGCGACGCTCCCGGTGGCCACCTACGTTCTGCTGACGGAGCCCCTGGGCGACCGGATGCAAACGGCAATTCGTGCCCCTCATGGTGCTTCTGACAACCGGACGTCTTCCAACTATTACCGCCCGCTGCCCGACAGCCGCCTGCTGTGGGGGGGCCGAGTTTCAATGTTTCATCCCTCCCAGGAGGCGCTCAAAAAAATTATGATAAAGGATCTTTTGCATGTCTATCCCCAGTTGAAAGGGATCAAGGCCGAAGTGGCCTGGGGAGGGTACATGGGGTATACCAAGCATAAAATGCCACAAATCGGAAGGATGAGAGACGGCTCCTGGTATTGCCAGGGATTTTGCGGGCACGGGATGTGCTCCACCGTGGCCGGGGCTGAAGTCGCAGCTGCCGCGATCGCCAATGGAGAAGAAACCTATAAATTATTCGAACCCTTCGGCCTCGATTATGCAGGCAAACCGTTTGGTCCGGTGGTGGCTCAGACCGTTTACTGGTTCTACCAGGTCAGTGATAAAATTAAAGAGCGGGTGGTCAATTGAGGTATCGAAATATCTGAAATTTGTGTGAGTCGTGAGCAGTTTATGGGAATATCACCAGTTCTGCATTAAATAAGGTAGACACAAGATGTTGTAGTCTACCTTTTCTATTTTAAATGAGGTTTGACAATATAATTTCGCAGACTTAATTTGAAACTAAATTCATTCACCCTGGCATTTTCTGGAGACATTAATCATGACTCTGAGTTTCAACTCCTGCAGAAGCAGCACGGTGATAAGTGGGCAGCAGAAGATAAAGACATTGAAGAAAAATTAGAATCACTTCGTAAAAAGCATGGTAAGCGCCCGAACATCATTCATATAATGTGGGATGATATGAAGTACGGCGCAATAGGTCATCCGATGCTTAATAACGTAACTGGTTACAAGTCACCCAATATTAATAAACTGGCGGAAGAAGGAATGACCTTCACCCGAATGTATACAGAGCCTTCTTGTACCCCTACTCGTGTTGCAGCAGCAACGGGTCGACAACCAGTACGTAGCGGCATGATTTTTCCTATCTTCCCAATTCATCGAATGGGACTACCTGGTTCTGAAGTAACTATTGCTGAAGTGCTTGATGATGATTACAACACGGGATTCTTTGAAAAATCTCATTTCGGAGATCAGGAAGAATCCTATTTACACAATCAGGGCTATGACGAAGCAATCTTTACTCTTTACAATCAGTTTGCTGGTCAAATGTTCACTCCTGAGGCGGAGGATGCATTCTATACCCTCGGGTGGGGCAAAGACGAATGGGATCGTTATGCGCTCGATCAGAATTTCCGTCCGACTGAATGGATGTGGGCTGTAGAAGGTTTCGAGGGGCAGAAGGGTAAAGAGGTCTCCACGCCCCACAATGCCGAAGAGTATCACCAATTTAATACCATGGCTTATGAACGTGTGAAACTGTTCATCCAAAAGCATGCCAATGATGACAAGCCCTTCCTATTGGACTGGTGGCCCAATGTGTTGGAAATGTTTTCTGAGAAGAACTCACCAAAAAAAACCCCGAATGGCACAGCCAGTTCTGAGAGTTTTTACCGCTTAGACAAGCAGATCGGTGAGATTGTGGCTATGCTGGAAGATCTTGGCATTGCAGACAACACACTGATAGTACTCATGGCCGATAATGGGCCCATGGCAGAAATTTGGCCTGATACCTACCAAAATCCTGGTATATTTCGTGGTGGTAAAAATGATTTTCTTGAAGGCGGTGTGCGTGTTCCGGCATTCGCATATTGGCCGGGCGTGATCGAGAAAGGTGCCGTAGTGCATGACATGGTGCATGTTACTGACTTGTTTACGACTTTTGCCCGTTTAGGTGGAAAAATGGACTCTATCCCCAGAGATCGAGTCATTGACGGGATCGACCAGACTGCACTTCTACTGAAAGGTGATGGGCACGGGCGACGGGATCATGTTTTCATTTATCAGGGGCCGCAACTTTCCGCTATCGTCAAGCAGCAGTACAAGCGGCACTTTGCTGGTGCTGCGCCTGGATTAGCTGGTAAAGGATTCTTTGACCTCGAAAAAGATCCTCGGGAAGAGCATCCGTTAATGGCTCAGTTCCTCTGGGCTTGGCCTGCGTTCGATCATATGAAAGCACGTCATGAGGCGCAAATTTAAGAGTATCCTCATACACCTGTTGCTACAGGTGAACCTTATACTGGTGTAGATCGTATGAAACGATAATTTTGATCAGCGTACAATTTAAACCTGGGGATTCTACATCCCCAGGTTACTTTTGAAGCCTATACAATATCTTGTGGTGATGGAATTTGGTTCCCAATCTGTGATACCCCAACGTATCTGATAAAAATTGAGCCGCTGAAAATTACAGATAATGTAAAACAGATCACTGTTAGGTTTAGTGTCAGGTCAAGTTCTGTTTAATTTTTTTTTAGATGTAAAGCTGAATCTCGGTCATAGCACCTAAATTATGCCAACACTCCTATACTCCAGCTCCAGAACTTCAATCGGGCCAAAGCCCTAGCTTGCGCCTAAGATATTCAGCACCGTATTCAGATATATTCTCGCGGTAGGTACCAGCGAATCCACCTCCAGGTATTCATTTGCCTTGCAGGTGTTGCCTCCCTGCGGGCCGTAAAGCAGTGTGGGAATCCCGCCGTAAACCGTGAAATGCGAGGCGTCATTCACGCTTCTTCCGATCACGTGGATTGGCGGTTCGTTAAATTCAGACTGAATCTGCCGGTCGATCTCCCTGACAATTGCGGCGTCTTCGGGAACCAGATAGGCGGTTGGCGCCGGTGTGGGACGCTCGTCCCAATCGATCGCAACGGTCGATTTAATACCCGATTTTTCAATTATCTCCCGCAGCAATTGCGCTTCGGACTCGGCGGTTTGACCGGGGATCGTATGGCGATCCAGGTAAACGTGGGCCCGCTCGGGAATCAAGATCATGGTGGATCCGCCCTGGATTGACGTGACCGCCAGGTTGCCCGTTATATTGTAGGCTTCGTTGACACCCAGTGCCTTGTGTGGGATCTGATCCAGGGCGGTCACCAGTCTGGCCGCGTCGACAACCGCGTTAATCCCCTCGTCATGGTCATAGGACGCCTGGATGGTTTTTCCCTTCAAGGTCAGATGAAATACATGCCGGCCCCGCTGGCCGATCCGGACCTCGCGTCGCGCCGTCGGTTCCGGGTTCAATCCGCAGATGCATTCCTTCAGCAGTCCGCTTTTAATGACTTCATGGGCGCCGCGCGACCAGTTTTCTTCATCCGTGGTGGCGACAATATAAAGGCGCCCACCCAGTTGTGCCCCGGACTGAACAATCGCTTCCAGGGCGCCTAATATGCAGGCGCCGCCGGCCTTCATGTCATGAATTCCCAAACCGAACAATCGATTGCCGTCACGCACGGTTTTAAACGGATCGGTATCCCATCCGTTACAGACATCGAAGGTATCCAGGTGGAAGAGCAGCAGCATCCCGGGGCCGTCCTGGGATCCCTCCAGCCAGCAGACAATGGTGTCGCCCGTATCTTCCACCGGCAATCGCTTGACTTCATCCATTCCCAGGGAAGTAAAATACTCGAACGCCCAATCTGACAGGGAATGCTCGTGACCGGTGACTGATGGGATTTCCACCAGCGTCTGGGTGAGCTGGATGAGACGGTCTTCTTTGATTAAGTCGGCAATATTTTTCATGGGAGATACCTCTTTTCTGAATATTACTGCGAACCGCAGAATACCGAATAATGAATGCCGAATTTCGAAGTAAGGTATTCTGTCTATTTATTTTTTAGACAGGATCAATCCCGCTGAAAGCGGGATTAATCCTGTTATCCTGTCTAAATCAATGTTTAAAATGAGCGCCGCCGCTGGCCGCTAGCGTCCAGTCAAATCGAGAAATAACTTTCCCAAAATCGTAGGGCGGGCCTCCGTGCCCGCCAGATTAGAACGAACGTTATGCACCGGGATACGGTCGGCACGGAGGCCGACCCTACATTATTCCAATGTAGTTTCACACGAGCTTCAGGTATCCCTCTTTCGCCCTTAAGGTTGCACGATCTAATTCGTAAATATGATAGAGCGAAGCGATACAATCCTTCGACATACCCGCTTGAAGCGGGTTATTCTGCGGTTCGCCTTTTTTAAATTGTTAAGTTAAATGCGGGTGCTTAGGTACCCGGATACAGTACCTAGCCTTCCTGACACCTGAAACCTTTTATCGCAAAGCTCAGAGTTGTGAATCATAAACCAGTCTGCCGCCCACATAGGTTTGCAAAACCTTAATCGACAGTAATTGTTTGGCGGTCACCGTTCGGACATCATCGGAAATGACGATAAAATCGGCCAGCATCAGCCCACCGCGAGAGCCAAGCGCGCCGTCGACAAACACTTTGACGCACCGCACGCACCGCATGCGATCATCCCTGATCTCCGGTCCGTTTCGAATAAAATATGCGACCAGACTTTTGTCAGGCAAATCAACCATGGCATATATTCTGCTCTTCAACTCGCTTTTATCCGCCAGCGAACGCAGGGCGTCTAGCACCAATGCTGTGGTTCGGGTTTCATGAAGACTTGTCAGTCCATTTTTGATGCACTCGTCAATCGCCCGTTTCAGCGCCCTTTCACATTGGGCCGGCGTCATTTCCGGTATGTGTTTTGAAACCCAAGGCCTGGGCTTCGTTGAGCAAAATACCGCTTGGCTTGCCGCTGGCGGCATGATTTAAGTTTTCTCCGCCGGGCGGATTGGGGGTTGCGGCATTGATGCCGCCAATTTCCAGGGCGCGATCAATTTTTTTGCCTTGCCGGGCGCAGTGAATATACCCTATAGTTGCATAAAATTTTGAAATCCAACTTAGCTGCTGCAATGAAGACCATTGAAAGTATTGACTGATCCTGGATTCTGGTTTCTGGATCCTGG
>CACVKW010000054.1 GCA_902749685.1 Olavius sp. associated proteobacterium Delta 1 | reverse complement strand
TGCCTGAGATCGTTGCTTTTTCCGGGCTGATGCTGGATGCTTGATACTCGATGCTGGATATCTAACAGGACACAATCGGTGAATTTCAACGACATCCAGTATCCAG
>CACVKW010000053.1 GCA_902749685.1 Olavius sp. associated proteobacterium Delta 1 | reverse complement strand
CCAGTATCCAGAAACCAGAATCCAGGATCAGTCAATACTTTCAATGGTCTTCATTGCAGCAGCGAAGTTGGATTTCAAAATTTTATGCAACTATAGGGTGTATTCTTCAAAATCAGATAGGATAGACTCCATGTCCAGCAAGCCGTGCCGGCAATCAGCTTTGAGGAACGACAGTTACACTACCAGCTCGATACAGGTTAAGAATTCTGGCAAGTTGTCCAACCATATAAAGTGGTAATGAGATTAGATCGAATGTTATGTAGCTTGTGGATTTCGCTTGTCGTAGAGAATGATTTATTTTCTGAATTGAAGGCGGATTAAGATCAAAACGAACACCCAATCCGGCATTTTTGCTGAAAACAAACTGAAGCAGCGATTTCAGAGTGCCACTTTTTCCGGCTTTCACTTCCACCGGAGTGATTAAATCACCTTGTGAAATAACGTAGTCAACCTCTGCGTTTGCTGATTTTTGCTGCCTTAACCAGTAGCATAATTCCGGCGGATCGCTCAGTCCTCTGAAATAAAGAAGATGCTGCCCGATAAATTGTTCTGCCATAGCTCCTTCATTGATAAGTTGCCGATCATCTAAATTGGATATTGCCAGCCAATCCAATCCGCATATGCGATTCATCAGACCAATATCCAAAAACAGGGCTTTATATGTAAATTCATCGATTTCCGCTTGAAGGGGTAGCCCGGAGCAGTGAGAGTGAAACACCGGGCTAATGACCCGGGCTTTAGACAGAAGTTCAATAGCGGACCTTAACTCACGCGCTGCTTCATCTCTGGAGATATTGCTGTACTTGATTTTTTTTCCAACCGACCTGGGAACAAAATTAAATACTTTTTGCAGCCGCAGCAGAGCCCTTTCAGTCGCATATTTCGAGAAATCATCAAGGTAAGTGGATATGATGGATCGATGAACCGGTATGATATCAGAGAATTGTCCCGATCCCAAGTATTTCAGGATGGCTTCCGGCATACCGCCTATCATTAAATATTCCCGCTGTCTATCCAACAGCTTTTTTTGAACGGTTTTTGGTATACCATCACTGAAATCAAATTCGATGATATGTTTTAAAAGTGACTGGTCGATTTCCGATAGATACTCTTCAAACGTCATTGGACCCAGGTGAACATATTCGATTCTGCCAACCGGTATGGAAAAATTATGTTTAGACAGGACAAATTCAAGCAATGAACCAGCTGCTATCACGGGTAGTTCAGGTAGCTCTTCATAGAAGTAACGGAGCGCCTGCAGCGCATTTGGGGTTGCCTGTATTTCATCTAAAAACAAAATAGAACCAGGGCTTATGATCTTCCTGCCCAATAATCCTTCAAGTTCTTTACTGATCAGGCTTGTATCTAAAGTTTTAAAAATGTTATTCAGCTCAAGATGTTGCTCCAGGTTTATTTCATTCAATAGCAACTTATTTTTTTCA
Organism: Olavius sp. associated proteobacterium Delta 1; assembly: GCA_902749685.1. Classification (GTDB taxonomy): domain Bacteria; phylum Desulfobacterota; class Desulfobacteria; order Desulfobacterales; family JAFDCJ01; genus JAFDCJ01. The sequence continues at coordinate 1,123 of CACVKW010000053.1, read as the reverse complement.
GCAAATTGACGAACCAAGGTTGACTTCCCAACCTGCCGAGCTCCCCGGATGACCAGCGGTTTTCTCTGATCGGTTTCAATCCATTTTTTCAGATGTTGTTCTGCTACTCTTTGCATAATCCTTCTCTTGTTGGAGATAAACCCTTTTTTGGTACACAGTATGCTCGTAAAAAGGGCATCTGTCAAGCAGAACTGATAATTATTTTTTATCTGCGGATAAAGCTATCGCCAAAATCGGTGATGGGAAATTAATTGTTGTTTGAAAATATTTCAAATGTTACTAAATCAGAGTTCAGCGGACAGAGGACAGAGGGCAGAGGACAGAGGGCAGATTTTGGAACTGGGAAGTCGGAATGCGGAAGTCGGAAGAAAAAATTTTATAGGTTCTGATTTATTTTATCAATCAAAATACTATTAACCGCTGTATCTATTTAGTTTAAACAATTGGAGACCACCGTGGATAACATTCAAACCGCACAATTAAACCTTGCGCCGGGTGTCATTGATTTTGGTGCCGGTCAGCCCAGCCCGAGTTTGTTGCCGCTGGCGTTGCTGCGAGAAGCAGCCGCGAACAGGTTGGACCAAGATGATGCATCTTATCTGGCGTATGGCATCGAGCAGGGGGATGGTTTTTTTCGCCAAGTGCTGGCCGATTTTCTCAGCCGGCATATTCAGCTGCCGGTTGATTATCGCAGCCTCTTTTTAACAGGGGGGGCATCCCAGGGGCTGGATCTGGTTTGCACGCTCTTTAGCCGACCCGGAGACACGATTTTCGTTGAAGAACCGAGCTATTTCCTGGCGCTGCGCATATTTGCCGATCATGGACTGAACATCGTCAGCCTGCCGATGGATGACCAGGGCTTGAATATCGAAGCACTGGAGCTAAAGCTGTCACAGCACAGGCCTGCTTTTTTATACACCATTCCGACCTTTCACAACCCATCCAGTGTTACGCTTACGGCAGACCGGCGCGACCGGCTGGTGCAATTGAGTCAGCAGCATGATTTTATCATTGTTGCTGATGAAGCTTACATTTCGCACTTGTAAAAAGAAATTTCAGGAATTATGCGAGTTATGCTAATTATTGCTCTAACTTGCTTATATTACAACGAATAAAAAAATCT
>CACVKW010000052.1 GCA_902749685.1 Olavius sp. associated proteobacterium Delta 1 | reverse complement strand
CATAAAATTTTGAAATCCAACTTAGCTGCTGCAATGAAGACCATTGAAAGTATAGACTGATCCTGGATTCTGGTTTCTGGATCCTGGATGTCGTTGAAAATCACCGATAGTGTCCTGTTAGATATCCAGCATCGAGTATCAAGCATCCAGCATCTGCCCGGAAAAAGCAACGATCTCAGACATAACGGCCAGGCTAGAT
>CACVKW010000051.1 GCA_902749685.1 Olavius sp. associated proteobacterium Delta 1 | reverse complement strand
CAAAATATGCCAAGGACATCGCGAATGATTATTGCTGAGAAAAAAGCCGTATATCATGTTATGTCCCGCAGCGCGCTGGATGGATTTCCTTTGAAAGATGTTGAAAAGGATTTTATGCTGGATTTGATCAAAAGATTTT
>CACVKW010000050.1 GCA_902749685.1 Olavius sp. associated proteobacterium Delta 1 | reverse complement strand
TAACAACCACCCTACATATAAGGAGGATTTTTTTCAATGACTCGTATTATTACTCACTTTATGACTCATTCTAAACCCGTTTTTGGACAAGAGTGATTTCTGAAGTATATGAAAATGATTTTTTAGTACTGGTAAAATATGATTTGAATAAAACCTTACTCTTGGAGTGCCGAAAATTGGACGAGGCGTTGATTGAAATTGAGGAGGCCATTGATTTTGTCCAGAAGGCTGGTTTTAATTCCCCTCTTCAGGAGCTGTATTCATCTAAGGCCTTTATTAGTTTGTTGATGGGGGATATCGAGGAAGTGGGAAGATACTTAAAGCTGGCCGATAAAATCAGATCGGAATTAAAGCTGGTCCCTGTGCAATTATCAAGCTTTTACCGCAGCCAATTGGAATATGATCTCTATCTGTTCGAAGAATCCCAAAGACATGGCAACAATTTAGAATCATCTAAAAGCAGGAAGCAGGCTGCAAAATCACTTAAGATGCTATTAAAAACAACGCAAAAGGTGGCACAATATCGAACGGAATCCTACAAACTCAAAGGAGTATATTACTGGCTGATCAACAAGCAGAAAAAAGCCCTCAAGTGGTGGTATAAAGCTATTAAAGAAGGAGAACATCTCGGTGCACGTCTTGAGCTTGCAAGGACATACGTTGAAATTGGGAAACGTCTGCTTGAACCCAAGAGCGACTACAAGATTTTTAACGGAATCAAAGCAGAGGAATATCAGGAAATGGCGACTGAATTTTTTGAAGAAATGAACTTAAAATGGGATTTGAAGGAATTGAGTCGAACACCGATCGGCGGATAGGATGTGAGGTTCCGGAATTGGTGCACCTATAAACCGGAATAAGACAGTCACCTCACTTTCATGAGTTGAGCAAGTAGATAATGGAAAATAAATTCAAATCTTTGATTTCATCTTTTTCCAAGATCGATTTTGGCCCTGTGCGCCTTTCCAAGAATGAAAGAAAATTTTACAATGAATTGAACGAGGAGATTATCTTACTCTGCAGTTCTCTTCCCGCATCAATTCAGACGGATGCACTCCTGCTTTTTATACGACCTTCAGCAAAAACATTTTTCGAGAAAATTGATTTTTTCAGGGATTACTACGTGCCATCCTGGTCGATTCTTTACTGGCTGATTCAATCATCATCTGCCGACACAGGTCTAACACCAATTGATATAAAGAATGCCAAGACCGCACATTCCATGGCCATGTTACTTCATGCAGCCGATGATCACCTCAATGACGGTGACGTTTCCATTAATCACCTGGCCCTGCTTTTAAGGAGCCAGTCGTGGATGATCATGAATAAGGCCTTAAGCGTTTTGGCCAAAAAAGTTGACGGGGGGGAAGAAATTATCCAAAAGCTCTTTGACGATTACTATTGGAGCATCACTAACTCGGAAGAAATCCACTCCCTGGATAGTTACTGCAGCCTCTTTAGGAAACAAATGGCCACTGCGTTGATAGTCCCTGTTCTTTTGACCAAAAAGATGTCGGCCAATGATAAGTTTACCGATGCTATTAAAAGCGTTTATTGCTCTTTTGGTACTGCCTGGAGATTGCTTGATGACATAAAAGACGTTGAATCGGATATGATCAAATCCGCACACTCCTCTATCTATGTCTGCCTATCTGAAGATGCTAAGAATTTGTGGGACAGGTTTTCGGGAACGGAAAACGGCGGTAGCAAACGCCGGACGCATGCTGTTTGGCATTCTATTTTGGAAAATGGCGTCATTGATAAAATAAAGGCGCGCATATGCAGCGAATTGACTACAGCTGCCCGCATTGCCGACTTATGGAAAATGACGGCCTTGGCAAATGAATTATTATGTCTTTTGAGACCACTTAAAATTAAATAGGATTAACTTTTTCCGGGGGCAATTGGATAAAAAGTATCATCTTATTTTTTGCAAACGAGCAGATTTAGCTGACAAGAACCCGCCTGCAAACGGTCAATTCATTCAATCAAAGCCAAAAGGAGGTCTTCATGACAACGAAAAAGCGAAAATCAGAAACAAGAAACTTTGTTGATTTCGTGGTAGCAGCAAGGAAAAATCCCCAACTGGCAAATGAATTTTTAAGCATTAAATCAAAAGCAAAACTACTCAGTTTTTTTCACAAAAATGGTTTCGAAGGAATATACGAGAAGGATTGTATCAAACTATTGGAAATCACAAAAAATACTTCTCCATTAGAAGTTGAAGAGGGTCCCTTTGTATATGCGAAGCTGTAGCGAGGCGTCAAAATGACTTTGCAGATGTCCAATAGCGACAGACCTTCACTAGATTGCAGTATAATGATTGTTGGTGGAGGTCCGGCGGGGACCTCCACCTGGCTCCACCTTCAAAAATATGCCCCTCATTTGGCCGAACGAGCTATTTTGATTGAAAAAGCCGTATTTCCAAGAGATAAGCTATGTGCCGGTGGTTTGGGGGGTTGGAGTTCTGATGTGTTGGAAAGTCTGGAGATCGTCTTTGATATTCCACATCTATCGGTTTCTGATGTAGAATTTAGATTTGGGGAGCAGATCTATCACCATCATCAATCTGACTGCTTCAAGGTAGTTCAGCGCTTGGATTTTGATCATACTTTAGTAAAAACATCGGTGAATCGCGGTCTTAAGCTTCATGAAGGCGAAATGCTTATCGATATAGTACGTCAATCGAATCGTCTTATAGTGAAAACCAATAAAAGAGAGTATTGCGTTCAAATCCTTGTTGGTGCTGACGGAGCATTAAGCATGGTGCGCCGCAAAATGATGCCGGGTCAAAAATCAAATCTTTCGCCGGCGATTCAGATCTTTGCGCCTGTTGATCCTCAATTTGACCCTGAATTTGATGAAAAAAAAATAATTCTGGATTTTACTTTCACAATAGACGGTCTGCAGGGATATATATGGCATTTCCCGTGTTTGAAACAGGGTATTCCATCAATGGCCCATGGCATTGGTGATACCCGTATTTACCCTGATAAACCGCGCGCGAACATGAAAAATCTGTTCAGTCATGAATTGAAATCCAGAAATATATGCCGTAATCCCCATACCTGGTCCAGTCACCCCTGTCGCTGGTTGTCTAGTGAAGCTCTCATATCACAGCCGAATGTGATCCTGGCAGGTGATGCTGCGGGTATCGAACCTGCTTTGGGAGGAGGGATTCATCTGGCGTTGGCGTATGGTGAAGTCGTGGCATGGGCGATTATAGACGCATTTAAAAAAAGCGACTTCTCCTTTTCCGACTATAAACCCAGGGTGCAGAATCATATGGTGGGTAAGTCTATTCGCATGCACACACATTTAGCACAGGAAATCTATGGCGGCAGGAGAAATCCTCTTGATGCGTTGCGTGAGTTCTTTAGTAAACGATATCAATCCCCTGATTTATTGTCGCTATTGCTTTCAGGTACGTCGTTATTTTGAACAAGACAGGAATTAGGCTAAACCTAGGGGACGTCCCCTACCGCTGTTGCTTTCGACCGAATAATTTACACCTGGAGCCTAGGTTTTGCCCGACCGAAAAATGGAGATAATCAACCAGAACCCCAGCAGGGTTGCCAGGGTGTAGCCGAGCAGACCGAGCAGGGCCGTGATGGATACCGTGTGAACACCGTAAAAAGTGATTGTAAACTCCAGCAACTTCTGGGAGGAATTCAAAACCAGCGACCCGGCAATTAAAGAGGCACTGATAACCAGACCGATTGTCAACCGGTTGATCCCCCTTTCGATCCGAACCGGTATCTCCTGAAATCCCCTGTGTCTGATCTCAAAGGGTCGTTTGCCGGAAGTCAGCCCTTTGAGAAGATCGTGCATCAGTTTCGGGATCACTCTCAGATAGCCGTGGGTGGAGCGGACCTCGCGGCTGAGGTTGCGCAAAAGCTTCTGGGCGTCGTAACCACGCTGCAGCAATTCTTTGGCGTAGGGTCGCGTGACCTCAAGCAGGCTGGCGTCACTGCCCAGGATTTTACCCAACGCTTCAGTCTGAATGAATGTTTTAAGCAACAGCATCAAATTACGCGGCAGACGGATTCTGTATTTGACCAATAGCTGCATAATTTGCTCATAGACATCTCGGACTGAAATAGTTTGCAATGTTCTGCCGTAAAACGGTTCACTGATATCCTTTAGATCACCGCGAAAATCACTAAAATCTATAGCCGCTTCACTGATCACCCCGGCATCTTCCAGCGCTTCCATGATCATACTGTAGTCATGTTCGGCATACCCTAAAAAGATATTGGCAAGGTGCAGCATTGTCTCTTCATCCAGATAACCGGTGATGCCGAAATCCACCAGGCTGACTCGGCCATCGTACATCACGATGGTGTTGCCGGGATGAGGATCCGCGTGGAACAGGCCGAACTCCATCAGCTGACGCGAAAATGATCGCAACCCGATCATGGCAATTTCTTTGGGATCGATACCGTTGTCCCGGATCTCATCGACCTGATCCATCTTGATCCCGTCAATGTGTTCCATCACCAGAACAGATCTGGCCGTAAGGTCCCAGTTCACCTTCGGGATATAGAGTTCTTCGCTGACTTCAAAGTTCCGCGCAAACCGTTCGATGTTGCCGGCCTCAACGTACATGTCAAGCTCACGAAAAATGCTTCTTTCAAATTCTTTGACAAGATCCACAAAGCCGATTATTTGTCCGATTTCAAATGAATTTTCTATTTTCTCTGCAAAGTAGTACATCAGCCGGATATCTTCTCGGATCTTCTTATCGATACCGGGTCGAATCACTTTCACCACTACCCGTTCGCTGCCTGCCAGTTCGGCCATGTGGACCTGAGCAACCGAAGCCGCCGCCAGTGCTTCTGGCTCTATCGATTCGAATATATCGGTTACCGGGCTTTTCAGTTCTCTTTCGATCACCTCTTTTATTTTTTCAAATGGAATCGGCGGGACCTGATCCTGCAGCTTGGTTAATTCATCAATGTATTCCGGCGGAAAGATATCGGCCCGTGTGCTCATCAGTTGTCCCAGCTTGATAAAGCTGGGTCCAAGTTCTTCGAGAACCCGGCGAATACGATGGGGCGACGGATAAACCGTGCGGGCCACAACGGGCCGATCATTTTTACCGCCGGCCGGTGACTTGCTGCGGTTTAAAATGCGATCCAGTATATCACCAAGGCCGTGTTTCACCATCAACCGGGTGATGACACCAAATCGTTTGATATTGCTGACCCGATGGGTCTTTTTGCTGAAATTCATTTCTAATCGTCTTTCTTTTCAAAATCTTCCGGTTCGATCTTATCCCATTTGCGGGATATTTCGGTCAGCTTTTCAGGCTCGCTGACGTAGCTCTCCACATAGCCGCACTCCGCACACACGAGGTTATCCAACGCAGCAATCGATGTTAAACCGATGGGAATGGAGTTGCTGCCGAAGGGGCCTTTTTTTAGAGCAACGCCGGCTCCGGAAAAGACTTCATGCGAACTGCATTTGGGACATATTCCTGTTTTCAACGTTTCACCTCCCTGTTAAAGTTTGCGGGCTCAATGCTCTCCGAAAGCTCAACCCTTCCGGTAAAAACGCTTTAGCGACGATGCCGCACTATGACGAACTTTTACAAATGTGTCAATACGTCTTCCAATGTATGATGGTTGACTATTGAATTTCTAACATGATAATAACACTCTTGAACTAAGTACCCGGGTCCGAGAACAATCCAAAGGTCAATGCCGCAATCCGGGTTGCACCGAACAATATAATTGTTCATTATATAGAATACGCCTAAATCAATCACAGAACAGGATTTAGGAGGGTAAATGATATGAAGTCCAAAATAATATTGATCTTTGTACTTCTCCCGCTTATCGCGTTTGCCGAGAATTACCGCGAAACACGAAATCTTGAACTGCCGGCTGATGGATTGCATGTGTTAAGCGTGCGTTGCGGGGCCGGTGAACTGACCCTGAAAGGCATCGAAGGAACCGGCAGCATTCATGTAATTGCAGAAATTGAATCCGAAGGGACCGATAAGGAAGAAATCCGGCTTCTGGCCGATAAATTAATCCAGCTGGACCTCAGAAGGGAATATAACCAGGCGCTCTTGTCCGGTAACGTGGTTATCCCTCCGCTTACAAATATCGATGCCAGAATCCACCTGAGAATCCAATTGCCGGTCAATATGAACGTCAGGATAGTTGATGGCAGCGGCTCCATGGATATAACTAATATTATCGGCAATCTATCGATCGCTGATGATTCGGGCGCCATCACAGCCGAAAATATCACGGGCCGGGTCCAAATCGAAGATGGCTCCGGCGACATCGAGATCCAGGATGTTCAAGGCAGCCTGGAAATCATTGACGGCTCCGGAAGGATTGTCATCCAGCGTGTTACCGGCGATGTGACGATTAATGACGCAAGCGGGGGAATCGAAGTCAACGACATCGGCGGCAGCGTCACCGTATCCGACGGGTCCGGCAGCATCGACATCTACCGGGTAAAAAAGAACGTGTTCATCCGTGAACCGGGTAGCGGCGAACTAGAGGTTGATGGCGTACAGGGCAAGGTGACGATCCGGGAATAGGATTGAAAAGCGAATATCGAATAATGAATATCGAATGTCGAATAATGAATATCGAATGTCGAAGTATGGCATTCTATCGTTATAAAATGTTAGAGCGTAGTGATTCCACCCTTCGAAATTCGATATTCTGCGGTTCTGCTGTCTTTAGATCACGTCTTTAGCGTGGTTCGCTTTTATCCTGGTTTTAGGATTCACCTTTTTCCCGGTTATTTTTTTGTATTCACGCGCAACCCCGGATCAAGAGCGTCCTTTGAAGTAAACGTCATATAACCACCACTAAGTGATTTGATGTCATAGCCATATTGACTCAGTGCCCTGGCAGCATAGTAGGATCTTTGTCCCACCAAACAGTAGGACCACACCTCCTGCTCTTTGGGTACCTCCCCCATGCGCTGCCTGAGATCGTTTAACGGAATGTTGACGGCACCTTCAACGCAGCCTTTTTTATATTCGGAAGGATCGCGAACATCCAGCATAAAAACCCGATCCTTATCAAGGTTCTCCCAATGAACAATATGAACATCACCCCTTAAGACATTGGCGGCGATCATCCCGGCCAGGTTGACCGGATCTTTGGCGGAACCAAACTGCGGTGCATAACACAGTTCGGCTTCTTCGAGATCGAAGACCGTGGCGTTTTGCTGAATCGCCATGGAGATAACATCGATTCGTTTTGCGACACCTTCCTTGCCGACCGCCTGAGCGCTGATGATGCGACCATCCTTTTTGTCGAAGATGAGCTTTAAACTGATCGGATTTGACCCGGGGTAGTATCCGGCATGGTCGCCGGGATGCAGATAGACCTTTTCATACTGAGCCGACTCATCCCAAATTCCCAGCCGCCTGAGGGTCTTTTCGCTCGGACCGGTAAACGCCGCGACCAGATCAAGTATGCCCACGACGGACGTTCCCTGGACCCCCCGGAATCTCTCATCCCGGCCCATGATGACGTCGGCGGCAATCCGCCCCTGTCGGTTGGCCGGGCCCGCCAGCGGTATTACCCCCCACTGACCGGTAATCAGATCCTTGACCTCGACGGCATCCCCAACAGCCCAAATTTTCTCATCGCTGGTCCGCATGTGCTCATCGACCCGTATTCCGCCCTGCTTTCCGATTTTCAGCCCGGCATCTTGCGCCAGCTGTATTTCAGGCCGTACACCAATTGAAAGGATCACCAGGTCTGTCTTCTCAATCAGGCCGGAGTTTAGTTTGACGGATAGGGTATGATCGTCATTGCCTGCAAAACCGGCAACCGTTTCGTTCAGGCGCAACACAACCTTGTTCTTCAACAGGTCATCCTGAATGGGTGTCACCATTTCCGGGTCCATCAGCGGCATCACCTGGTTCTGCATCTCCACGATGGTCACCGCCAATCCAAGTTTCAGTAAGTTTTCGGTCATTTCCATGCCGATATAGCCGCCACCGACGACCACGGCACGTTTGGCTTTGTGCTGCGTGATCCAGGCTTTGATCTGACGGCTGTCCGGGATGGTCCGCAGCGAAAATATGCCGGGCAGATCAACTCCGGACATCTGCGGTTTGATCGGTCTGGCTCCGGGAGACAGCACCAAAGCATCATAGGATTCATGATAGATTTCCCCTGTTTGGAGATTTTTAACTTGGATGTGACTATTTTCACGGTCGATCGCCAGAACCTCTGATCGAAGACGTACATCAATCTCAAACCGTTTGCGGAACAGCTTGGGTGTTGCAATCAAAAGGTGTTTTTCCTTTTTAATCACATCGCCCACGTAATAGGGCAAGCCGCAGTTGGCAAAAGACACGTATTCGCCCCGGTCAAACATTATAATTTCCGCTGTCTCTGTCAGCCGGCGAGCCCGCGCCGCACAGGAAGCGCCGCCGGCAACACCGCCCACAACTACAATTCGTTTTCGTTCCATTTGACTTGTCCTTGTCCCGCAATAAAAAGGCGTTCACCTGATCTATATTATTGATAGAAAACTGCAGTCGAGTTTGTCCCGCGCCACCTATAGTACATCAGCAGCTAAAAGTAAACAATCCGGCTCAAGCTTCCATTATAACCCCATCATTTTAGCAGAGTGGAAATACTGTTTTCAGGCCGGATTAATTACTCCTTGACAAAAATTTCCTGCACATTCATAGTACCGTCCAATCATTCAATGATTGAACCTGTTCGGAAATCCTTAATACCAGAGTCGGCGGGACCACTCCCGCCGATACAGTCATTGAGGTTTGCAAATGAAATTTCCGAACACCCTTTCGAACTGGAGTTTGACGGCAACGGTGATCTTGCCGGATAGCACCCATTCCTCGGCGCAGGCTGAACGCAGAACCTTATATGAAACTACACATAGTTGGAACAGTTAACAGATTGAACGTCGAACATCGAACTTCCAACATCGAACGCCCAATATTGAGGCGCTACGCTTTATCTATTTTACGACAAGCGAACCGCAGAATATCGAATAACGAATATCGAAGGATGGAATCGCTTTGCTCAGTCTTTTTTAAAATAGACAGAATACATTATTCGATGTTGGACGTTGAACGTTCGATGTTCGATGTTCATTAGTTTCTCATTTGATTAAACTGGCCGTTTTTTTGGCCAGCGGCAGCGCTCGTATGAAACTTCACACCTGACAGGAGGCCAATACCAAAATGAAGCCCAACTCTTGCAACCTGGTAATGTCAGCAGTGTTCGGCGGTCGACAAGGTCAAAGACCGCCGGTTGGAAACCCGACTTCCATCGTCTGCCATGAGCTTATGGACAAAGCCGGCGCATCGTTTCCTGAAGCTCACCTGGATGCTCAGGCCATGGCGGACCTGGCCCTGGCCGGCAACGAGATTCTCGGCTTTGATACGGTCATGCCCGAGTATTCCGTGATCCAGGAAGCGGCGGCATTAGGGGCGCGGGTTGATTGGGGCGACCGGGACAAGATGCCGGATGTCAAGGAATTTCCCAATGCCGATTTTTCCGATATTGTAGTACCGGACGATTTTCTCGAAAAACCCTCCTGCCGGGTGGTGCTTGACGCGATTTCCATTCTGCGGCGCCAGGTGGGCGGCAAGGTCGCCATCATCGGCAAAGTCATGGGTCCCTGGACCTTGTCGTATCACATGGCCGGCACCCAGAATTTTTTACTGGCTCTGGGTATGGGCGAAAAGGCCAAAATCACAAAAATGCTGGGGCAGCTCATGCCGGCCACCATTGCTTTCATCAATGCCCAATTTCAGGCCGGTGCGGATATTGTCGTATTGGCCGACCATGCCACCGGCAATTTAGTCGGTCCGTATCATTACGAGGAGCACCTGCTGCCCATTCACCGGGAAATCACCGCCCAGGTGGGGGGCCCGCTCATCCTGCATGTATGCGGCAACTGCTCGGATCGCCTCGAACTTTTTGCCCAGTCGGGCGTGGAAGGGTACCATTTCGAGTGGCAGGTGGACTCACAGGATGCGGTGCGCCGTATCGGCAAAGAGATTTCCCTGGTCGGAAATATCAACAATCCACAAGTATTGCTGCAAGGAACGCCTGAGGATGTATTTAAGCAGGCGCGCTATGCGATTGAAGCCGGGGTGCACATCATCGCGCCGGAGTGTGCAATCCCGCTGACTACCCCTCTCGAAAACCTGCAGGCCATCGTCGAGGCAGCCCGGGAGGGTTATTAAATCCGGCAGATTTCGTATTCTCCACCTCACATTTATGATATTCTGCGGTTCGCCTGTCTCATTGCGAAGTTTCATACGGGCGAGCCGTGCGGCCTAAACCGTTGATTCAAGAGTTTCAAAAACCAGGTGTTTGTAAAGTACAACATACCTCAAGGGAGCTTATCATGGAAATAAAACCTGATTTTGAACGCATACGCAAAGCTGCGCGTTTCGAGGAGACGGACAGAGTCCCTTTGGCCGAAATCCTGATTGACTACTCGATCCAGAGTCAATTTTTGGGGCGGCTGGTGACGCCGGATGATCTGGAAGCCCAGGTGGAATTCTGGTCGAAAGCCGGTTATGATTTTATCCCGCTGACCGTCGGCATGATGCAGCCGGGCAAAGTCACCAAAGAATCCAAAATTTCAAAGGTAATCCGGGAAGTCATGCTGGCCGATTCGGCGGATGCCGACAAGGAGGAATCCTGGAATCTGGAGTTGACCAGTTTTATTAAAACCCGTGAAGATTTTGAAAAATTCCCCTGGGATGTTGCCGCCGAACTGGACTTTGACAGCCTTAATAAAGTCAAAGACCTTCTGCCTGAAAACATGAAAGTGATTGCCATCTCCGGTAAAATATTTACGCTGACCTGGATGCTGATGGGATTTAACCACTTTGCCCTGTCATTGGTGATGGACGAGCAGCTGGTGGCCGACGTGTTTAAAAAAGTAGCCGAAATCCAGTTTCAGGGTCTTGAAGAAATTTTTGATATGCCCCATATCGCCGGGGTCTGGGTGGTTGATGATCTGGCCTTTGGCAATGGTCCGATGATCTCCCCCCAGGCATTTCGGGACCATGTATTCCCCTGGTACCGTGAAATGTCCAACCGCTGTCATGAAAAAGATCGATTATTTTTAATGCATTCCGACGGCGACCTGAAGGAGTTGATGGAAGACATTATCAATTGCGGGGTCGACGTGATCCAGCCGATTGATCCCACCTGCCTGGATATCGTGGAATTCAAGCAAATGTACGGTGATCAAATTTGTATGGTGGGAAACATATCCAATGAGTTGTTGCGCAGCGGGACTCCCGCAGAGGTGGAATCCCGCGTCAAAGAGCTGCTGGATAAAGTTGCACCCGGTGGGGGCTATTGTGTTGGCTCCGGTAATTCCGTGCCGGATTGGGCCCAATTTAAAAACTATATGGCCATGCGGGACGCCACACTAAAATACGGTGTCTATCCGATCCATATCGATTAGGAGGAACCCAAAGATGACAGATATTTTAGAAACGATTCAAGGAATGGTGATTGACGGAAAATTCAACGATATCGAGGGCGAGGTTCAGCGGGCGGTTGATACGGGCACAGACTTGAACCTCCTGATCAACGACGCCTTGATCAGCGCCATGGACATTGTCGGTAAAAAATTTGCAGATGGTGTAATCTATGTGCCGGAAATGCTGGTATCGGCCACGACCATGAAACGGGGACTCGATATCATCAAACCGCTGCTGCAGTCCGGCGAGACCCAAAATCGCGGCACCATTGTTATGGGTACGGTTAAAGGGGATCTGCATGATATCGGTAAAAATCTGGTCACCATGATGATGGAAGGCGCCGGGTTCAAAATTATTGACCTAGGTGTGGACGTGAAAATCGAAAATCTGCTTGAAACCCTGAAAAGAGAGAATGCGGATATTTTAGGACTTTCGGCCTTGTTGACCACGACCATGCCGGAAATGCAGAAGGTTATCGAGGCGTTGGAAGAAGCCGGACTCAGAGAGCAAGTCAAAGTCATCGTTGGCGGGGCACCGATCGATCAGGCGTTTGCAGATACAATCGGAGCAGACGGATTTGGCAAGGATGCCGTTGAAGCGGTACAGCTGGCCCGCGATCTGGTGGCCGCAAAGTAATTGCACTGCTGAACTTATATCATTACATACTTGGTAGAAATAGAAATTGAATAGCACTCAAATCGGCGTTAATTGTTATTAAGAACGGGTTGACGCTTCGTTTTATAGTCCAACGGCGAATGAAATATTTTAAAATGGGATAAAATTCCTCTCAAACTATTAACGAATAACAAATAACTTATAACTGCCGACTGGTATTGGTTCAATCAGAATGCCGGATCTATTTGACTGAAGTTCCTTATTCAGTCCTGCTGCATTAATCCGGACAAAGGAGGAATTCCCCAATGACGCATCGAGAGAGGTTACTGAAGGTCGCCTGCGGTGAGATGGTTGATTCCATTCCCTGGATTCCCCGAATTGATCTTTGGCACAATGCCAAATCATTGGCCGGAACTCTCCCCCCAAAGTACCGGCAATACAGCGTGGAGGAGATTCATCGCGCCGAAGGCTGGCCGCTTCATAAAGTCGTCCCGGAGTTCCTGAAACCGGACAAGCCTGAAGATATTATCCATCGGGCCATCGGGCTTTATCGCCTGAAGGAGTTCCCCTATGATTTCGAGTTTTCATCGGAAATTGAGATTGAAGTCGACTATCAAGAATCCGATGATGAATCCATGACCCATGTCACCTACCATACAGCGGTTGGAACCATCAGTGTCACCCACGGGGTTACGGCTGAGATGAAAAAATCCGGTGCATCCATTTCCTGGGTCAAAGAACATGCCGTCAAGACCCAAGACGACTACCACACGCTGGCCCACCTGTTTGCCAATTTAAAACTGAAACCGGCTTACGAACGCTTTAGTAAGTGGAAAGATTCCGTTGGCGAAGACGGTATTGCCGTGGCCCAGGGATTGGGGATCGCCTGTTCTTCACCCATGCATTTTATCCAAAAAACCCTATTGGATGCAACGGAGTTTTATCTTCACTATCATGACTTCCCCAAAGAAATAGCCGAACTGGTCGAGGTCCTTGAACCGGTTTACCGCCAATTGATCGAAATTCTGGCCGCCTCACCGGCAGATGCTGTATTGTGGTCCGCCAACGTCGACGATATGATTACCTATCCGGCTTATTATGAAAAAGACATCCTGCCCTGGTGCCGCCGGGCCGGTCACAAGCTGCACGCCGCAGACATCCTGACCATGGTCCACCCGGATGGGGAAAACCGGGGCCTGATGGATCTGATTCCCCAATCTGAAATGGATATCGCCGATGCGGTCACCCCCTATCCCATGACCAAGATAGACATTCAAGAATACTACGAACGCTGGTGCCGCTCGGGCAAAATGACCATTCAGGGCGGTATTCCGGAGATGTTTCTGCTGGAAGAATCCACCACCCGCGACGATTTAAAAAATTATATCGACCACCTGTTGAAGGTCATCGCACCCGGAACGCGCTTTATCGCCTCCATCGGCGACACCAGTCCGCCGAATACGGATTTTGACCGGCTGCTTTACATCGGCGAAAGGATCGAAAAAGAAGGAAAACTGCCCCTGCAGGCAGGCAGTTTTGATCCCGTCAGTCATGAGCGTCTGGCTAAGGCGGGCGCCAAACCGGAAATCCGGTCGCAGCCTCGGCCAGCCGACGTTTCAGACAAAGCGGATGATTTATTTGCAACCGCTCAGCAGAACGTGTTGGCCGGTGATGTCGCTAAATTGGTAGACACGGTCGGCAACATGTTGGATCTGAATTTTGACCCCCGGCAAATTCTGAGCATCGGAATGCTCTCGGCCATGGAAATCATCGGTGAACGCTTTAAAGACGGCACGGTGTTCATTCCGGAAGTATTGCTTTCCGCCAGAGCGCTCAATGAAGCCTTGAAGGTGCTTGAACCCCACCTGGCCGGCATGCAGATTGAGAAAAGCGCTAAAATTATGGTCGGAACCGTTTTGGGTGACCTGCACGACATCGGCAAAAACATGGTTTTGACCATGCTCAAAGGTGTCGGCTATGAGACCGTGGACCTGGGAGTCAATGTGAAGGCTGAAAATTTTGTAAAGCAGGTGTCCGAGCACAGGCCTCAAATACTGGGGCTGTCGGCACTGCTGACGACAACCATGCCCCAAATGCAGCTGGTTATCAATGCCCTGGAAGAGGCCGGGCTCAGAAATCAGCTGAAGGTGATCGTCGGCGGCGCTCCGGTAAATAAGAAATTTGCCGATGATATTGGGGCCGACGGTTATGCCCGGGACGGAGGCGAGGTGATTACGCTGGTCAAGTCGCTGCTGGAAGAATAGTACTTCATCCTATGGAGATTGGTTTCGGGATTTGAGTTTTGGAATTTGGGATTTGTGCGACTTAATTCTGGGTCGTCAGCACCCGTTTGAGATCGATGCCGTATTTTTTCATACGGTTCCAGACGGTCACCCGGTTGATGCCCAGGATACGGGCCGCCCGGGATTGGTTGCCGTTGGTTTGACGCAATGCATCAACAAGAGCCTCTTTTTCCGCAAGGTCGCGGGGATTGGCAGCTAAAGAGGATGATATTAAGTTGCCGTCATCAGGTGTTGCCACCTGCCGGGACAAACCCTGCGAAACTGCCGGCGGCTGTTGCCGTTGGGAAAATTTGGGAGGCAGTTGTTCAATATCGATTAATCCTCTTTCTGCAATCACAAAGGCAAATTCAAGTGCACTTTTCAACTCCCTGACGTTTCCGGGCCAATGGTAATGCATGAAACGCTCCATGGCTTGCGGTGTCAAACCGGAAATTTCTTTTGCGGTTTTGGATCGCAGCCGTCGCATGAATGCCTGGACCATCAATGGGATATCCTCCGATCGATACCGCAGGGGCGGTAGATGGATGGGGAACACGTTGATGCGAAAAAAAAGATCGTCTCTAAATTTTTTTTGATCGATCAATTCTTCAAGGTTTTTATTGGTCGCCGTAATGATGCGGACATCCGTTGAAACGGGACGGTCATCGCCCACGTGTTCGAATTGTTTGGTTTCTAAAACTCTAAGCAGTTTAACCTGGATCGAAAGTGGAACATCCCCAATCTCGTCCAGAAATATATCACCGCCATTGGCCGCTTCAAATCGTCCCTGCCGGTGGCGGTACGCTCCGGTAAAGGCACCTTTGATATGACCAAACAGCTCACTTTCAAGCAGCGCTTCATTCAAGGCGGCACAATTTAGCTGCACAAAAGGGCGTTCCTTTCTATTGCCCAGCTGATGAATGGCCCGGGCCACCAACTCCTTTCCGGTGCCGCTTTCACCATAAATGATAACCGGGGCATCACTCTTGGCGGCCTTTTCGATAACGTCAAAAATCTTTCGCATGACGCCGGAATTGCCGATGATGCCCTGGAATCCGTCTCCCTCATCCAGTTGCCGCGCAAGCAGCTCAAGTTTCTGATCCAACCGGTCCAGTTCGGAGAGGTCTGTCAGAATTTCAACCGCCCCCAGCGGCATTCCATTGTCATCTTTTAACACCGATGCGTTCTTGAGCGCCGAGACGTAGGTTCCATCTTTTTTCAGGAGATGACAGCGGCATTTTATGACCTGGCCCTCTTCGAATAGTTTGCACCACCTGTCTGCCGAAGCCTTCATAGCGCCCTCACAGGCATCACACTCAAGCAGCGTACAGGGTCTTCCGATGACTTCATCCGCCGCATATCCAGTGAGGTGCTCAAAAGCTTCATTCACCATGACAATGGTTCCATCCGGCCCGACCAGCATCAGACCTTCTGTCATGGTATTGACAATTTTCTTCCAGTAGCGATTGACCTCCTGTTCGTCCATTTACTGACTCCTGATTAAACAACTGTTTAATGATTTAACACCTGTTTAAATACCATTAAACACTCAGGCAGATCAAGAAAAAAGCAGTATTCCAATTTTATAAAACAATTTCAATTAGTTAAATACTATACTGCAGTAAACAAATTTACGGCACAGCGATTGCAAGCGCCTAGTAGCGAAGAGATGGGCACTGAACAGTTAACTAGCGGGTAAGTTCTTGAATCCCGGAAAGAAAAAATGTCCTCAACCTTACAACTGGATCTCATAGGGGTCACATGGCCTGTGTGTCTGCTCAAGTTCAAAACGGTATTAAATAACATGTGCTCAAGCGAAGTGCTGGAAGTTTCAGTCCAGGACCCTGATGTTGTGAATACTATCGTCATGATCATCGAACGTTCTGAGGACACGCTGATCAGCCGCAGCAAGGATGGGGAGGTTTACCAGCTGTCCGTCCAGCGAAAATGATGCCAAGAATGGGGAATCACCATGGAGATAAGCAGAAGAAATTTTTTCAAAATTTCAGGCGCAATGGCTGCCGCCTCCCTGGCAGACACATCAAAAGGAGCCCAAGCCGCCACAACACCGTCAATTTCAGAGGAAGCTTTCGGCTGCCTGGTGGACACGACCCTGTGTGTCGGGTGCCGTAAATGTGAACAGGCCTGTAACACACAGCATTCCCTTCCAAAACCGGTCGAATCGTTTGAAGAAATGACGGTGCTGGAAAATGAACGGCGCATGGATGAAACCTCCTACACGGTCGTCAATAAATACTACCCGAAAAATATCGGGACCCTGACCTGGCGCACGCGTCCGACTTTTGTCAAGTTCCAGTGCATGCACTGCAATGACCCCTCCTGTGTTTCGGCCTGCATCGTGGGGGCTTTGACCAAGCAGCCCAACGGGTCGGTTATATATGATGCCGCTAAATGCATCGGCTGCCGCTACTGCATGGTGGCCTGTCCTTTCCAGGTGCCGGCCTATGAATACGACAATGCCCTGACGCCCCAGGTGCGCAAGTGCACCTTTTGTTTCGAAACCGTCAAAGACGGCGGACTGCCGGCTTGCGCCCAGATTTGCCCGCGGGAAGTCATCACCTTCGGCAAAAGATCAGACCTGTTAAAACTTGCGCGCTGGAAGATCAAAAACAATCCGGGCAAGTACGTGGATCACATTTACGGCGAGCATGAAGTCGGCGGAACCTCCTGGCTGTATCTTTCCTCCGAACCATTCGAAACGGTGGGCTTCCCCAAATTAGGCACCCAGGCGCCGCCCCGGCTGACCGAAGCCATCCAGCACGGTCTGTTTCAGTATTTTGCCGCACCCGTCATACTGTACGGTGTCCTTGGCGGCATCATGGGACTAACCGGTTACCTGAAAGGTGCTAAAGAAGATTTGAAAAGCCCGACCGAGGAGAAAGGAGATACCCAATGAATATGAACGGTGAAGCGGCGCCCGTTGAAGAAGAAAAGTTTTTGACTCCCGGGGTGATGGTTATGCTGGCCCTGATGGGGGTCGGGCTGGCTTTTGTAGCCGTACGCTTTCTCTTTGGCATCGGTAAGGTGGCCAATCTCAACAATCAATTTCCCTGGGGCATCTGGATCGGAATCGATGTGGCCTCGGGTGTGGCCCTGGCGGCCGGCGGATTTACCACCGGGGCCATTGCCTATGTCTTCAACCGCGACCAGTATCATGCCGTCATTCGCCCGGCCCTGCTGACCGCCATGCTGGGGTATACGTTTGTCGTGCTGGGACTGCTGGTGGATATCGGCCGCTACTGGAATATTACCAGCCCGATATACAACTGGAACGGCAATTCGGTCCTGTTTGAAGTGGCCATGTGCGTTTTGATTTATCTCCATGTCCTGTACATCGAATTTATTCCCATCGTGGTTGAACGGTTCAAGGGACGGGTGAAGCTGCCGGGATTGCTGGCCGGCCTGAACAATTTGATCGAGAGGCTTCTGGCCCTGGCTGAAAGAATTCTGGGCAAGATCATGTTTGTTTTTATTATCGCCGGTATTGTGTTGTCCTGCCTGCATCAATCCAGCCTGGGATCGCTGATGCTCATCGCACCCTACAAGGTCCACCCGCTGTGGTATACGCCGATCCTGCCGCTGTTATTCCTGCTGTCGGCCTTTGCCGCCGGGTATCCCATGGTGAGCTTCGAGTCCATCCTGGTGTCTAAATCCTTTGGCCGCAAGCCGGAAATGGACGTCCTGACGCCCCTGGCCAAATTCATGCCGCTTTTAATGGGAACCTATCTGGTATTTAAAATCGGTGACATGATCGTGCGCGGCACCTATGTGTACCTGCTCGACGGTACCTTTCAGACCAATGCATTTATCGTTGAGGTGCTCTTCGGGGTGATCCTGCCCTTTGTCCTGCTGCTGTTCAAAAGGGTTCGCCAATCGGCCGGCTGGCTTTTTTTTGCTTCCGCGGTTTTTGTGCTGGGAATTTTGATGAACCGCATCAACGTCTTTGTAGTCAGCTTCACGCCGCCGTACATGCTCGTTAAGTACTTCCCTGCCTTGGGGGAGATCTTTATTACCGTCGGGCTGATCGCCACCCTCATGTTTATGTACCGCGTATTTGTCTTCATCTTTCCGGTGCTGGGCGCCCACCCCAAAAAGATGTCCACCACCGTTGTCGCGCTGCTGGCCCTGGCAGCCGCCCTGATGATCCCGATCACATCTTACGGCGGCCAGGCAGATCAGATGATCAAGCGGCGGCTGCCCCTGGAGGAGAATATCACCCCTTCGATTGCCGATGCGCCCAAAGTAGCGACCCTCAACAGCCCGGTTGTCAACAAGTACAGCGACCTTTACGAACCGGTGCGGTTTATGCACAGCAAGCATGCCAATGTTTTGGGAGACTGCACGATCTGCCACCACCGGATGCCCAGAGAAGAGCGGGACACTTACGGGCAACCGGTATCCATGGCTGAACTCAGAGAGAAGCAGGCCGAACCGGTGGCCTGTTCCGTTTGCCACGCGGATCCCTTTAATCCGAAGGACCTGAACACACCCGGCCTGAAAGGGTCCTATCATCAACTGTGCATGGATTGCCACGAACAATCGGAACAGGTGCCCCATGCCCGCGGTCCGGTTTTATACAGCGCCATGGTGCGGGGACCGATTGCCCGGGCCCTGGATACCCGGGCGCCCACCGACTGTCTGGCCTGCCATGCCAAAAAGGTACCGAACCACAATCAGCTCGTTAAGCTGGATGGCAATGCGGATGCCCTGGCGGTGACAAAAAATTGCCTTGCCTGTCACCGGAAGGAGGGCCAGGCCATTTTAAAAACCGCCCACTGGAAGTGGCACGGCCCCTCGCCGTATACCGTCGGTCAGGAAAAAAGGATTGATCTGGGAAAAAGCCATGCCACCATCAATAACTTTTGCATCAACCTCAACGGCAACTGGCCGCGCTGTACGAGCTGCCACATCGGTTACGGGTGGCAAGATCAAAACTTTGATTTTAACGATATGTCCAAAATCGATTGTCTGGTTTGTCATGACACCACCGGCAAGTATAAGAAAGCGCCGCCGGCCGCCGGTTTCCCGATCAAGAACCTGGACCTGGTTGCCATTGCCCAAAATGTCGGCCGACCCAGTCGGGCCAATTGCGGCTTGAACTGCCATTTTCGTGGCGGCGGCGGCGATGCGGTCAAACACGGCGACATGAGTTCAATGCTGGCCAAACCGGACCGAAATCATGACGTGCACATGGGGGCGGCCGATGAGGGACTGAATTTCAGATGCCAGGACTGCCACAAGACCCGCAATCACATGATTTCCGGGCGCAGCATTTCGGTGGCAGCAGTGGAAGGGGATCTTTCCTGCGAATACTGCCATACGGACAGCCCTCATATCGGCAGTGAACTGATCGATCACCATTTAAATAAACACACCCGGCATGTGGCCTGCCAGACTTGCCACATTCCGGTTTATTCCAAGAGCAATCCCACAAAAATTTTCTGGGACTGGTCCACGGCCGGGCAGGATTGCACGCAACCGAAAGACAAGTACGGCAAACCGACCTATGACAAAAAGAAAGGCGGCTTTAAGTGGAAGGAGGCTGTCAAACCGACCTACCGCTGGTACAACGGGACCGTTAAACGCCATATTCTCGGCGATCGCATCAATGAAACTGGCATAACGGAATTGACCCAACCCGTGGGTGATATCAATGACCCGGCTTCCCGGATATACCCCTTCAAAGTCCATAAGGGAAAACAGATCAGCGATGCCGTGTATAAATACCTGATTGCCCCTCAACTGTGGGGAGGTTACTGGAAACACTGGGATTGGGACAGGGCCTCGCGGGACGGTATGAAGTCTGCCGGCCTGGCATACAGCGGCAAATATGAGTTTGTGGAAACTTCCATGTACTGGGGCCTGACCCACGAGGTTGTCCCTAAGGAGCAGGCCCTGTCCTGCGCCGAATGCCATGCTTCCCTGGCCCAAGCGCCCTATTGCGGCAAATGCCACCAGCAAAGACCGGATGTGAGTTTCAAGGATCTGGTACACAAAGGGGTTGACTTTAAATCTCTGGCCACAATGGGCCGGGATGTGGCGGAATTGATCGGCAAAACCAACTATATTGATTACCAGGCCCTGGGCTACGAGGGTGACCCCATCGAAACCGGCAGCCGGTTCGACAAGCTCGGGTTGGGTGTGGCCCACTTTGGAAGGGCTTCAAATGATTGAATATTTTCAATTGACTATTGAATATTCAAGGTCCGCCTGCGGCGGATCAATTTTAGAAAAAGAACTACAAAAAAAACGGCGCCATCTGCCTCAGGCGGATCCGGGATAGAAATTTAAACTGAACAAGGAGATAACCATGTCAAAGAAAGTCGGTTGTATTTTAATCATTCTGATTTTTCTGATTGCTTCCATCGGAATCGTCATGGCCGAAGGCAAAGGCAACGCCCGCAAGGGCAAGTATCTTTTCCGCAAAAATTGCCGGACCTGCCATTGTGACGGCGGCTCCGCCAAACCGTTGAGCCCCATTGACAAGACCCAGGCCCAGTGGGATGAGGTTTTTCAAAACATCGATAAGCTGTCGTGCAGCCAGGAATGGGCCAAGCTGAAGGAAAAAGATCGAAACGATATGTACGCCCATCTCTGGGGGCATGCATTCGATTCGCCGTCCCCGGCCAAATGTAAATAGCGCGAAGGCGCGGTGCGTGTTACGTGTTGCGAGGAACCGGCATAGAGCATAGTGCAGAGCGCAAAGAACGCTAAGCCCTATGCTCCATGCGCTAGGCATTCGGTGAATAAAACCAAAAACCGGATACCAGTGCCAGTAACCAGAAGCCAGTACCCAATAACCAGTATTCAGTAACAAGTACGGGAGAGTTAATATGTCGGCTAATATGAATGGAGCGATGTCCCGCCGCAGATTCCTGCAGCTTTGCGGAGCAGCCACGTCCGCTGCGGCCCTGGGCGGCCCCCGAATCCTGCATGCCCTGGTTCCTAAAGCCCAAAAGGGTTCAGTGGATCAGGTTCAGGATCATTTCTCCGCCTGCGATATGTGTTTCAACAAGTGCGGACTGATCGCCAGGGTGGAAGACGGCGTGGTGAAAAAATTGGATCCCAATCCGAAATCTTTAAAATCGCGCGGCATGTTGTGCGCCCGGGGCAATGCCAGCATCAAACAGCTCTATGATCCGGATCGTTTGAAGTATCCCCTGTTGCGCAAAGGGGCCCGCGGAGAAGGCAAATGGCAGCGACTGAGCTGGGACCAGGCCCTGGATTACGCCGCCGAACAATTGGATCGAATCGGCAACGAGTATACCCGCTGCGGTTTTCTTTTTATGGCCGGCACCGATATGCAATCGACATTTGTTCACCATTTTGCAGAAGTCTACGGCTCCTATAATGTCATATCCCATGAATCCAACTGCCTGCTGAGCCGCAACCGGGCCTTTCTGGATACTTACGGTGTGGTTCCCACACCCGATGTGATTCACAGTAAATATATCATCATGCCCGGCGCCAACCGCTTCGAAGCCCTGGTGACCCCCGACAGTATTGATCTGATGACGGCCATGCAGGACGGCTGCAAATTGGTGGTGCTGGATCCGCGTTTCACCAAAACCGCTGCCCTGGCCGATGAATGGTTTGCCATTAAACCCGGCACCGACATGGCATTTTTCCTGGCAATTGCCAATGTCCTGGTTGCAGAAGAATTATATGACAAAAAATTCCTGGCCGAAAAGACGCACGGCTTCGCAAAGCTTCGCAGCCATGTCCGCCGGTACACCCCGGACTGGGCCGCAGCGGAAACGGACATTGCGGCCGCAGACATCCGCCGGATGGCCCGGGAACTGGCTGCCGCCGCACCTGCAGCCATGGTGTATCCCGGGCGCCGTAGTTCGGATTACAGGGATTCCACTCAAATCAGAAGGTCCTATGCCATTGTCAATGCCCTGCTGGGAAACTGGGATCGACAAGGGGGATTGATTGTACCGCAGAAAATAAAAACTGGATCCATCCCAACCGATGCGCCTTTTTACGACGACAATCCGGACGACAGAGTCGATGCCGGCCGGGCCCGCATGATGTTCGATGAGGAAGGCTCGTTTAAGCATACCCGCGATGCGGTCATTGAAGGCAAACCGTATCCCGTCAAAGGCTGGTTTACCTATAAAACCAACCCCATGCAGACGGGTGCCAACCGCAACAAAACCATCCGGATGATCAACAGCCTCGAATTTATGATGACCGTTGATATCACCATGAGCGATACGGCCTGGATGGCGGACCTGGTGCTGCCGGCTCCCAGCTACCTGGAACGGCAGGACCCGGTGTCGGCCTTTTTAGCCTCCTCGGCATGTTCCGGTGTGCTGACGCGGGATCCGATCGTGCCGGCCATGTTTGAATCAAAACCGGTCTTCTGGATCGTCAAGCAACTGGCCGAGCGATTAGATCTGGCAGAGCATTTCGACTTTACGATTGAAGATTATCGCAACGCCCAGCTGGCGAAACTGCCGCAGGTTGCCAAAGCGCTCAAGAACGACGGGGTTTACAATATTGTCGGCCACAGCCACGGAATTCATGAGGGCAAGCCTTTCAAAACGCGCTCCAAAAAAATTGAACTCTTCAGTTCGCGCTATGCGGATAATGGGATCGATCCCATGCCGGTTTATAACCCGCCGAAAACCGTGCCGCGAGACCATTTCAGGATTGTGGTCGGCCGCAATGCCTACATTACCCAGAGCGCCAGCACCAACAATGCCTTGCTCTGGGAACTGGAGCACGAAAATTCCCTCTGGATCCACCCGGCTCCGGCGCAAAGGCTGGGCATCCGACATGGCGACACGGTCGAGGTCAAGAGCACGGCCGGCCGGGGACGGCTGAAAGCGCGCGTGACCGAAGATAGCCGACCGGACACGGTATACATGGACACGGGGTTTGGTGTGATTTCAAAAGGGCTGTCAAAGATTTACGGCAAGGGCGCCTGTATCGCGGAAGTCCTGGAAGACCAGGCCGATGAAATCTCCGGCAATATGGCCATGCATGAGACCATTGTCAGTGTCAGGAAAGTTTGACGGGATATATTGTTGCGGGGTGCAGGGTGCGAGTGGAGGGTTACGGGGATATGGGCAGAGCGCATAGGGCATAGCGTGGAGAAATGCGGCTGTTCCGCCGGAGATGGATCAGCCCGGCCGCTTGCCTAAAAATCGGTCAGTTTAATCGAAAAAGAAACTCTGAAAGAGCGAATATCGAATATCGAATATCGAACCGCAGAATGTCGAAGTGTGGTTTCGCTTCGCTCAGACCTTTTAAATAAATAGATAGAATGCCTTACTTCGACATTCGATATTCATGATTCGATATTCGACATTCGCTTTTTTATACTCTCAACAAGCCCAAGGTCTCTTTGTCGATTAGGCCGTCCGTTTTATTGGCCGGCGGCTGGACTGAGGCCTGAAACCTGATATATGACACTATCAATAGCATCATGCATGAACCAGCTAAAATAGGGGAATCTTAATATGAAGGATAGTAAATCCAAAAAATACGGGATCATTATCGATGCATCCAAGTGTATCGACTGCAAGGCCTGCATGGTGGCGTGCAAGGTTGAAAACAATGTACCGGAAGGATTCTGGCGCAACTGGATCCGGCCCTTGTGGGATATCAGCGACAGCCGCAGGACCGAGTTCCAGCCCGGTCAGTGCATGCAGTGCGACACCCCATCCTGCGTGGCGGCCTGCCCGGTGGATGCCACCTACAAACAGGCGGACGGCCTGGTGGTGATTGACCCGCAAAAGTGCATCGGCTGCGGTAACTGCGTCACGGCCTGTCCCTACGGGGCCCGCTATCGCGATCCCGTTGCCCGGCGGGCCGATAAGTGCGATTTTTGCGAACACCGCTTAAAGCGCGGGGAGGAACCCGCCTGCGTGGTGACCTGCCCGACCAAAGCCCGCACCTTCGGTGATCTCAACGATCAGACTAGCGCGGTCAGCCGGATGGTAAAGGAAGACAAACTGGTGCGGGTGAATGCGCCCCACGTCAACACGCGGCCCAATATCTACTATCGCGAAGGTACCCGGCTGCTGGATTGGGCCGTTACCCCCACCCTGCCGGGTAATGTTCACATGGCCCGGGAATTCTGGGAAAGTTCATGAAGATTGCCGATCCGATATAGAATCGCCAGCAGGATTGAAGCCAAGAAGAAATAAATGTGATCCGGCATCTGACGGACAATTTGCTTTTGGAGTTTCGCCACCCACGGCAGCATGCTTTCAGCTGCAAATGACCCGGCCTCGGCGATCAGGGCTCCGTCCTGATCCTGCCAGCCTTTGCTCAGCAGAAAATATAGGTACTCCAATTCAATCGCAAGGTGGTCAGGCGGTTCATGGATATTTGAATCTACCGATAAACCTTTGGAATCAAATCGCTGTTTCATTTTTAAGGCCGGCTCTCCCATCAACGGTGCAGTTTCGCCCGGTCCGACACCGCAGTAGCACGACTCATAGAGCGGTGCGGTGATGCCGTCACGGTGGCTGATGAACAGCCGCACATATGCCGTTTCTAAGTAATTAAAAAGCGAATCTTTATCAGTGAATTTATTTAGAGTGTTTTCAATTTTTTGAAATACTTCGGGAGGATTATACTCCAGCACAATATCCAGGGTTTTAAAAGGCTGCCAAAAATCACCGGTCAACATTTCGCCGCACGTTTGACGATCCGGGCCCCAGAACAAATCACTGAGCCTTTTGATACTATCCAGCAGGGCCTTTGTTAACTGTTCATCCAGCGATAGAAAATTGCTCATGTGATCTCCTATTGATTTATTTGGACAACTATTAAAGATGTTCGTATTGCAATTTCTATAATATACATGCAGCTAAAAATAAAGCGCCTTGACGATCGATATATTTCACCTCCGTCGAAAATTTATAAGAATGAAGAAAACCAGTCTGTTTAAACAGTACATCCTGTCCGAAGATATCCTGGTAATGCCGGGGGCTCACGACGCCCTGTGTGCGCGGATCATTGAAACGGCAGGCCACAAGGCGCTGACCATGGGCGGCTACTCGGCCAGCGCTTCGCTATTGGGCCGACCCGATGTATCGCTGTTGACCCTTACCGAGATGGCGGACTGCTACCGCAGGGTGGCCGACCTGGTGGACATACCGCTGTTTGTGGACGGCGATACCGGTTTTGGCGGTGTTCTCAATGTGCGCCGCACCGTTAAAGAGTATGAACGGGCCGGGGCCGATTTGATCTTTGTCGAGGCCCCAACCGACGTTGATCAGATGCGGGCGATCACGTCCGGGATCGAGGCGCCGACCCTGGCCAACAACATCGAAGGCGGCCGGTCCCCGGTTTTAGAATTCATCGGCTCATTCGGCGCCCAGGGCTGCTGGGACAGCAATGCGCATTATTTCCGCTTTCTCGACAATGCCAGAACACGCGCAATAGCCTCGGCGCAGTTCGAAAAATACTTCAACAGCAAACTTTTAGCGCCCCTGGCCTTCGGTGACGGCCTGGTGGGCCGTCGCGACAGCCCCATCGAGAAGGTCGCAGACTACCAGGGACTCAAAATGCGCACCTCGGGCACCGCCCAGGCGACGATGTACAAAGCGTTGGGGGCGGTGCCGGTGGGGTTGAGTTCCAAGGAAATTTACACGGCCCTGCAACGCGGAACCATCCAGGGCGCCACTTCGGGCATATCTCGCTGGCGGCGCAGCAAGCTGTACGAGATCGCCCGCGAGCAGTTGAAATATCAATTCGATGAGCTCTGGGGACATCTGGAAGCATCCAAATAGCTTGAATGAACTCCTCTGTCTCCTGCAAAATATCGGCCAACAGTTCAGGCTCTTTAATCAGTTTCAACGTTCGATGTTGAACGTTCGATGTTCGATGTTCA
Source organism: Olavius sp. associated proteobacterium Delta 1 (assembly GCA_902749685.1). Classification (GTDB taxonomy): domain Bacteria; phylum Desulfobacterota; class Desulfobacteria; order Desulfobacterales; family JAFDCJ01; genus JAFDCJ01. The sequence goes on along the minus strand of CACVKW010000050.1, from coordinate 10,309 downwards.
TTTTTTCAATCTGTCCCACAAAAATAACTTAGCGCTTATGGGGATCTCCCCCCCTCAATGGCAAACAGGCAAGGCTAAACCGATTATTCTTCCCCTTTTTCCTTCAGTGCTTTTTTTAATTTTTCGACGTGATCTTCCCGCGGCGGGCAAAATATATCAATGCCTTTGAATCCGGTTTTGGTCTCGCCACCGTGGGGAACATTGGAGGGGTGAACACATACGTCCCCGCCTTTCATCAGGAATTTTTCGTCGCCGCAAATATGTTCTTCTTCGCCTTCAAGCATGATCAAGATCTGCTCACACTCATGACTGTGCACGGGGAACACGCATCCGGCAGGATTTTCGATGAAGCTGATAAGCATCTTGTCGCTGAGAAGCAGATTTGCCATTGAAGGCAGTTTTTCATCGCCGGTCAGGTTTACTCTCGGCAGATCCTCGATATTGTGCAGGTACTTTGATTTTTTTTCAGCCATTTTTTTCTCCTTTATTTTTCCTAATTTAATTTAACTACAATTATTCAGATTAACTCCCGCTTCAAGCCAACCCGTCGCGGGGTCATTTATACGCTATTTTATAGGTGATGGGTCAAAATAAAGCACTATCTGAGAACGTGCAGGAAATCACTCATTTTTGACAAGTAATTTGAGATATTGATAACGATTACATCACGCCTCTTTCTTCGCCTGGAACCAGCCGAAGCCGAAAAGTTCGTCGATTTGTTGAATGAAGTTGCGGATGGAGTAAACGAACATGATCGCCCCGGCCACCGGCATGGGTGCGTACCACCAGGTCATGGGCCACGCCAGGATCTGTGAATGACGGCCGACCGACATGGTCAAATTGAAGGAATAATATGCAAAAGTGGCAATAAACGCGGCGGCGAAGATCTCAATGATGAAGGTGAAGATCTTGCCGAACATCGTGCCCGCCAACATATCGGCGACGGCCTCGATCCGGAAGTGATCGCGCTGGCGCCACAGGTCCGCGGCGGCGATAAATATGAGCGATGACATCAGCCATTCGATAATCTCGTCGGACCAACTCAGCTTGAACCACTCGATAACTGCGGTCGATGACGTGAACCAGTCGATGCGGACAAAACGGACAAACACGACCAGGGCCAGCATCACCATCAGGGTCAGAAAGTTGGCGATACAGAACCAACGCATAACCTTGCCGAGTACACCATCGATGGATTTTAGAAGTGTCATGCTCAATCCTCCGATCACTCAGGCATCAAGATATTGGGAAGCCACAAGGACACCGTGGGAATGTAGGTGATCATCAACGTGACGATGAAAATGCCCAGCAGGTAAGGGAACAGCTCGCGGGTGAGGCGTCCGATCGAAACATTGGAGATCGTCGCGACGGCATAGAGGCTCATCCCCACCGGCGGCGTCAGCAGGCCGATCATTGAGCACAGCACCATGATCACGCCGAACTGGATGGGATCGATCTGAAACTGGCCGATGATCTTCATGAAGATCGGGATGGTAATGACCATCACCGCAATGCCTTCCAGGAAGCAGCCGAGAATGATCAGCACGCAGACAACGATGATCAACAACACGTACTTGTTTTCCGTAACCGTGGTCAGGCCTGAAATCACCTGCTCCGGAATGCTCTGGTGGATCATCAGCCAGCCGAAGAAACCGGCGGTGGCGATGATGAACAGAACGCGTACGCTTTGTTTGATGGATTCCCAAACGATTTCAGGAACGTCCTTCAGTTTAAATTCCTTATAGACGAAGCAGCCGATGACGAAGGCATAGACCGACGCAACAACAGCCGCTTCGGTCGGTGTGAAAATGCCGCCCAAAATGCCGCCGATGATGATGATCGGCATGAGCAGCGCAAGGAACGATCCAGTGAACGTTTGCCAGATAAGGCCGAACACCGGTGTCGGGTCCTTGGGATAACCGCGCTTCTTGGCAACGAAATAAACGGCGATCATGAGCGCCAGGCCCATGAGCAATCCCGGAACAAATCCGGCCATGAACAATTTGACGATGGAAACGCCGGTGATGGAACCGTAAATGACAAAAGCAATAGAAGGGGGCACAACAGGACCGATGGTTGACGAGGCAGCCGTAATGGCGGCCGAAAATTCCTTGTCGTAACCGTTTTCGGTCATCGCCTTCATTTCGACGACCCCGAGACCTGCGGCATCGGCGACAGCCGCGCCCGACATGCCGGAGAAAATCATACTGGCGACCACGTTGACGTGGCCGAGGCCACCACGGATATGACCGACCAGCGCACGGGCGAAATCAAAGACCCGGTGCGTAATGCCGCCGTAATTCATCAAATTACCGGCCAGGATAAAGAAGGGGATCGCCAGGAGGGTGAATCCTGTAGTGGCCACGTACATGCGTTGCGCCATCATCGGCAACACGAACGCCTCACCCAAAAGAATGAAGGTTCCCGCCGCAGTCAAGCCCATGGCCGCGAAAATCGGCACTCCGAGCATCACCATGCCCACAAGTACAACGAAAATAACTAAAGTTAACATGTTCCAAACCCCATCCCGAGCCGGTTAGCGGACTGGAGCCGATGCCGTCTTCGATGACATCGGCCCCAAATCAGTTGTAACGTGCGTGATCCTTATTGGGTTTCTTCAACCATCTTCAGGAACTTCGCGACGTTGTCTTTGCCGGCATATTCGCCAATGGCGTCATAGGCATATTGCATTTGAGCCTTGAACGCGGCGCGGTCGGGCGAGGTCACTTTCATGCCTTTGCCTTTGAGCTGTTGGATGAGATTGTCATTTTCGGCAAGCTGGTTGTCACGGAACCATTGACCGGCTTTTTGGGCTTCTTCCTTGAGGATGGCCTGCTGTTCGGCGGAAAGCTTGGACCAGGTTTTCTTGGAAGCAACAGCCATCATGGAGTTGTAGACGTGGTAGGTCAGCGCGAGGTGGGGCTGAACTTCATAAAGTTTGTAGTGGTAGATGACGGCAAGCGGGTTTTCCTGGCCGTCGACGACGCCTTGTTTCAGAGCCATCGGAAGTTCTTTAAAGTTAATGGCTTGAACCTGGGCACCGGCCGATTCCATCGTCTTTTGAAGTTGGATTTCGCCGGGGGTGCGGATTTTCAAGCCCTTGACGTCGGCGGGAGAAAACACCGGATGCTTGTTGTTGGTCAGGTTGCGGAAACCCCATTCCCAGTTGGCGAGGTGCACGAGGCCCAGCGCGTCAAACTTCGGTGCAATCCATCCGGCGAACGGTCCGTCGAGAACGCGCCAGGCGTGTTTGGTGTCTTTGTAAACGAACGGAAGCATGACGACGGCGAAGGGCTTGTTGCCTTTTTTGCCGTACTTGTCGAGCATCGGTTGGGTCGGCAGGCTGAGGTCGACCACGCCGTTCATTTGTTGTTCGAGAACTTCGTTGCCGTCGCCGAGTTGGTTGGCGGGATAGATTTTGATTTTGACTTCGCCCTTGGTGCGTTCATCAACGCCCTTGGCCATCATCAAAGCGGCTTGATGCGCTGGATGGGATTCCGGGGCATAGTGGCCAAGTTTAAGTTCCAGGGCCATGGCCGGCCCTGCGGCCATAAATACAATGGAAATCGCGATAATGCCAACAGCAATTTTCGTTAATTGCATGCCTACTACCTCCTTTTTAATAATGTGGTTGACGTTTAGGGTTCGCGCAAAAATGTGAAGTTATTTTTGCACGAGCCCTTAGCCCCTTCTCCGATGGTTTTGGGAGTCGGAGCAATTGATACAAAAAAATTGTGTAACTTTGCCGGTAACGGCTCGTTTGCATGCTCAAAACCCTGCAGGCGAACGAATCCTTTTGAGATTAAAAAATTAGCTGCTTAACCATCCTCCGTCGACGAAGATTGTTTGGCCGGTGATGTAATCAGAAGCATCAGAAGCCAGAAATACAGCGGCACCGGCCAGATCCAGCGGATCTGCCCAACGGCCCATGGGTATGCGGCCGGTTATTTCCTGATTGCGTTGAGTATCTTCACGGAGTGCCTGTGTGAGCTCTGTCTTGACCCAGCCCGGTCCGATGGCATTGACCTGGATGTCGTATTGCGCCCAATCGTTGGCCATGGTCTTGGTCACCTGGGCCAGGCCGCCTTTGCTGGCCGCATAAGCCGGCACGCGTTTCCCGCCTTGCTCTGCAATCAGAGACGTTGTGTTGACGATTTTGCCCTTTCTCTTCTGGGAGATCATCACTCTGGCAACCGCCTGGGTCAGGAAGAAAGGTCCTTTGAGATTTATATTAAGCATGTCATCCCAATCGGATTCCAGAAAGTCTTCGCAGGAATTTCGACGGATAATGCCCGCATTGTTAAACAGAAAATCGATCTTGCCGAACTCTTGCACAGTATTATCCACCAGGCTTTTAATGTCTTCCATCTTGGCCATATCCGTTTGCAGGGGTATTACCGGACCGCCGTATTGCCGAAGCGCTTCGGCCGCTGTTTCTAATTTTTCAAGGTTGCGGCCGGCAATAGCGATTTCAGCACCGGCCTGTACGAGCCCGGTCGCAAAACCGAAACCGATTCCCGATCCGGCTCCGGTTACGATGCCACTTTTGCCTTTCAGATTAAATTTTTCAAGGATCATATCTACCTCCTAGTGGTGCTTGGTGATCTAAACAGCTAACTATATAGAACCAAGTGAAATTACCTGCCTGCTAATAATCAAAAAAATTCCAAGCACCAAAAACCAAATTTCAAATAAATCCCAATGATCCAAATTCAAAATTCAAAAAAAATGAATCCTCTACAGTTTTCACCAACGGCGCATCACCGTTAGGCAACGGTTTAAGATGCAATGCGATACAAATGCTGTGAATGTTTTAGTCATTGAATATTGGAATTTGGGTTTTATTTGTATTTTGGTGCTTGAGATTTGTGATTTTATTGCTCTGTCAAACCTCCAGATGCAACAGAATTAGAATTATTGCAACTCCCCCATATCCACGGCGTCCATGTCGGAAAAAATCTGGTTTTCGCCGATCATGCCCCAGATGAAAGCGTAGTTTGATGTGCCGGCGCCGGCATGGATGGACCAGTTGGGGGATATCACAGCCTCCTCGTTGCGGATGACGATATGACGCGTCTCATCCGGCTTGCCCATCAAGTGGAACATCACCGTATTTTCGGGCAGGTCAAAATAGAAATAGACCTCCATCCTGCGACCATGGGTGTGGCAGGGCATGCTGTTCCAGACGCTGTGGGGGGCAATTTTGGTCATTCCCATGCAGAGCTGACAGCTTTGGGCGCCGTCAGGGTGTATGTATTTGTGCAGCGTCCGGACATTGGCTTCCTCGGGTACGCCCAGTTCCACCGTTTCAGTCTGTCCGATTTCTATCTTTACTGTCGGGTAATGCTGGTGCGCCGGCGCGCTCAGTACATAAAAATGGGCCGGCCGGGCCTTGTCGGCACTTGAAAATACGACGTCTTTTACCCCTCTACCGATGTACAATCCATCTGTGCGATTCAGAACATATTCCTGGCCGTCGGTGGTTACCGTGCCGGGTGAACCCACATTGATGATTCCCATCTCCCGGCGCTCCAGAAAGTAGTCGGTCCCCAGATCCTTATGCGGCTCAAGTGTGAGGGCCCGGTCAGGGCAGATGCCACCGGCAATCATGCGATCATAAAATGAGTACACCAGTTTGATTTCCCCGGGCTTAAACAAATCCTGAATTAAAAATTCCTGCCGGATTCGATCCGTCGAATAGGATTTAAATTCATTCGGGTGGCTGCTTTCTCTCATATCCATGGTCTAATCTCCCTTTTTTATACTTGTGCAATCTAACGATTTCTAAATCAAATATTTAATAATAGCCTAATTTTTGTGATATTTTCATTGCCGTTTCGGTGACTTGATCTTTGAGTGTCGTCAGCAGCGTATCGGTACGGACCCGAGTGCCGGGCACCGATATGCTGATGGCGGTCTCGACCTTACCATTCTGGTCCCGAATCGGTGCCCCAAGGCACTTGACACCCTTCTCATTTTCCTCATCGTCGAGCGCATAACCCTGTTTTCGGACGAGTTGAAGGTGCTGTTTGAGTTCCTCGATATCGGTTATGGTATTTTCCGTTCTGCGAGGCAGCCCTTTGTCTTTAACGATCGCGACGAGTCTCTCCTCGGGTAAAAAGGCCAGCATAACCTTCCCCACGGCACTGCAATGTGTTGGTATACGTGCCCCTATCACAGAGGCCATGCGCAATCCACCGGCAGGCTCACTCGATTCCACTTTATCCACATAAAGCGCCTCATGGTGATCAAGGATAACCATGTGGACCGTCTCTTTAGTCCGCTCGGCCAGTTCGACCAGAAAAGGGTGGGCTTCGGTTCGCAGATCGATTTGGTCGAGGAGACGATTACCCAATTCGACGAGCTTAAACCCAAGGTGATAGTTTTTTGTCATCGAGTTCTGGCGTACGTAGTCGAAATAGGCCAGTGATGACAAAAAGCGGTGGGCGGTGCCTTTTGGTAAGCCCGTTTTTGCGGAGAGCTTTTTGATGCTGATTCCCTGAGGACTCTTGCCGAGGATATCGAGTATCAATGATGCCCTTTCAATCGTCTTCACAAGGTTGCTGGGTTTTGATTGATTTTGAGCTTTTGATGCCTTCATTGCCATATTCCTTATTCCATAATGCGAAATGATATTTCTTATTACGATTTATAGAGCGGTTGTCAAGTTTTTTTTATAAATAAAACTCGACCAGGGCGATCTTCAAACACTAAAGTTGTTATCAAGACGACAAGGCTCAACCTAGAACACCGATGTCAGAAAAATACCTCACAAAGATTTGATTTTCAAGCATCTATAACGCCAGGTTGATTTGGTGCCGGCAGAAAAGAACTCACAGATTGTAAATAAGCCTTTATCCCATAGCGATATTTCGGGAGGCCTGGTTAAAATATTTCTTGACAGTTGAGGACTAATAGCCATATAACGTTTCTTAATGCGGAACTTCATTCCATATTTCGTGTTAAACGCTTTGAATTCACTATAAAAACGCTGATCGAAAAGCGTTATTGATCTCAATCGTTTGAGAAAGGGGGTAAAGCAATTAGGCATTCCTATGACGTCGATGAGCCTAGCCGTTAACCAAGCAAAAAAGAAGGAGGTAATTGTATGAACACGAAAAGATTCGGCTTAATTATTGCTGTTGGAGCGCTTTGTGTTTTCTTGGCTGTCGGAAACATTGCGGCCGCCGATAAATTTCCGGCCAAAGACATCACCCTGGTCTGTCCCTGGTCTGCCGGAGGCGGTACCGATACCATTGCTCGCGCCTTGGTTAAAAATGCCAAAAAATATTTTGGCGTCAATGTCAATGTCGTCAACAAAACAGGCGGCATGGGGGCTATCGGAATGGGGGCCGCATCCACCGCGAGGCCCGATGGATATACCGTCGGCATGATCACATTTCAATTGTCCACTTACCAATCCATGGGTTTAGCCAAACTTTCCTACCGCGATTATAATTTGATCCAGCTTGTCAATCAGAGCCCGGCAGCGATCTCGGTGGCAGCCGACTCGAAATGGAAGACTTTGCAACAACTGATGGATTATGCCAAAGCCAACCCCGGAATCGTTACCGTTGGACACAGCGGTGCCGGTGGCGCATGGCATCTGGCGATTGCTTCGATTGCCGTCAAAAACGACATCGAGTTCAACTATGTTCCCTTCGACGGCGCAGCACCCACCCGCACGGCTCTCATCGGCAACCACATTGACTGTGCCACTACCGGCATTGACGAGATGCTGCAGATGTACCAGGCCGGCAAAGTTCGTATTCTGGCTGTCAACAATACGTCCCGGCATGCCCTTTTCCCGGACGTTCCCACGATGGAGGAGGCTGGATTTGCGAACCCCAGTCCCATTCTCGACTGGCGCGGTCTAGCTGCTCCCAAGGGAGTCTCTGCGGACAACATGAAGATTTTAGTAAAGGGTTTTAAGCAGTGTTTCGATGATCCGGAATTCAGAGCTCTGGCTACAAAACTGGGTCTGCCCCTGGTGTACGAAGATCCCCAGGGGTTCCAAAAGTTCCTGCAGGGTATGGAAGAAACGCTTGTCCCGGCCCTCGAATCAGTAAGCCTGTATAAACCCATGTAATTTTATCTAACTTATCGGAAGCAGCCGCCCGGCTGCTTCCGATGACAGCATTCGGAGTCTAGCGACGTGAAAAAAGCTGATATCGGCGTAGGCATCGGTCTGATTATAATCAGTACGTGGATCTTCTGGTACGCCAGCGAGTACAGCAAAGCGACGATCTATTATTACGGACCCAATTTCTTTCCTCAATTTCTTGCCATTGCCATGTCTATCTGTGCCATTATCCTTATCCTGAACGCAGTCAGGGGTAAGAGTCTGGCAAGATTGGATCGAATTCACTTAAAGGGCTTTATTCGGATGGTGATCGCCATCGCCATCTGTATCGGCTACCTTTTTTTGATGCAGGCCATCGGCTTTGCCATGGGCACCAGCGTATTTCTTTACGTCCTGATGATGTTCATCGGCCAGCAAGGGCAAGTGAAAAGAATTGCCAGTTCCATTGCGGTGTCCCTTATCGTGTGGGTGATCTTCCGCTATTTTCTGATCATCCCGCTGCCCACCGGAATGTTCGCATTTACATTTTAATCTGTTCAAAGGAAATTAAATGGATTTTACGCTACTGGCCGAGGCCTTTTCCACGGTAATGCTGACGCCGATAAATTTTATTTTTGTTTTCATCGGAATCACGGCCGGAATTATTGTGGGAGCCCTGCCGGGTCTGACGGCTACCATGGGCTGCGCGCTGCTCATTCCATTTACCTTCGGGCTTCCGCCCATCCAGGGACTGCTCATGCTCATCGGCATTTTTTGCGGGGGCATCTACGGTGGCTCCATCTCCGGAATTTTGATCCGGACCCCCGGCACACCTGCCGCTGCCGCCACATTGCTGGACGGCTATCCGCTCGCCCAGAAAGGATTGGCCGGTAAAGCGATCGGCATCGGCACGGTGGCATCATTTGTGGGCGGTACGACCGGGGCCGTCATCATGACATTTCTTTCGCCCCAGATCGCCAAAATCGGTTTAAAATTCGGCCCGCCGGAATTCTGCGCCCTGGCCATATTCGGTCTCGGCATGATCATCACTATTTCCGGGCGGTCTATCCTGAAGGGTATCATAGCAGCGCTTTTCGGCCTGATGATCACGGTCATCGGGTTCGATCCGCTTTCCGGGGTTCCCCGCTTTACTTTCGGGTCACAGAATCTTCTGGGAGGGGTGACCTTTATCCCGGCCCTTATCGGTTTGTTCGGATATGCCCAGGTATTTCGCAATATAGAGAAGATAACGACGTTGCCCCCGGTTGAATCCAAGGTTGAAAAAATTCTGCCCAAGATCAGCGAAGTCACCTCGAACCTGAAAACCATGTTCAAATCAGCTGTTATGGGGACATTCATCGGCAGTATTCCCGGTACCGGCTGTGATGTCGCCGCTTTTATCACCTATGGCGAGGCCAAACGGTCCTCCAAACACCCTGAAAAGTTCGGAACCGGTATCCTGCAAGGAGTCGCCGCCCCCGAAGCCGGAAACAATGCCGCCACCGGCGGCGCGATGATACCGATGTTGACGCTGGGAGTTCCCGGTGACGCGGTCACGGCCGTTCTTCTCGGCGCTCTGACCATTCATGGTTTGCAGCCCGGCCCGATGCTGTTCAGAGACCATCTGGACGTTGTCTACCCGATATTTGCCGGTATGATCATGGCCCAGTTCATCCTGTTGATTGTCGGGCTTTCCGGTGCCCGGGTGTTTGCAAAATTGATCACGGTAGATAGAAAAATCCTGACCCCGGTTATCTTCTTTCTCTGCGTTGTCGGCTCTTACGCCATGCGGTTCAGTTTCTTTGATGTGGGTCTGTCTCTGGTCATCGGCGTTATTGCCTATTTCATGGAATACTACGACTATCCGGTGTCACCGATATTGCTGGCACTGATACTGGGGCCGATGGCCGAACAGAACCTGCGGCGTTCCCTGATCATATCCCACGGGGATCCGACCGTATTTTTTACGCGACCGATCAGCGCCGCCTTTATTCTTCTGGCGGTGGCGGTCATCATTTCATCCTATTATAGAATTAAAAAAACGGCGAAAAGAGAACAACAGAATGCCTTGCCGGATCAAGGACAGGATTAAAAAGGAGTGCATCATGATATTCGACAGCCTTAACCATTGATGATGGGACTTTCAATAATGCGTGCCAGACGAACCCCGGCCAATCAGGCGCATGTTACGAATCGTAAAGAAAATCCCGCACTTTTGGCAGCAGACGCGGCAGAGGCCGCCCTGCG
>CACVKW010000049.1 GCA_902749685.1 Olavius sp. associated proteobacterium Delta 1 | reverse complement strand
TATCGCAATTGAAGAATTAAAAGCGGGAAGCCGGCCCAAGGAGGCGAGTGAGGTTCGAGCTCGGATTGCGATTGGATTGGCGAAGACGCACGGGGTTGCTTTAGCTGAAGTTGCCAGGCAACTGGGTGTCTCAACCTCGGCCATATCAAAAATAATAAAACTGGCGAGATAATAAGTCAACTCAGTCAACAACGTCCCC
>CACVKW010000048.1 GCA_902749685.1 Olavius sp. associated proteobacterium Delta 1 | reverse complement strand
ATCTAACAGTACACTATCGGTGAATTTCAACGACATCCAGGATCCAGAAACCAGAATCCAGGATCAGTCAATACTTTCAATGGTCTTCATTGCAGCAGCGAAGTTGGAT
>CACVKW010000047.1 GCA_902749685.1 Olavius sp. associated proteobacterium Delta 1 | reverse complement strand
GATGCTGGATATCTAACAGGACACGATCGGTGAATTTCAACGACATCCAGGATCCAGAAACCAGAATCCAGGATCAGTCAATACTTTCAATGGTCTTCAT
>CACVKW010000046.1 GCA_902749685.1 Olavius sp. associated proteobacterium Delta 1 | reverse complement strand
TCCGGGCTGATGCTGGATGCTTGATACTCGATGCTGGATATCTAACAGGACACTATCGGTGAATTTCAACGACATCCAGTATCCAGAAACCAGAATCCAGGATCAGT
>CACVKW010000045.1 GCA_902749685.1 Olavius sp. associated proteobacterium Delta 1 | reverse complement strand
TTCTTGGTTCTTTTTTTGTTATTTCCATAGGTGATACTCCTACCCGCCCTACACTAATTTTTCAAGGGGTAAGTGTCTCACCTTCATTGGCACAGAGGGCTCTCACCATATTGCCTCGATTCTAGCCCTTAACCGGGTGGGTTTCCCGGAGGGGTGTGAGCCTCACGGTTTTCTCCCAATTCGGTACATTGTCAGGAGGGCTTCGCACCCCGTCATCAGCGCAACGGTAGCACGCCTCCCTAGGATACCGGCGGGGACACGCCGGGTGATTTCCAGCAGTATAACCCACTGTAATCACATATATAAAATGCGACATCGTGTCGCACATAATGCCCAGCTTGAGCAGCGCCGGTTAAAAGGCAAGAAATTTGATAAGACCCAATTCGTATTTTCAAGACCTAAACTGTTAAAAATCGGCACTACTTTAGGCGTCTGACTCCAAGCATTTTGTTAGGCTATTCTGGTATTCCTTAAAGACCTTTCATAGCATTATCCACTATAGTTTCTTTGCACTCCATAGTATCAAACATCCGAAAAGCAAACCGATAACAGGAAGTGCCCACGAGGAAAGTGGTACGACAATATTGAAAGATGTTGGATTCTTTTCGTCGTAATAAACGGTAACTTTTTCACCGACATCATAATTGTACATAGAAGATCCAAACCCTGTAGACTTAGTTACAACCCTACCTGTTTCGGTTGTGTACCTCACGGTCGGAATATAGGTGCTTGTCGTCTCACCAGCACGCTTAAACACCTGTTCAATCTTAATGACTGTGGCAGTCGTTTTTATGTCACTTGAAACCATAATGACACTTCGAACTAAAAAATATCCTGCCCCTAGAATGATTACTATACCCAACACAAAGACTTGCTTGTAAAGACGCGTCGTTTTTGCTTCGCTCATACTTGCCCCGCGATTCGAAGGTCAATGACGGATAGACCATTATGCTAATCTTGTTCGTTATTGATTTATTTATTTTTCCGTTGTTGCCTAATGAGCGGAGCAGCAGGCGGTATATATATCGAGTTGCATCGGACCTCAACGCAAAACCGCGCAAGTTGTCCCTGTCTGCTCCAGCGTTATGCCGGCTTATTCATAATGGGTCCACATGCGAATAACTTTGACCACTTTTTCATTATCTAAAATTTGATAAACCAATCGGTGTTGTATATTAATACGGCGGGAATAGGCTCCCGATAAGTCGCCTAATAGTTTTTCAAAAGTTGGAGGAGTCTTATACGGATTTTCGCGGAGGATATCCAATAGCTTTTCCGCTTTAGATCGCAAACCGGCAGAAGCTAATTTTTTGGCATCTTTTTGTGCTTGTTTTGTAAAAACGACTCGCCACATTACCAGTCAAGCTTCTCAGAGCATGCTTCGACGGGAGTGGCTAACCCTTCCCGGATGGACTCCCGCATACCGGGAATATTCAACAGATAGAGGGTTTCCTGAATGGACCGCCAATCATCCTCTGAAATAAGCACGGCACTGCCGCGCTTGCCCGTTATGACAATTGGTTCATGGGAAGATGCTGCCTCATCAATGAGCCGGTAAAGCCTTGATCTTGCTTCGGTTGCTGTTAAGGTGGGCATAATTAACCTCAAATATATCGGTTTTTGAATATCCTATATGGTACGTCATATCGTACGCCTTGTCAAGTAACGAGTCTAAGGCATAACCAGTGTGGCAGATGGTTACCAAGCTAGCTTGGACTTTTACGATAAACGCTGAGCTTCTCACGTCTGGTTCATCCGCCTTGATACCCCAAGTTCTTTGAATTCTTCCCGAAGTTCTTTTTTCAGCTTCCTTTGGTCTATTTTGAGTTTTATTGCCAAATAAGTAAACACCAATAGCCAAGGGAAAAGACCCAAGAACGTAGGCAGATTACCTGGATATGTCTTGAAATAGTTCCATATGACCTGAAATGGAACTCTTGAAAACAACCCAAATCCTTGGTCACCGATATACGAATTATAAACCCAAACATCTATCAAATTGGCAATTATCCCTACAATAATTAAAACTCCAAATATTATCAGAGGGGTGTCGCTTGATTTTTTCTTACGATTGTTCATATGTATAACGTTGCGGTGAGCAGCGGACTAAATAAATTACAAGCCAGATAGGCCTTTACGTAAAACCGCTACATACACGCCGTCTGCTCCACAGGCTTGTTGGGGCTTTTTATTGAGTGTATTTTTCAATATATAGTTCCTTATCGGGATCATATTCTAAGTACCTTGATCCGAGATTGAATTTGGCTTTTAGTTTTATAGTAAGTGGGTGTTTTTCACCTAATTTCAGTTGAAATAGAGAAATAAGCCTGTCATAGAAGTACCCCAAATTTTTTGTAATAAAAACCAACTCCTCTATACGATGTTTTCTTTCTGCTGCATTATATCTATATGGATATGGAGGATTAAATGAACTCACTGAAATTTTGTCTAATGCGTACATTAGGGCAGAAATTATGATTCTTGTGTCGCGCCTTTCAGAACTCCACCAACTAAAATATAGTCTATCTTTCTCTCCTTGCATTGCGGCCTGAATTAAATGCGATAACTTAGGCATGCCAATCGAGTATGAGTAAAAATAGTCATCTGCTTGATACTGATTTTTTCTCGCTAAATCAAATTGATGATTGATTTCATTGAAGAGTTTATCACAATAAGCGATTGTTATGTTTTCTTGATAGGGAGGCAATTCATTTATATCCCCTCCAATTGCAGTGCCTTGAAAAAGTAGAAGAAGATATGAGATGATAAAATAAACGTATTTCATTTTATCTGAGCACCCAACGTTTAGAGTTTTATCCGTCGTCCCGAGGTAATTAAAAATATATCAGGCCTCATTGCTGTCCAAAATAATTTGAAAATCAAATACTGCCTTTAATAAAAACAGGCAGTTATAAACGGGAAATTAGTGATTTAGAAATCAGGTTGTAC
>CACVKW010000044.1 GCA_902749685.1 Olavius sp. associated proteobacterium Delta 1 | reverse complement strand
TACCTGAATTTTGCACGAAAATATCTTCTTCGAACTTTGCGAGGTTAATTTTTCATAATTGATCTCGGCCGATGTTTGTTGTTTTTAAAATTCAGGTATTAATTTTTTCTAGTCCATTTTAGCTCAAATTATCTAAAAGGCATACGGTTAAGATACTTAAAATTTAACATATTTTATCCGTGCAAGAAATTTTTTGCTAACAGCTTGGTAACGAAAAGCGTTGTGGCCAACTACTATTTTCTTCCCATGGTCGTATTTTTGATCGTGCTTTGTCT
>CACVKW010000043.1 GCA_902749685.1 Olavius sp. associated proteobacterium Delta 1 | reverse complement strand
TTTGAAGCGGTCTCCCCAGAAATAACCCCGGCGGTTATGGCGCCGGTTGTAAAACCTGGCAAAGCCAACCTTGATCTCCCGCATAAATTCGGAAAGGCTTGACAGCTTTTCACGTAAATAGGGAATCTGGCCTTCGGCAAATTCGCGGCTGTCGCCGTAATATGTTTCAAAGCGCTTTTGGATTTGTTCATCGGTAAACCGGTATTCCGGAAT
>CACVKW010000042.1 GCA_902749685.1 Olavius sp. associated proteobacterium Delta 1 | reverse complement strand
TTTGAAGGTGTGGCTGCTGGTAGGATACTTGGAAAGATGGAAGCAGCTGGTAGCAGGGTCAATATAATCATCTTGGATGCCTGTCGTGACAACCCGTATTATCTCATTTTAATATTTCTGATGATAATCTTAAGTTTCGAATTAAAAAGAATAGCAGTTTGATTTTTCATCAACTGCAGGCACTTAACTCGAAGCGGGCCCTATCTTTGCTCCATACGGCGTAGCTATTATTTAGCCACATTGTAACTATATGTCAAGAATAAAATGAAATTTTTGTAGGGGTGGATTCCAAACTCGCCCTTGCATTTGTGGATGAGAATTCATTTGAATTATTGGTCAATGAATACATTAATCTATTTCGACTAACTCCTTGCAACTGGCACAGCGACGGGCACCGCGAAAAAGCGGGTCACTACAATGAGGGCATTTGTAACGATTTTCTTCTTCTTTGACCCACTTTTCAGTACCCAGCTTTTTTCTATCAGGAACGGAGCGGAGTATTACTTTTTTACCAACAGGGACAGGGAAATCATCAATTAATTGACAAGGGAACTCGTTACATTGATGGCAGCCTTCATAATTTTTCTCCATGATGCACGATCGAATACCGCAAGCTTCGCAGTAAACAAATTTTTCGTTTGATAAACAGCCTTTGCAGGCTATTTGTTCAGGGTTGACACCATAAGCCTTGGCTAGTTTATCTTTTAGTTTTTGATTATTGTCGCGACTGGCCATATAAACACCGCAAACACCACAATAAAGACCGCACGGTGCGAGTAATTCTGTGTTCATTTTTTTCTCCTTATTTTAACGATTTTTGGTTTTAACCTTAATATTATTGAAGCAATTTAAATCTTCCTGAATCCAGCAGTTGTTTTATATTTCCAATGAACGTTTCCGGTGCGGCATAATCAGGATGGCTTCTAAACAGTGCGGCAACCCGGCTAATCTCATCCAACTCCTGAAGATATGATGTATCAAAATCATCAATCTGATGTTTACGTTTATGATTGGCAAACACTAATTTTTCAGGGTTGATCCACCCGGTTTTTACTGCACAAGGGGCCAAACGTTCGCAATAGCAGAGATTTTCTAAATTTATAAGACCGCAATTTTTTAGCATAAATTTCCGCATAAGTTTTCTGGCCCGTGAAAGGCGCTTCCGAAAAGCGAGCGGTGATATCTCTAGTATATAAGCACCCTCAACACTGTTCACTTCAAATACTTCACCCAGCGTATAGGCGATTCGAAGGTTTCGGTCCAGACACTGCAGCAATGTCTGTAGACAATCTATTCTTAACTCTTCTACAATAAGTTTCTGCATGGCCTCTGACACGGATGGATGCCATGTATCTGCAAAGCCTTTGTCAATCTGCCGCTGACATTTTTCAAAATTGGCCTCCCTGAGTTCAACGCGCCGTTTGCGTGTAGTCAGCAGATGGTTGGCTGAGATACGATAGACCCATGTCATAAACTTACTCTCTTTACGAAAACTGCTTAAATGGGTGATGACCTTTATCAGAATTTCCTGAGCGGCGTCTTCGGCATCTTCAGGGTGAGCAAGCATCCGTAGTGCAAGCTTGTAAACATGATCCTGAATACACCTGACAAGATTTTCTAGAGCCTCTCTTTCTCCAATAACTGCCAGTTCGACCTGTTTTTCAATATCTGATTCCATCTATAAAAATTTTTCCTTTTTGGGCCTTTAACAATTAGACTATTGAATTAGCAAATTGTGACAGAAAAATTAATAATTTTTAAAATCGGTTCATCTCAGTTATCTGAGAGGTCGGGGAGCTTTTCCTCAACAGCTTTTTTAGTGACCCGTTGGCTTTTTAATGATTGTCGCAAGTTCGTCAGGGGAATCACCCATTGGCCCGTACAATCCTTAACAAATGAGTACCGAACTCTGTAATGCCCCCTATCTTCTAAGTTAAGCCCATAAAGACAGAGACGACCATCGCCTTCGTGGAAATCTGTCTACTGGGGCTGGCTCAAATCTGATTCAAGCGAGATAGCTGCCGTCCGTCAGTTTCTCTATATGATTGTTAAGGGTTGTACGGGCCAATGGGTGATTCCCCTGACGAACCGATCAGAGATTGAAAAACTCTCCGACTCCTCAGTCATCTAATTTGCCTTTTACTTCTTCTTCGGAGTCCTCAGGCTGCACGGTACGATGACTTGGCATTTACCGCATACGTGGGTTGTATTTTCAAGGCCCGCAAGTTCCTCTGACCGGGCGATATTGGATTTTAGCTGTTCCCAACACAGTTTGCGATTGATACCCGATTCGGACACCGCTCCCACTGGACAGCGTTTGACACACACCAGGCATTTATGTCCATTTTTATGCAGACATAGTTCTTTCTCACTGATTAAGGGGCTGTCACCAAATTCGGCTTCAGTCACCAGACTGCCTAACCGTCCCGCGCACCCGGAAGGAGTGATAAATTGCGCGTTTACTCCAAAGCGTCCCAGGCCTGCAAGATATCCAAGGTGTTTATGAGACCAACGGGAGACGAGCTTTACATGGTCGAAATTGTGGGTAGCCGGAGTTAATTCAGCTCTGTATCCTCTGCCTTCGAGATGATGTTGAATATGTTCACACAGGCTGTTGATGAGCCGATTGGTGGACTCATAGGCAAGCCCCCAGTTCCGGCAGGGGATTTTCCCTTTGTGGTTTTCAACCGCCAGCCCTTTCACAAATGGCACGAAGAAAACCACCACCGATTTGGCCGAGGGCAGCAAGTCTCTTGGTAGAACGTGATCATCAGCAGTGATTATAGGCAGGATGTCGAAGCGGTCGTCCGCTTTAGCTGTCGCCAGAAGTGGTTTTCGCCATATATCGCGTTCTCCGTTTTTTTTGTTGTATTCGGCTACATAGTCTTCAATTAGAATTTTAAAATTGTCCGGAGTTACTGATTGACTCATTATTACCTTTGAATAAAATTGTCATACACACACCGTTGCCAACAAGGCCCTGCAGTTGACAACACCAGTGAATTCAGATTGTTTTTGAGACAGGATCTAATTTAGTAGTAGACGTACACTCTTTAAATCATGAGAAGACAGCTCAAAATCAAAGATGTTGAGGTCTTCTTTCATGTGCCTTTCAGAACATGTTCAAAGATAAAAAGATAAGGTATTGCTTTTTCGAAATAAAGATATAGTGGAATATGCCTTGTACGTCAAGAAAAAATGGAGCACAATATATGGTGCTTAAGAAATGT
>CACVKW010000041.1 GCA_902749685.1 Olavius sp. associated proteobacterium Delta 1 | reverse complement strand
GCGGGTGATATATTAAAAATCAAACCCATTCCTTAAAACCAATACCCAGTACCAGATACCGAGTACCCACCAATTGAGTTTCACTCAATTGGGGTTATAGAACTGCCACAGCGGGTCAAACATGCAGAACGCTGTGTATGTATTTAAAAAGATTTGTACTGTTATGTATCGGTCTGATTTATGGGTTGAGACACCTTCTAACAAAGGGTCGATTGAAAATCAACCTCTACCTAACCCGGACAAGCCGGAATTGAAGATTGAAGATTGCAAATTGAATATTTGTGGATGTCGCTTCGCTCCGCCATTATTTAAGTTGGAAAGAATTCCTTAAATATTCATTCTATACAAACTATTGAGTATATTTGAAATAATCTTCTGAACTGTTTTTCGAGATGCTGTGGGCTGGTCCTATGAACTGTATTATTATTCAACCAGATGGAACACGAATCTACCCAATATTTCATCATTCCAGTATTCCATTATTCCAATTGTGAGCGAAGCGAACTAAGTTCAGGTTTAATGGCTTGACACTATCGCACCTACGGTCTATTTATTGTCTGCAAGGCTTGTCAAAGACTGAATTATAATCAGCGACCTAAGAAAAGGAGGAAACAGGATGAAAAAGAATGTATTTTTTATTTTATTTCTGGCCGTATCAGTTGTTTTTGGAGCTACAGGCAGCTTTGGGGGAGACGATGTACTTAGTGAAATTTTAGCGGCCGGTGTCATTAAAGTGTCCACAGATGCCAACTATGCGCCCCAGAGCTTTCTGAACGACAAGGGTGAACTGGAGGGTTTTGATATCAGCGTGGCCAAGGAAGTTGCCAAACGGCTGGGCGTGAAGGTTGAATTCGTAACGCCTGACTGGGATCTTATCACTGCCGGCAAGTGGGGTAAACGGTGGGATCTCTCCATCGGCTCCATGACCCCCACCGTCGAGCGTATGAATGCCCTGCATTTCACCATGCCTTACTACAGCACACCGGCTCAGTTTGCAGTTCACAAGGATAACACCACCATTAAAAGCCTCAAGGACCTGGCCGGCAAGCACATCGGCGTTGGAACCGAAACCACCTATGACCGATATATTAACAAAGATCTTGAGCTTGTGGGTGTCAAGATTGAGTATCAGGATTGGAGTGCCGGCAAAATCACGACCTATCCGACAGATGCCAACGCTGTAGAAGATCTGGCCCTGGGCGATGGTGTCCGGATTGACGCCTTGATCACCGCCAAGCCGACCGTTTTTGAAGCCATGAAAACAGGCTGCGGCGGCGGCTGCCCCTTGAAGATGCTGGGCGATCCTGTCTTTTATGAGGTCCTGAGCTTTGCCCTTGACAAGAGCCGGCCCAACAGTGAGTCTCTACTTAAAAAACTGAACGAGATCCTCACCTCTATGTACAAAGACGGCACACTGGAAGATCTTTCCATGCAGTTTTACGGCCAGAGCCTCATTCCCAAGCTATAGCATATAGTTGCATTTGTTGTATCTCCGGTTTCCCTCTGCCGCCTTTTGCGGAGCGGGAAACCGGAATTTTTTGGGTGTCTCTTCATCGTTTTGCCGGCGAAATTAGGCGTTAACCCCAACGTTGCAACTAAGGGGTTAAGCCCGGGTATAACCCTTGGAGGGCATGGCAATATTTGAATCGCGATTCCGTGAACCGCATACATGTTTGGAGATATAATGAACGAACCAAGCAGTATTGTAAAGAGAGGAATTCCCCCGGAAGCGCTTGAGGTGATGAAGCGGATAGAGGCCAGGCGGAGGCACTTCAGCCGAAATTTAAAAATTTCCCTTGCCGGTATGGTGGTGTTGCTTGCCCTGGGCCTCGTGGTGCTGGGACTCGATTTTAAATTCATGGGCAAGTGGCTGGGATTTATCCTTACGGGACTCGGGTTCACGCTGCTGGTCTCCATTCTGGCAATCAGCCTGGCATGTGTCTTTTCCGTCATCGGCGCCCTGGGCCGACTTTCCCACAACCCTGTCTTCAACGCCATGGCCACCCTTTATGTGTCGTTGATTCGGGGCACACCCCTTCTGGTGCAGGTTTACATGTGGTACCTGGCCCTTCCCCAGATCGGTGGTGCCCTCGAGGAGCTTGGCCTTGTGGGGATTCAGAAATATTTGACCCTGCCCGCCATACCGGCCGGTATCATGGCGCTGGCCGTGTGCTACGGTGCCTATATGACCGAAACCGTGCGGGCCGGGATTCAATCCATAAAGATCGGCCAGACCGAGGCTGCCAAAGCCCTGGGCATGACCGGCGCCCAGACCATGCGCAGGGTCATCTTCCCCCAGGCCCTGCGGGTCATTATTCCGCCGGTCTCCAACGAATTTATCGCCATGGTCAAGGATTCGTCCCTGGTATCTCTGATGGGGGTCTGGGAACTCAGCTTCCGGGCCGTTAAAATCGGGAGGCGACATTTTCAGTCCCTGGAGATGTTGATCCTGGTGGCGGTGATCTACTGGGTGATGTGCATCATCCTGCAGACCATCCAAGAGAAGATCGAAAAACATATGGCGCGGGGAGAAAGAGGGGAACACGGATGAACAACAGTAAGGTAATGGTCAAAATTCGAAATCTTCACAAGGTCTTTGGCCAAGATCTTCACGTGCTGGACGGTATTGATATGGATGTGCACGTGGGCGAGGTTGTATCAATCTTAGGTCCTTCAGGATCGGGCAAAAGCACCCTGTTGCGGTGTATCAATTTTTTAGAAGCGCCCACCGCAGGGACCATTGAGGTGGATGGTGTGGCCATCAAAGCCGGTGAAAAATCCAGCGATCATGCTGCCAAGATTCTTGATATCCGCAAAAAGACCGGGATGTGTTTTCAGTCGTTTAACCTCTTTCCCCACATGACCGCCATCGGAAATGTCATGGAGGGGCCCGTGACGGTACTGGGCCAGTCCAGAAAAGAGGCAACCCCCTATGCCGAGGAACTGCTCGATTGGGTTGGTCTTTCTGATAAACGCGATCAATACCCGTCACGGCTCTCGGGCGGCCAGCAGCAGCGTGTGGCCATTGCCCGCAGCCTGGCAATGAAGCCCAAGATCATGCTTTTCGATGAACCGACCTCGGCCCTCGACCCCGAACTGGTTGGAGAGGTTGTGGATGTAATGGAGCGCCTTGCCAAAGAGGGCATGACCATAATTGCCGTGACCCACGAGATGCATTTTGCCCGTGATGTTTCCAGCCGGGTGTTTATAATGGATGGTGGTAACTGGGTGGAAGAGGGGCCGCCCGAGGAGATGTTCACCAACCCCAGGGAGGAACGGAGCAAACAGTTCCTGGCTCATATACTTTAAGATTGGTTAGGGAGAAAAAAACCATGTACCATGACCTTAAAGATAAACGTGTGGTCGTCACCGGCGGCGCCAGCGGAATCGGATATGCGACAGCCAGGCGTTTTGTCAATGAAAGCTCCAAGGTGGTTATCGTGGACAGCAATCAAGAGGCCCTGGATAGCGCCCGGTCTGAATTGTCACCGCTAACCGGCGGGGTATGTGCAGATGTGAGCAGCCCGGACGAAATAGAAGCGGCATTTAAGGAAGTAGACGAAATCATGGGCGGCATCGACATTTTGATATCGAATGCGGGCATCAGTGTTCGCCAACCGTTTATGAAAATCGACTATGACCAGTGGTCGAAAGTGCTGCGCATCAATTTAGACGGAATGTTTCTATGCGCCAAAGCGGCCATTGAACGCATGAAACCGCAGCAATCCGGGGTAATTTTATTCACCGCATCAACCAACGGGTTTGCGGGTTACCCGTATTATACGGATTATAATGCATCAAAATCGGCCGTGATTAACCTGACCAAAACCGTCGCCCTGGAATGTGCGCCCTGGCTCAGAATCAATTCGATCTGTCCCGGTTATGTATTGACTCCCATGCAAAAAGCAGAGTACACCGCCGAAATGTTGGACGCGGTCAACGCCCGAATCCCCATGGGGCGTCATGCGGATCCCGCAGAAATTGCCGCCCTGTTTGTATTTTTAGCGTCTTCCGAGGCCAAATATATTACCGGTACAACAATTACAATCGACGGCGGAGAGTCTGCGGGGACGTATATTCCGATGGAAGCGTAAATATCGGCGAACAAAATTCCACATAACAAGAACCCCGTTTTAAAGCAAATTCCAATCGAATGTATTTTGGTCATCCAAATCCTGGCAACCGCCATAATCGGACTTTCCTTCACGCAGTTGATACTCATCTTCGGTTCTATAAATCTTACGGCCTTTGGCCCGAATTCCGAGGCGGTCTTTGATTTGTTCAAGAAACGACTTATCTCCGAGGACAATGCTCTGGGTCTACTTGCTATCCCGAACAACTTTTGATTGTTTCAAGGCTTCTTCTGTCCATTTTCGATGGGCTTCTTTCAGGTCAGCTAAATTTTCAATCCGCAGCAATGCGATAAGAGCCCACAGATAGAAAAGACAGAGCGACACGCGGAGCAAGCGCCTGCGCTGCGCGAGTCCGCAAACGGTGGATCCGCTATCATATCGATGTTTTGCGATCCTGTGGGCGCAATTTAGATGTTGCTTAAAATATATACATAAAAATTTACATTGATACTTAGATTTAAATTGTGTAGGGTAATCGCATTTTCCTGTGTTGGTTTGATCAATATGTTAAACGCATGCCCTACCGCAATTGATTATGATGTTTATCAACCGCGCAAGCCCAAAGCAAGCGCGTATTATCGCTGCGTCGAAGATCATTTTGAACAGTTGGAAACTGTCTGGGACGAACGTTATCAGAGCCGCTTTGGTTTTTGGCGGCCTTATGTGACCGATGTCATTCATCGCTATTTGGATTGCGGGGATTTACATTTCGGGTTTGCGCGCGTTAAATGTGAAGATTGTGGACACGAATATTTGCTGGCGTTTTCATGCAAACGCCGGCATTTTTGCCCCTCTTGCCATCAGAAGCGAGTGGTGGAATTCGGCGAATGGTTATGCACCGAAGTGCTAAAATATGTGCCGCACCGCCAATGGGTTTTCAGCATTCCAAAAAGATTGCGGATCTATTTCATGTTTGACCGTAAGCTGCTCACAAAACTGAGCCGTTGCGCCTGGAAAGTGCTGAACTTGTTATCCGATGGAAACCTACCTATAAAAAAATCCTGCCTCGGGCAAAGCGGTGAGCTATGCCCGAATTTGCCTAATTGCCCAATTGCACGTAAAAAAATCAAAGTGAACAATAAAGCCAGCTTTCGTTACCTGAATGGTTATTGGTAGTATATTCAACCTTCCGGGACCACCCCAATAAAAAATGCAATCTTACGTAAAATCATCCCTAATAAATTTATTTATTTCTTGACAAACACCCCTAAAATAAGTAATTTTTTTATAAAAAGCATGATACTTTAAAGAAAAGAATGGATAATGGCGTTTTATGAAAAGATTAGCAGAAGAATTTCTTGCATCCTGGTTTGAAAGAGATGGAAGAAAACCCTTGATGGTGCGGGGAGCCAGACAGGTCGGAAAATCGACTCTTGTGCGGCTTTTTGCTGAAAAACGAGGTTTGAACCTTATTGAAGTGAATCTGGAGCGGTATCCTGGTCTATCATCGGAATTTGCAGCCATGGATGTTAAAAGGATCGTTCGTGAGATTGACCTGGGGCTTGGGCTTGGCAATGCATTGGACCAAAACACCATACTATTTATCGATGAGATACAGGTTGTTCCAAAGGCCATCCAATGCCTCCGTTACTTTTATGAAGAGTTGCCGGATCTCCCGGTGATCGCTGCCGGTTCGCTACTTGAATTTGCACTTAAAGATGAATCTTTTTCCATGCCGGTTGGCAGAATTGAGTACTGCTGGATCGGACCCATGACCTTTTTTGAGACTCTTGAAGCAACCGGAAAAACCAACCTTATCGGATACTTTAATGATCACGATATTTCCAACCCTGTATCTGAAGCCGTCCATGGGCAAATGATTTCTCTTTTAAGGGATTATTTCCTTACAGGCGGTATGCCTGAGGCTGTTTTGGCTTTTTCCGGAAACGCAAATCGTTCACGGGTCGCGGAGATATTAAACCAGATCATACAAACGTACAGAGATGATTTCGCCAAATATTCCAAGCAGATTCAATTCCCGAAACTTCAGCTTGTCTTTGACGCCATGGCGAGGATCACCGGGCAAAAAATTAAATATGTCAACATTTCTAGAGACTATAAATCCGGTGATCTGGAAAAGGCATTGAATCTACTACATATGGCACAGGTCATTACAAAAGTGTTTCGCAGCAGCGCCAACATACCATTCAATGCATCTATTTCAGTCAAACGCTACAAACCATTTATACTGGATCTTGGACTATTGAGCCATCTCGCCGGAATAAGAAAATTGCAGAAGGAACGGCTGCTAAACATTGATCCGGCAACCAAAGGCGTCCTGGCTGAACAATTCGCTTGTCAGCATCTCATTTATCTTGAAGGATTCAGCAACAGACCGGAAGGTTTTTACTGGTTTCGGGAAGGCGTTAACAGAAATGCAGAAGTTGATTTTCTGATCAGGCATGAGCAATATATCATTCCTGCTGAAATAAAGGCCGGCACGGGGGGAGCCCTCAAATCATTGCAGCAGTTCTGCTATCTGAAGAATTGTCGTCTTGCTGTGAGATTTGACCTTAATCCGCCATCAATTCAAAAAGTCAGGGCAATTATCTGGATCAATAATAGGAGTGAAGAGGTGTTTTTTACGCTAATATCCCTGCCGCTCTATCTCATCGAAAAAACCCATGACTATCTCGTGAAAATTGTGCCACAACTGGATATGTAATACTGAGTTAAACTTATTGGTGCTGGCCGCAAGCTCTCCCAGCCGCCCAACAAAATTCTTGCGGTCGGCAACATCGTTGACAATCCTGCGCCTCTCGATTCCTCGCACCATCACATGATGCAAGGTTCCTGGCGCATCCAACCGGGCTCGACGCGGCATTGCATCCCTCCTAACCAGAATTTTATACCGATCAAATAGCATAAATAAGTTAACTCAGTCCCCTATTATTTGCCTAATGGCCCAATTGCACATTAAAAATATCAAAGTTGACAATAAAGCCCGCTTCCGTTATCAGGTTGGGATTTGGTTCCGTTTAATTGACGCCTCAATATGTCAGGCCTCAACCGAAGCCAGTACAAAATTCAGCATTTTCGATTCATCCACTTCGGAAAAACACCTATGATTCTTTATGCCGTATCATTTGCGACAGAAAACCCCATGCCACAGGAGGAATAGTATATGTATCATTTCGGCTATGGATCTAATCTAAGCATCGATTTTGTCAAAAAAGAACTGATTCCGAACGCGAAGTTTGTCATGAATGGGTACTTGCCCAACTTTGAAGTACAGTTCCCGTTCTGGTCGGAAAAACGCCAGGGGGGCTTTAGCGGCATTATGGAGGCCCCCGGTGAACTCGTTCACGGGGCACTTTACGAAGTGACCGAGCAGGAGCTCCTAACGCTCGATAACCTGGAAGGTGTTTATAAAGATTTGTATAAAAGGGAGACTTTTCTGGTGTTGGGGGAAGACGGCAAATTCCACCCGGCTGATTTATATCGGGTGATCGATCCTAAAGGTCCCTTCCCTCCTTCACGCAGCTATGTGGAAATCATGCTCACCGGTGCGCGGGGTCTTGATTTGGACCCTGAATATATCAAGAAAATTGAGGAATTTTACCGTCAAGGGCAATAATTACCGATGCAAGTGAAATAAACTAAACGATATTAGCCCCAAACCCCCGCAGACAATGCTCAGACAACATAAAGTTTTTGGCTGGATGAGGCCTTCGATTATGTTGTCTCCGATTCATCATCATCCGGCCGTGAGTAGGAAGATTATGAGTGAGGTTCAACCCGCAATAAACGTATTAAGCCGGGAGCAAATAGATAGCCTCCATCACTATTCCCTGGAGATTTTATCCAGGGTCGGAATTCGGGTCGATTCCAAGCGAGCGCGCCATCTCTTTGCCAATGCCGTAAATGTTCCGGAAAATGATAAAGTCGTACATATCCCGGCTGAAATGATTGATTGGGCGCTAGCGGCTGCACCGTCTGCCATCGATATCCATGATCGGTTGGGAAACTTCAGCTTTCAACTGGGCAACACCGAAAGTCCGCAAACCCGCTTTGGTATCGGTGCAACCAACCTTTACTACCAGGACCCGAAGACCGATGCGGTGGCACCTTTCGCCCGAAAGCACATGGAACTTGCCACCAGGCTGGGAAGCGCTCTGTCAAATTTTGACGTGATTTCCACGATCGGTATTATCCAGGACATTTCGCCCCAGGTCGCCGATTTGTACGGAACCCTGGAGATGACCGCCAACGCCACCAAGCCGCTGGTATTATTAATTT
The DNA here is from genome assembly GCA_902749685.1 of Olavius sp. associated proteobacterium Delta 1. Lineage (GTDB taxonomy): Bacteria > Desulfobacterota > Desulfobacteria > Desulfobacterales > JAFDCJ01 > JAFDCJ01. The sequence goes on along the minus strand of CACVKW010000041.1, from coordinate 13,677 downwards.
CAGAAAAGCAATGCTTTGATGCGGCGCTCGATTTGCTGGAACATTTGCACGGGGACCTGATTTAACGGCCAGCGGCACCCTGTGGATGAATCACCTGACCGCGTATCTTGGTAAAGTCGGTCTGGCACCGTTTGTGGGCGGAAATTTCGATTCACTGGTTTTTTCGCCGGCGCTGGTTGTATATTCTGACGAAGTGATTCGCCAGGCACGCTTTTTCAAGCAGGGCTTTATTATCAATGATGAATCCGTGGCACCAAACGAAATTGAATCCATCGGGCCGGGTGGCAATTTTTTAATTTCTGACCTGACCGTTAAATATTGCCGCGAAATTGATTTCAACAATTCAATCTGGCCCCAGCTGACGCTGGAAAAATGGCAGGTTCAGGGGAGTCCCACTGCCGATGAAATTTTACGTCAACACACCTGCAGCCTGCTGGATGGCCTGGGTGCACCGGAGGACCATACGGAGTTGATTTCCAGGGGCGAAAAATATATTCATCAAATAACGACTTAATCTTGACAGCATTGCCCTTGAACCGATAGTTTGACATCGTTTGACTGCGGGGGGTGGATCGATAGCAGATCACGTGGACTCTAAATTCACGCAGCTCGGTGCGACACCGTGACCTCCCGCCAACTCTAAAAAATGATGATCAAATCGACTTAAAAAACTCAATTGGGAGACACGCTTGAACGTTAATTGGACTGAAATCCAGCAGGCGCGTTTGATAGAACTGGCAGCCGATGACGCCGAGCTCGCGCTGCAATTTGATAACGCGAAGACTCGTGACAAAGCCTATCAGCAGCTTGAAAAGCAACTGGTTAAAGTTCAGCGTCAGAAGCTGCAGGAATTGCGTGAAGGTCCTCGCAGGCCCAAGCTTTGCCGGCTGGAGAGCTGTTTGACGGATATGCTGGTTCAAAATAATTTTGTACAGGTAACCACCCCGACCATCCTGTCGAAAGGCCTGCTGGCCAAAATGTCGATTGATGACGACCACCCGCTGGCGTCACAGATATTCTGGCTAGGCAACGACAAATGTCTGCGACCAATGCTGGCGCCGCATTTATACTTCGTGTTAAAAGACCTTCTGCGCTTATGGGAGAAACCGGTCCGTATCTTCGAGATCGGCTCATGTTTCCGCAAGGAGTCGCAGGGTGCCCAGCATTCGAATGAATTTACCATGCTCAATCTGGTAGAGATGGGTCTTGCCGAGGACCGGCGGCAGTCAAGGTTAGAAGATATGGCGGCCCTGGTGACAGCGGCAGCCGGGGTGGATGACTATATTATTCAGCCGGAAAGCTCCGCAGTATACGGTGAGACCATTGATATTTTAGCCGGTGAAGACCGATTGGAGATTGGTTCTGCAGCTATGGGGCCCCACATACTCGATCAGGCCTGGCAAGTCACGGATGCATGGATGGGTATCGGTTTCGGACTTGAACGCTTGCTCATGATTGCGGAAAACAGCCGGAGCCTTGGGAAAATGGGCAGAAGTCTGGGGTATCTTGATGGTATCCGCCTGAACATTTAGAAGCTCAAAACTAATTTAACCGAATAAAAAGGGGCTCAAGGTTAAGAGCCGCGTTTTGCGTGATTTACATCACCCCGGTCTGAAGGCCTAAAGCGACTTTTATTTATTGTGGAGATCTTAAAACTTTGGCAGAAAAGACCCCAACCAAACAGCCGGTTAAGCGTTACTACCGCAAGCGGGTGGAGCTGTTGCGGCTGATTGAAAAAATAAAACTCTGGCCTTCGCGCAGAGGTATCCTGCACGGTATCAAGACGATCGAGGTAATCGGAGATCAGGCGCAAATTACGACGCACTGCAATAAAATGTTTATGATTACAAACTCCAGAAACAGCCGGGCGGCGCGCTGGCTCAGAAATAAATGGTTCAAGGGGGTATGCGGGACCTGCCGGGTCCCCGAATGGAAGCTGGAAAAGTACTCGTCAACCTATTTTAAGCGTCAGTACGGATCAGATTTGTTAAAAGAAGATGACAGATGACGGATATCAGATAACAGAAAACCGAGGACAGATAACAGAAGACAAAGGACGGAAACAAGGTGTCAGGTTTCAGCGCTGCCGCCGGCCTGAAAAGCGGCCAGTTTAATCGAAAGAGAAACTAATGAACGTTGAACCTTTGAACCCTGAATCCCAATTCCTGAACCTTTGAACGCTGAACCCTTGAACCCTGAACCCCGAATCCTGAACCTTTGAACTCAATCGACGAAGGAGATTTAGATGCACCCATTAATCGAATCTTTGGTTAAAGACGGTCCGGCTGTGACGGACGGTTCCTGGGGCACCCAGATGCAAAAACGCGGCTTAAAGCGCGGGCAGAATCCGGATTCCTGGAACCTCACTCATGCGGATCAGGTCCGGGAAGTAGCCGCGCATTATGTCGATGCCGGCAGCCAAATTATTTTAACCAACACGTTTGGTGCCAGCCGGTTGTCATTGGCTAATTTCGATCTGGCAGACAAGACGGTCGATATCAATATGTCCGGCGTCCGGATTTCCAAAGAAGCGGCCTCTGATCGTGCCTGCGTTTTTGCTTCCATCGGTCCGACCGGAAAAATGATGATAACCGGGGAAACGACAGCAGAAGAACTGCAAAAAGTGTTTGAAGAACAGGCCAGCGCCCAGGCCGAGGCCGGCGCGGATGGCATTATTATCGAAACCATGATTGATATCGAAGAGGCCAGAATTGCGGCCATTGCGGCCAAACAAACCGGATTACCGGTAATTGTCAGTATGGTTTATGATTCCGGTGAGGATAAAGACCACACCATGATGGGCAACAGTCCGGAAGAAGTTGTGGCAGAAATTTCCAAAATTGGTGTCGATGGAATCGGCGCCAATTGCGGGCAGGGCATTGAGGCTTTTTTGCCGATCTGCCGGCGCTTGCGGCAAGCAACGGATCTGCCGATCTGGATTAAGCCCAATGCCGGGCTGCCGGAAGTTGTCGATGACGGTGTGGTCTTTCGAACAACTCCGCGGGATTTTGTCCGATACGTACCCGATCTGATCCAGGCCGGTGCGAATTTTATCGGCGGCTGCTGCGGCACGGACCAGGAATTTGTGAAGGCAATTCGCCAGACGGTTGAAGGAATGTCGAGAACCGAATGATCCGCCTCCGGCGGAACAAATTAAGGCATCGCTTCGCTCGGTCGTTTTTGTTAAATAGATTAGGGGTCGGGGAGGGTCCTAAAGCTCCCTGACCCTCCACCTGATCAGAAATTTAAATCCCAAGCACCAAATCCCAAATCCCAAATAAATTCCAATAATTCAAATCCCGAATTCCAAAAAAGACGATTTCCTACTTCAGATATAAACAATAATTTCATAATCGCCAAAATATATTTGCGTCTATTGAAACTAAGGTGAATTTATGCCAGTATCATGCAATTTGTTCTATATCAGTAACCCTGTTCATCAGGATTCATTAACAATTAGGAGAATCCAATGCCCGAATCCCTTATGCTTCCCTTTCACGACTGGTTGGTTGAATTGCGTCGCGACCTTCACCGAATCCCTGAACTTTGCTACCAGGAAGAAAAGACGGCTGCCAAAATCTGTCAGGTGCTGGACCAACTGGAAATTCCGTACCAAAGCGCTGTAGGCAAAACCGGTGTGGTGGCCAGACTTAAGGCTGATAAAGCGGGGCCGCTGGTTGCCTACCGGGCCGACATGGATGCGCTGCCACTGGAAGAAGCCAATGATGTCGCCTATAAATCCCAGCACCAGGGGCTGATGCATGCCTGCGGCCATGACGGACATGTTACGGTTGCACTCGGGATTATCCGCTGGCTCAAGGAACGCGAATGGCCCCGCAAAGGATGCGGTGAGATTCTTTTCTTCTTTCAACCCGCTGAGGAGGGCGGTGCCGGCGCCAAAGCGATGCTGGACACCGGGTTGTTCGATCAGGAGCCGGTAAACGCCATTTTTGCCTCTCACATGAATCCGGAGCTGCCCGTGGGAGCGGTGGAGCTCATTTACGGAACGGCCCATGCTGCCACCAATGAAATCCGGATTCGTATCAAGGGCAAGGGCGGTCACGGGGCTGCCCCCCATCTTTGCATCGATCCCATTGTCGCTGGAGCTCACCTGGTGACCCAGTTGCAGACATTTGCCAGCCGAACGCTATCTCCCCTGGACAGCGCTGTTCTGACCATTGGCGAATTTCACGCCGGGACCGCTGTAAATATCATCCCGGAAGATGCCCATTTGAAAGGGACCCTGCGCACCCTGACGCCGGAGGTCCGCCAACAGGCCGTGCGCCGGATTGAAGAAATGGTCAAGAGTTTGGACCTGGCGTTCGGCGTTTCAACGACCCTTGAAAACATTGCAGGCTATCCGGCCCATGTCAATGATTCAGAAAAAGTGGATTACCTGCAAGCCTGTGTAGCCGAGGTCCTGGGAGCCGACGCCGCCCAAATATCCCGGCCCCGGATGGGAGCCGAAGATTTCGCTTACTTCTGTCAAAAATGGCCCGGTGCCATGGTGGGGCTCGGCTGCCATGATCCAGGCAGGGGATTTGAGTTTGCTCTGCACTCGCCCAATTTTGAGATGGATGAGAGAGTTTTAGATGTCGGGGTTCAGCTGATGGGTCACGCCCTGATTCAATATATAGAAAAAGCGAAGTCAGCTTAAAATCGGGTTTAGAAGTTCAAGGTTCCAAAGTAATTTATTCACCGCCCGCTCTGCTGCGCTCGCTCGAGGCACAAAGCTGGCAGAGATTATTTATTCTTTTGACTTGCCGTTGAGAGGCACGGCAAGTTAAAAACAATCAGCTAATTATCCCATTTTTTCTTCAACGCGGCCGGTCCGCCGGCGTAGTTTACCCACCGCGGTAATCGAAAATCTAGGGTGAGCGTTGAGGTAACAGAACTTATTGAACGATTCTGGTCTGTTGTTCGATACCGGTAATTCCACCCGCAGTTCTAAGTCATTCATCGGTGACGCAGCCTTCTGAAGCCGACTTGACGGTTTTAATATATTTATACAGGGTTCCGCGATCTGCTTTATAGGGCGGAGCCTGCCAGGCGTTGCGCCGCGCCGCCATCTCAGAGTCGCTGATGGCAACATCGATCGTGTTATTCTCAGAATCAATGGTTATTTGATCGCCGTTTTGGACCAGGGCAATGGGGCCGCCTGCCTGGGCTTCGGGGGTAACGTGCCCGACAATAAAGCCGTGAGATCCCCCTGAAAAACGGCCGTCGGTCAGCAAGGCCACGTCGTTGCCGAGACCGGCGCCCATGATGGCTGATGTGGGGGTCAACATTTCAGGCATTCCGGGACCTCCCTTGGGACCCTCATAACGGATGATAATCACATCCCCGCTGCGAATCTTCTGCGCTTCCAGGGCTGCCAGCATTTGTTCTTCAGAATCGAACACATTGGCCGTTCCGGAAAACCGGGTTCCTTCTTTGCCGGTTATTTTGGCGACCGCACCTTGCGGCGCCAGGTTGCCCCACATAATCTGCAAATGGCCCGATGTTTTTACGGGATTGTCCAGGGGCCGAATAATTTCCTGATCCGGCGAGAGGTCCGCCACATCTGCCAGATTTTCGGCCAATGTTTCGCCGGTTACCGTCAGGCAGTCGCCGTGCAGCAATCCGGCTTCCAGCAAGTATTTCATGACGGCCGGAATGCCGCCGGCATCATGAAGATCTTCCTGGACATAGTGTCCGCTTGGTTTCAAATCGGCCAGGAAAGGAACCCGGTTGCTGACTTGCTGGAAATCGTCCAAAGACAGCGGCACATTCACTGAGCGTGCCATGGCGATCAAATGCAGCACGGCATTGGTTGATCCACCCAGCGCGACAACCATCACCATCGCGTTTTCAAAGGCCTTGCGGGTCATAATATCGCGCGGCTTGATGTCTTTTTCCAGCAAATTGCGGATCGCTGCCCCGGCTTGAATACACTCTTCAAGCTTTTGGGGTGTGTCGGCCGGGGTGCTGGAACTGTAAGGCAGTGACATACCCATCGCCTCAATCGCCGAAGCCATCGTATTGGCCGTATACATGCCGCCGCAGGCGCCGGCTCCCGGGCAGCTGTGGCGAACAATTGAATGGCGTTGATCTTCATCAATTTTACCGGCAATGAATTCGCCGTAGCTTTGAAAGGCCGATACGATATCCAGTTTCAGGTCCCCATGGTGACCGGCCCGGATGGTCCCACCGTATATCATCAAAGACGGACGGTTCAACCGTCCCATGGCCATTAAACAGCCGGGCATATTTTTATCGCAGCCCGGCAGCGATATGTTGGCATCGTACCACTGGGCACTCATCACGGTTTCGATCGAGTCGGCAATTAGATCCCGGCTTTGCAGTGAATAGCTCATGCCTTCGGTGCCCATGGAGATGCCGTCACTGACCCCGATGGTATTGAAGCGCATGCCGATCATCGCGGCCGCTTCCACCCCCTCCTTCACTTTGGCAGCCAGGCTGTTCAAATGCATGTTGCAGGTGTTGCCTTCAAACCAGACACTGGCGATGCCGACCTGGGCCTTTTCCATGTCGGCTTCCTGCATGCCGGTGCCGTAGAGCATGGCCTGGGAGGCGCCCTGGGATTTCGGTTGGGTAATGCGCGAACTGTATCTGTTGATTTTCTGTGACATTTTTTGCTCCTTAATACACAGCGTTTTGATAAGATTCGTAATTATCCGTTTAACCGGAAATGTTTAATAAGATACTTGTAAGGTCGATTTTCGTTTCGTCAATCTTCATTCGTCATTTCATATAAGGTCGTATGTGATTCAGTGGTTGTAATAAAAGGAAAAATGCTTACAGTCTTAGGATTATTTCTGAGATTTCCAATCCTTATTGTATTGAGGTGCGTGATGAAAAAAATTGTTTTGGTTATTTTATCAATTTTCTTTTTTGCATACTCCGCCAGTTGTTCAGAGAAAAACGAAAACGTTTTAGGTACGGCACCTGCGGTATCCGGCACGGTCGTGAACGGATATCGGATTTTAGACGTTCAACAAGCTCCGGGCACGGTTGATTTGAAGGTCTTTCGCGGCGATTATATCAAATTCAAAATTGACCCATCCCTTCAGGATCCGCTGCTGTCGATTCCGGACCTTGCCATTCAAAAAAGACTGCCGGGAAATCTGGCTGAAGCCCCTTATTTCAAGATGAAAACGCCAGGGACATATGCTTTTACCCTGGCAGATATCGCCGGCAACTTAACCGTCATTAATTTCCGCCAGACCAGTTATCGGGAAGTTTCATCCAGGGAAGCCGCTGATTTAATACAAACTGAACAGCCCATCATTTTAGATGTCCGCACGCCGGGTGAGTATAAACGGGGTCACCTGAACAATTCAGTATTGATTCCGGTTCAGGAGATTCAAAATCGCTATAGAGAATTGGGAACTAACAAAGATCGGGAAATTTTGATTTATTGTGCCACGGGCAACCGCAGCACGGTGGCTTCCAAAATCTTGATCGACAGCGGCTTCAAGCACATTGTCAATATGCGTGGCGGGATTTATGATTGGAGTAAAAAGAACTATCCAATTAAGCGGTGACTGGTTGATTAGTTGATTGGTTTATTAAGTTGAAAGGATTTTTGCCATTTAAATCCATCAGGGAAAATACTACCGCATTTAGGAGGAGGGTAAATGTTTATTGATTTAATTAGAAATAGAAGAAGTATCCGTAAGTTCACGAATGAAGAAATTGGAGCGGACAAGGTTGAATTGCTGAAAGAAGCCGCTTTGCGCCCGCCGTCTTCGATGGGGCATAATCCGTGGGAATATATCTTTGTCACCGACGGGCAGCTCCTGTCCAAACTCTCAAAGGCCAAACCGCATGGTTCGAGCTTTCTGGCCGACGCCCGGTTGGGAATCGTTGTGTGCGCTGATCCGGAAAAATCGGCCGTGTGGATCGAAGATGCATCCATCGCCACCATATTTATTCAACTGGCGGCCGAATCACTGGGACTGGGAAACTGCTGGGTTCAGATCCGCGCAAGGATGCATGATGATACCCAATCAGCAGAGACATACATCGCGGGGCTTTTGAACATTCCATCGAATTTGAAAGTGGAATCAGTGGTGGGCATTGGATATCCGGCTGAGGAAAAAGCGCCTCACACCCGAGAAGAATTACAGGACGAGAAGGTTTTTTTAAATACCTATGGAAGTCCATTTACATAAAAATCGATAGTATTCCTTAATTATTCATTATTCAATTTTCAATATTCATTTATCTATCGGTATGCCAATATCGGCCAATTTCTAGCAACTGCCACTTTTAAAAGCGGTCTGCTCGGCTCAACAACGTGGGGAAGCCCAACCAACTCAAGCAGCGGCAGGTCGGCCTGATGGTTGCCGTAGGCATAAGAACGTTGCAGATCGATTCCGGTGCTCTGGGCCAGCTTTGTGGCGAGATACCGTTTGGTTGTATCCAGGCACAGGGATCCTTTCGGTTTTCCGGTGAGAAATCCGTTGGTGTCTTCTTCCAGGTCCGTGCACAGCAGATGCTCGAATCCGAGGTCCCGGGCCACCGGCTCGAGCATGTATCGGATCGAGCCGGATATGAGCACCATGGAATGTCCCAGATCTCTGTGCTCGTGAACCTTTGCCAGGATGTTAGGCGCCAATCTCGGTTTCAGAATTTCCCGGTAAAAATCTTCGGAGCCGTCTGTAAATTCATCCAGGCGCCGGTTGCGGTAGAACCGGAGTAATATTTTTGCGGTCTGTTCATCGGAAATCAGGTGGTATCGATATAAAGTTCCGGCCACAAAGGCTTTCAGGATAAAGGCCCGTGAAACTAGTCGCCTTTGCCACAAATACTGAATTCCCAGCCTGCTGCTTTCTGTATCCAGCAGCGTTTCGTCAAAATCAAAAAAAGCACCAATTCGTTCGGCCATGATTCGCTCACTCCACCCGGTCGCTTGCGGTAATCGTTTTGCGCCGTTTTATGAAAAATTTATTCCCCGGTGAGTATAGAAACTGAAGTTAAGTGTCAAGCACTATTCTCGCCGGACCAATCGCGCCGCGTTGTGATTGCACGCTCAGCGTTAAGCGGCCTGACGTTTGATGGCCGAAAATTCAAGCCAGCGGCTGCGCAGATGGTCGAGGACCCGCAAGAAAAAATCCCGGGCGCATTTTGCGCCCGGGATTCAAATGAAGATCGTATAAATTAAATCTGAGATTCCTGAAAAAAAATATCAATCCTCTCAACCTCCGCTAATCCCGTATCCCCCCAAAAAAACATACTTAATTCGATTGCATCCACTGCGCCGCAGGTGGATTCCGCTGAGCGGCGGTATCCATGGTAAACCGGGTTCGGAGCTGAATGCATGAATGGAATAGAAAAGTGAAGTAGAAATTCGGGATATTTTTTCAAGCATATCAGCACTGCTCCCTCGGTTTTCGATGCCTTGCGCGATCAGACAGCCAGGTAAATGCTGATTCGCTCGGCAGCCCCGCTGCCCTATCCATTCCGGACTTAGGCCGGTGGCTTTGCGCCCCAATCTTTCGATAGGTTTGCCTTTTTTCCTGCAGATTAACAAATTTGGAAATAGTCATTCGACTAAGTACTGGTTGCTATATCGGTATTCGATAAGGATAGCTTTAGTTTTTTGGGGCCGCATAAGGACAAGCAATTGATGGGGAAATGATAAGCAACTGACATTACACAAAAAATTCTACATTTTCCAAAATTTTGGACTGATATAGATAAATTGACACCGGCTAAAGTTAAACCATTTCCATCCGATAATACTAATCAAGATACTAAATCTTTTAGAAAAAATGCATCCGGAAATAAGGAATCCAACAGCGGGATGAAATATCGCGTTACCTTTAAAGGGCAGATCGCCAATGGCGCCAGAATTGACGAAGTAGCCCAAATACTGGCGGTCACGCTTCGATCGGATATGGAAAAAATCCGGAAATTATTATCGCGCCGCAACGATTTTATTAGAAAGATAAAGACCTATATATTAACGGTTGGTGAGGGCGCTGTTGAGCTGATCGTCAATTTGGTGGTGATGATCATAGTGGAAAGGACCTATGATCAGCAGGGTCTCGGTGTATACGCCTATTTGTTGTCACTTTATTTTATCGTCGGTTATTTATCTGAGTTTGGTGTTCCAAGATATGTGGAGCACGGGATAGCAACACACCATGACAACCGGGCCGCCCAAGTAAAAATCCTGACCGATGCCCAGCGGAGTGTATTGGGTCTAAGCCTTGTTTTTGCGGTGCTGTTTTTTTTAACTGCCGGCTGGGATGCCGACCTTACCCGAATCTCGGAAATGGCGGCTGCTTACCTGGTAATTGGTGCCACTTTGCCCCTGCGCAACCTTAATCGGTTGAAACTGGCCGCCCTGCACGGCTTGGGTCGGCATGAAGCCGTCGCAAAGCTGAGAATGTTCAAACGGCTCATATTTCTCGCTGTAATGTTTATATTGCTGATTATTGGTATCCTGCCGTCCCTGTTAGTTATCGCTTTTCTGGTGAGTGAAATTGCTCTGAATCTGCTGGCAGCCATAAAATATAAGCTGGTAAAAATAAAATATTCCTGGAAAAGACTTATTCCCCGGCGCGATACTTTATCGCAAGGATACCGGTTTATATTCACGGATGAAGCCTTGGACATCGTGCTGTACCTGGATTTTTTTATCCTGGGATTATTTGTTTCGTCCTGGGAATTGGGTGTCTATGCTGAGGCTTCGATTCTGGCACGCTTGCTCTTGCTGATTCCGGTTAGTATCAAACCCATTTTTCGGAGGCACTACTGCCTGCTGGCTGCACGGCAGGCCTTTGAGCAGGCATCAAATTTGTTTCACCGGACGACCCGGGTCATGTTCTATATCCAATCTCTTTTGGCCCTTTATATCCTGCTGTATTTCCCGGATATATTGAATGTGTTTTTTGATGTGAGAGGAGAAGCACTGGTTTCATGCAGAATTTTTTCGGTAATTATTCCGGGGTTGATCTTTTTTGCGGCCCTCACTTCCCAGGAGCCGATTTTTGAAGCCAATGATCAGGTTTCAGATTTGAAAAAAATTATTTTTATCATCACCACGGTCAATACCGCACTCAATATTTATCTGATCCCATTTGCCGGAGTATTTGGTGCGGCTGCGGCCACGATGATCTCAATGCTGGTGTACTTTATTGTTTTTGATCTGTATTTGGCTGGTTCTCAGAGAATCAGAAAAACTTCATATCTATTTGCCGGGGCCGGCGTATATCTTCTCTATATGCTGATGCGGGCCCTTGATTTCAGCTTCATGATCGGTTTGTTGCTGATACCGGCCAGCTTATTTGTGATGCTGCTGGCAATGGGATTTTTTCATCTTGAAGAAAGTTAGTCGTTTAAATTAAACGGGAGGATATTATCATGGAAGACGTAAAACAGGAAAAGCCGGGTCTGTTCGGCAAGCTTAAAACCGGCGCTGATTTTACCGGGTTCAAAATTCGCGGATCACGGACCATAACCATACTGATCGGCATGCTGGCCTTGATTGTATTTGCCTACAACATGCTTTTTGTCTACATCAGGCCCAATGAGTTCGGCATCAAAGTCGTGAAGATCGGAATGCAGCGCGGCGTGCATGAGGAAGTTTACTCATCCGGTCTTAACTTTATTATACCCTTTGGATTGCAGCAGATGCATCGGCTGCCCAAGGATATCCAGGTATTGGAACTAACAAATTACCCGCATACAGCGGCCAAGGTTGCCCGGCGCGAAAAGGCGGCCCATATCCAGACTTCGGACGGATTTTTTGTCGATGTCGATGTATCTATTATCTATCGCATCGTTGATCCATACAAAGTGTTCACCAAGATTGGCCCGGGGAATTTGTTCCAAGATAACGGTGTTATTCCCAAAGCCGAGCCGGTGCTCAAGGCAACATTAGGCGACTTGACCACGGAGGAATTTTACAACAGCCCCATGCGGGTTGAAAAGTCCGAAGCTGCCAAAGTGATGCTCAATAAGGAACTGGAGGCCAAAGGCATACAAATAGAGCATGTGCTGGTGCGCTATTTTAACTACAGCAAGGAGATCCAGAAAAATATCGAAGAAAAGAAACTTAAAGACCAGCTGGTTTTTAAAAACATGGCTGAAGCGCGGGCCGCGACCGAAGGGGCCAGGCTCAAGAAAATTGAACAGGAAGGTAAAATGACCGTCACAGTGGAGCTGGAAAAAGGCAAGGCTTATGTGACCCGTAAAAAGGCGGAAAAGGATTTGTATACCAGAAAGAAAAATGCCGAAGCGGACCTGCTGGTGAAATTGGCCGAGGCTGAAAAGGTGCGGCTTAAAAATGAGGCACTTAAAGGACTGGGTGCTGAACGCATGGTTGGGCTGAAAATGGCGGATGCCTATAAAGGTCTCGACCTGATAATTTTACCCAGCGATGGTCCGACCGGGGTAAACCCCCTGGATCTGGACAACGCGCTGAAAATGTTCGACGTACGTAAAGGAGGTGCCCAGTGAAGCAGTTATCAGTATTCATCATCATCACAACCCTGTCGATTGCCCTGCTATCCGGGTGTGTTCCCCACAGTACCGGATCAACCGAGGTGGGTGTGCGAACGGTCAAGTTTGCCATCTTTGGCAAGAAAGGTGTTGAGGAACGGGTATATGCGCCCGGATCGACCTATTTTTTTCTGCCGTTTATCAACGACTGGCATACCTTTGATACCAAGCTGCAAAATCTCGAAATGACTTATGACCGGGGTCGAGGTGATCGTAAATCCCGCGATGATCTGCTCTTCAAAACCATTGACGGCAACGACATCAGCCTGGACGTGATCATTGCGTATCGCATCGATCCCCAGAAGGCCCATATCATTGTTCAGTATGTTGCTGACAGTGACCGCCTGCTGCGGGACAAGCTGGTGCGCACCATTGCGCGCAGCAAACCCCGCGATATCTTTGGTGAACTGAAGACCGAAGAGTTTTATGTTGCCGATCGACGCGAACTGCAGTCCCAGAGAGCAAAAGAGGTGCTGCAGGAAATTCTCGGTCCCATGGGTATCGTGGTCGAAAAGGTGCTGACCAAGGACTATCGTTTTAACCCGGAATACCAGAAAGCCATCGAGGATAAAAAGGTGGCCGATCAGCTGGTTGAAAAAAATAAATCCGCCCAGCGCGCCGCGACCGAAGAGTATAAACGCAAGCTCGAAGAAGCCAAAGGCGAAGTTAACAAAATGGTCGCCAATGCCGATGGTGAGTACCTCCGGGCCAAGATAGAGGCCGATGTACATTTCGAAAAGCAGCAGCTGATCGCTGAGGCGATCAAGACCGAGGGGATTGCCACGGCCAAGGGGATTCAGGAGATGAACAAAGCCATGGAAGGATCAGGCGGGGAAGCCCTGGTAAAGCTGCGGATAGCGGAAGCCATCCAGGGTAAGCGAATTGTACTGTTGCCGGTTTCAGAAGGCGGCATGAATTTGAAAACCACTGATATCAACCAGCTGATTGATACCATGGGAATCAAAGCCCTTTCGAAAAAGCCCGAGAATCCATAAATCGTGCAAGCCGGAACCAAAATGTAATCAAACCACGAAGATCACGAAGAATACAAAGACAAATATTGAATATCATTGCTGTCCAAAATAATTTGAAAATCAAATACTGCCTTTAATAAAAACAGGCAGTTATAAACGGGAAATTAGTGATTTAGAAATCAGGTTG
>CACVKW010000040.1 GCA_902749685.1 Olavius sp. associated proteobacterium Delta 1 | reverse complement strand
AGATTTTTTTATTCGTTGTAATATAAGCAAGTTAGAGCAATAATTAGCATAACTCGCATAATTCCTGAAATTTCTTTTTACAAGTGCGAAATGTAAGTTCT
>CACVKW010000039.1 GCA_902749685.1 Olavius sp. associated proteobacterium Delta 1 | reverse complement strand
TCTTTTTTTATTTCATCGGGAAAATCTAGGTCGTCAGCTTCGGCAAATTCAAAACCTGTGCGCTCTGGGTTTACGTTTTTATCTAGATACTTCCCAGATCATTGCTGTCCAAAATAAATTGAAAATCAAATACTGCCTTTAATAATAACAGGCAGTTATAAACGCGAAATTGGTGATTTCGAAATCAGGTTATGC
>CACVKW010000038.1 GCA_902749685.1 Olavius sp. associated proteobacterium Delta 1 | reverse complement strand
TTAAGAGCCATGCGCAACTGCAAAAGCAGGATGAAGGGCGATGAGCGCATCCTGGGCCAGGGGGATTTCGTTGAGACCGTATTAAAAGCCGCCCAGGAGAATTTGGATCGAAAGTCTATGATC
>CACVKW010000037.1 GCA_902749685.1 Olavius sp. associated proteobacterium Delta 1 | reverse complement strand
CCCAGTGGCATTCTGAGCGCTTCAGAGGCCAGAAAAATCCTGCAGGCGCCCGACACCAAAAGTGTGATCGGCTACCGTGACCGCACCATGCTGGAAGTGCTGTATTCCTCGGGGAT
>CACVKW010000036.1 GCA_902749685.1 Olavius sp. associated proteobacterium Delta 1 | reverse complement strand
TGGATGTTGAAGTCCGATTTATGGTTTGCGGTTCCAATCGATTTAATTGGATATCGAGATTTAGTCGTATCTACCCGTTTTCAGCTTAACTCAACGTTAGGCGACTTCGCGACTGAGGTTCAAAATGCCTTTTTCTAAAGACTCTCCCATTGCACGCGTGCTCGAACTTGACTCTGAGCACGTGAAACAGAACTGTCTCAAGCTGTCGCGTCTGGGTCTACTCGATCTTATAGACGACATCCCAAAACTCTTTGACTCACTCAGACGTGAATTCGAGACCGGAACACCGTCCCCAGAAGCCCCGGTGTCAGGTGAAGGAGTTATTGAGCTACCTTGGGATTTTGTTCTGAAGGTTCTGATGCTTCAGTCTGCTCTTGCACAGTATCTTCACGCTGTTACACACCTTCTTCGTGGGCACTCGTTAGAAATCTTTGGGCACCTGCGCACAATGGTAGAGAATGCCGGAGTTGCCTATCTCGCTTTCACGAGTCCTTCCATCGCAGACTCCTACATCGAAGGAGGAAAGGAGTATCGTGATCAGACGAAAAGTTCGAAAATTCTGCCAAAGACTGATCCTTTGACAAATCAGCTCAATGAGGATTTCGCGGTCGCTTCAAAAATTTTCCACAGTAATTTCATGTCTCTCGCGGGAAAAATACGTACCTCGGTCCGTCATACTGACACTGGAGGTACCTTCGAGAACGCTATGGATTACTACGATGATGATGCAGAGCACGGTCGTTTTTACCTAAGACATGCGCTTTGGCTCCTTGCCGTTTCTGCTCGCACTCTTCGTGTCCTTGCCGCAAGCTGTGCGGTCCCAACAGATGCTCTTTTGTACACACGAATTGAGCACTTTGAGCGAGCGGCCGCTGCCCGATGGCAAGCAATTGGCCCAAAAACGTTCCCTAAAACCTGGAGACGGCACTTCGATAAAGACGCCACCTAACCGATCTCTTTCAGCGGATCGCAAAAAGCAGCGCCCGCTGAAGAGTACGTTATGTTTCAAAACCTAATATGGAAAATGTCAGAAAGTTAGTCGCTAATCTCGCAAAAAAACTTTATTCAGGGGAAATCACTTTTGATGAGTTTCTCATGGGCGCACCAGATAACGATGAAGATGAAGATATATCTGAACTCACTCTTGTCCAAAAACGGGTTTAGAATGAGTCATAAAGTGAGTAATAATACGAGTCATTGAAAAAAATCCTCCTTATATGTAG
>CACVKW010000035.1 GCA_902749685.1 Olavius sp. associated proteobacterium Delta 1 | reverse complement strand
TACAACCTGATTTCTAAATCACTAATTTCCCGTTTATAACTGCCTGTTTTTATTAAAGGCAGTATTTGATTTTCAAATTATTTTGGACAGCAATGAATTT
>CACVKW010000034.1 GCA_902749685.1 Olavius sp. associated proteobacterium Delta 1 | reverse complement strand
TAGATTTTTTTATTCGTTGTAATATAAGCAAGTTAGAGCAATAATTAGCATAACTCGCATAATTCCTGAAATTTCTTTTTACAAGTGCGAAATGTAAGTT
>CACVKW010000033.1 GCA_902749685.1 Olavius sp. associated proteobacterium Delta 1 | reverse complement strand
ATGATACATTTCAGTGGCAAAAGCGTGTCTTAAGACACGCGGCGTCACCCTGGATTTGATGCCCGCCTTTCGGGCATGCTCTTTGACAATGTTTTGCAGCCGGTTATTGGATATGGCGGTATCGGGTTGAGCGGGGAAAAGCGCAGCATTTTTTTTATCAGGGGACTGGGGGTGAGCCAGGTATCGTGTGAGCTCATCGTACAAGCGCTCGACGACAAACAGGGCGCGCTGTTTTTTGTTTTTGCCTCGGATACGCAGCAATCCGATCTTTTTGCCATGGCCGGTTTCAAAGCTTTTAACTTTTAATCCGGTCAGCTCGCTGGTCCTTAAGCCCAGGGCCCAGAGCACGGCAACCATGGTATAATTTCGCAACCCATGCCAGGTGCTTTGATCGAAGGAATCAAGCAGTTTGAATGCATTGCGTGTCGAAATGGGTTTTGTGACCTGGCGTCTGCGGGTGATTAAAAGCGGCAGGTTTTCAGCCGGATTAGAAGAGATGTCACCTGCTTTTTTCAAAAACGCAAAAAAGCTTTTCAATGCATAATGATGATTTGCGATACGGCTGTGACCGATCCCGGTGTCTTTCAGATACCGGATCCATTTTAGCAGCTGCGGGCCACGGATGTGGGTCAGATCGGTTTGCAGATCATTTTTGACAAAATGACAAAAATCCACGATACTGATGGTATAGGTTTCAACGGTAGAAGGCGAGAAACCGTTAACCTTTAGAAGTTCTTTGCGGTACAAATCGATTAAAGCGATCATGGTATCTCCTTTTTCATAAAGGGGTGTTTTTTCATATAAGCCGCATATTGATCCGGGTTGAGGTGTGCGTATTTTAGGGTGTTGGCCCGGCGGTTGTGGCCGAGTAGCTGCTGTGTAATTTCGATGCCGGCAATCGTGTTGAGCTGGGTTGCAGCGGTATGTCGGAACAGCCGGGCGTGCAGCTTTTTATCGATTCCCAATTGATCGGTCGCGGTTCTAAAGATACCCTGCAATGTGCGCGGGGAGATGCGTTTTTTACGCTTGGATATCAGTAGCGGTCCTTTTTTGTGGCTGAGCGGCTGCAAATAATTGCCGATGATTTTACAAAGACAGTGGGGCACCACCAGGTTGCGCTGCCTTCGTCCTTTTTCCGTAATCCACAGCAGCCCGCATGTAAGGTCGACATCCTCAATATTCAGGGCGGTCAGGGTGCTGGTTCGAAGGCCCAGGGTGCCCAGCAGCATGATGATAATCAGATTTCTCAGGCCCATGGGTGTGTCTGCGCGGTCGGTGAAGTGGCCCAGTAAAAGCGTATACTCAGCTTCTGTAAGATATTGCGGTATGGTCTTTTCAATTTTCGGATATTGTAGACCGGTGGCGATATTTTCAACTACGATCCGGTGAAGGGTTAAAAAGTGGTAAAAATGCCTCAGAGTCCAGACGCGGGATTTTGTGACATGAATGGAAGGGCGGTTGTAGTCGGCAGCAAAATCGATCAGATGCCGGTAACGAACCTTTTTGATAGAACGAATTCTTTGTGTTTTCGAGAACCTATCGAAATCGTTGAGTCTGGCGGTTAGAGTCTGGATGGAGCGGATTGAAAAATCCGCCAGCCTGCAATAGTCCAGGAATTGATTAATTTGGCGATGAAGCATGTTTGCACCTCTGCTGAATCATGCTTCATCATGAAATGCCCGTTAATAAAAGGCAAATTGCGCTAACTGCGGGGTTTGTTGGTT
>CACVKW010000032.1 GCA_902749685.1 Olavius sp. associated proteobacterium Delta 1 | reverse complement strand
TGTGACAACATGCGCTTTGCCGGCCATGGCGTTGTCGATGGTGCCTTGCGCGAAAAGCTTTGTTGGCCGCAGGCTCTGGTTTACCCTTTACCGGATGAAACACACCTACCCGCGTGCCATTCAGATGGTGCAAAACGGCATTGTGGACGTCAGGTCGCTGGTAACCCATCGTTTTCCACTATCCGAATT
>CACVKW010000031.1 GCA_902749685.1 Olavius sp. associated proteobacterium Delta 1 | reverse complement strand
GTATTGGTTTTAAGGAATGGGTTTGATTTTTAATATATCACCCGCAAGGGCCATATAAAATGAGTTACGCAAGGCCACCAAACCAATACCTGATAGCCAGTGCCCAATACCTGCTAATTGGGCTTCGCTCAATTCGGGTATAACTAAGCCGGCTTGTGGTTGATACCATATCACCGCCCGTGCTTGCAGCTTTCCATTTGATGGCGTTGGCATCCCGACCTGGCGGGGCCTCTCACCGGCAGATTGAAAGGATATCGTCTCTGCGTTTTCTACGAGCTCTGCGGTGAATTAAGAAATTAAATCGACGCCAAACATCTCTAAACTAACCAGGCCGCCCTGTCAACGGCCGCAGTTGATTGCGAGGTATCGCTATGAATAATGCGAGACCAAAAATCCACCAAGATACTTACGCGCGAGTCCTTCTCAAACCCGGCGGTTGGCCTATCCGAAAGCTATAATACCCCACCTGTATCCGATATATTTATCCCCAAAGGCAAATTATTACTGGCCGATTACTTCAGTATCCATGCAGTTTGGGCGATAACTATTGTATTGGACGATTTATAGCTAAATCATGCATGAAAACCAATAAAAATACGAAAGTCTCCAACTCGAGCAAACATCAAATATTGAGAGGCTTTTTATATTTCTCCCCTTCTCAGAGGCAAAGCATGACAAATCATGAAATAGCGCAGACCCATCAGTATCAGTCGAGTCCGCAATCGAGTAAGATGCCCGGTCCATGGTCGTGGTATGTTTTTCTTTTTATCGGATATGCCGTCAGTGGTTTTTTCCCATGGCTCATGATAGCCTGGGGTCTTTATCGCAGAGGTCGAAAAGCAACAGCAGGCTTGGTACTTGTTATCAATATTGCAATCCTGATTGGCAGCGGCTGGCTGATGCTGACGGTCAAAATGGTTTGGTGGTGGTTGTCGATTATAGCCTGCGGTTTTAATCTAACCTGGACGGGGGCGGCAACGGTATACCAGAGATACACCCTCGGTGCCGCAGATCGGCGATATTATTTTAAGGATTGGAAATCATGGATTAGACCCATAGCCATTGGGTTGATTATCGGATTTTGCGTCGGCACGATTTTTTCGATCATACCTGCCCTTGAAAATAGAATTCCCATGCAGCAAACCCTGGATTCATTAGATCGGCAAACGGTCCTCTGGGATTTTTTCACATATTCCCATTTTGGTCTGATGGGAAGTCTGCTCATTGGCCTGTGGTGGGCGGGTGAAAGTAAGCGGTTCAGGGTGAGTCATGTCCTGACTTTTCTGGGCGGCTTCATCCTGACCCTTTTCTGCTGGTATCTGCTTTGGTCTCTTCTGGTGCTCATACTTCACAAAGGCACCGTGAAAGAATATTTGCTGCTGGATCACTCAAACTGGGCGATGATTCCACCATGGAGCTCGGGACTGCAAAAATTTTTGCTTACACTGGATGCATACAATATTTTGCCGTTGATCATCATCCCGCTGCTTTTGGGGGCACCGGCCCGCCTGCGGGATTTCGGCAAACGTGCCCTGTTAATCCCACTGCTGTTTGTATGCAGCATCCCGATGGGCTTCACGTCAGATTCCTGGTGGCAAACTAATCAGGACCAAATCACGTACGAAATGAACTCCGCCGACCCTGCGGCACGGGCATCAGCCCATGGGTGGGCTGATATTTTACTTGAGAGATATCCCAATCACCTTCAATGGCCGCGCATAGCAGAAAAATCAGCTCAATACCATTATCAAAACCAACGCATTGAGCAATCCAAACAAATCTATCAACACCTCATTGACCGATACCAGAACTCGGGTCAGTGGCATTGGATCATCCAGCGTGCCCGGACCGCCATCAATACGCCCGCTTTCGTCAACCCCACCCCCTCTCGACGGCTTGAAATACCGATGGTGGATTATCAACCGTATCTTACCCATAACTGGATGGCACTGTTGTCCGTCATGCGATATTGGGAAGGATCAGAAGTATCTGAATCCAAAGTGGTTATAAAGCTCAAAGACCTGTCCAAGAGCACTGACAAAATCAAGTTAAATCCCCTGGTGAACCTGGCTGAACTTGATGATGCCGCCCGCAGCCTGGGTTATGAAACGGTGCTGTTTCGCTCGGAGATAGATCGGGTACAGGCGCTAATCGGTGCCGGGATCCCGGTTATCCATCAAAACTTCAAATCCTTTAATATTGTATTCGGTTCGGATAACAGTCGCGCGGCAATTTGTGCCTATTCATTCGCCAAACTTTCCAGAAGATTGAGAAATGAGAAACACAAGGAAGCTGAAGAAATTTTAGATATTGAACGGGAAGGCCATGGCGAGAGCCGCAAACGTCTGGTGCGAATCGCCAATGAATCATACATGGAATACAGCACCGACTACTGGCAATACCCATCATTGGACTATATGGGCCCTTTATCGGCCATCGTGTTTCCGGCTGACAGGATCGAGGCCGTAAGTCACGCCTTTGAGATGCCTTACCGTGAGCTCCAGGAACGAAGCAACGGATATTTAGCCACACTCATCGCGCTTTCCTATCTAGATCACGGGAATCCGAAACAGACGATTGAATGGGCAAAAATTGGCGCCGCAAAAATCGCCGATCCGCTGCCGTTGTATATCGCTCATCTTGCCAGGATCTGGTGGGAATCCCGCGATAAAATAATTCACAGTTCTCTCAATTTACAGAACCAGTTTCCGGAGTTAGCGCAAATTTTCAACTTTTTTAATTTGCCCCAAAATGAAAAATTTCTGCAGAATGCCCGGCACCGCTTTAGACAGGGATTTGCCCAAAACACCCTGCCATGGATGATCAGCCGGAGATATCTTCACCTAATGGATCGCAGCGAAATTTCGGAACTAAGCCGGATATTAAAACTGATAAAGGCACGCACAGATAATGATCCTACCAGCACGCCGGATTGGATTTTGTTGGCAAATACATGTGAATGGTCCGGTGACACCTCAGGTACAATCAATGCCTTAGAGGGTGCCGTATCTGCCGACCCGCTGGATTCAGCAGCGAAACTCCGTTTGGCAATAGCCTATGTCGGTCGGAGGCACTATGAAAAAGCAGAACATATCCTGGCACGAATCGATCCTGAGCAGGTCAGATATGATGCAGATTATCACTATTGCCGGGCGCTCCTGGCCGAATGGCGCGGCAATCCGGACGCAGCCCTCAGCTATTATGCAGCTGCAATTGAAATGCGACGCTATAAACCAATCTATCATTTAAGATACGGAAAATTGCTTTTGGCGCAGGGTTTTGATGAAAAGGCCAGGCTATATCTCCAATGGGCCGCACGGACAGATGGCGATAATGCACTCAAAATTGAGGCGGTCAACCTTTTGGCGAAAATGAACAAGTAAAGAACCTATCACAGGAGACCGAATCTTCATGCATAATGACAATCAAACCACGCTCAATGAGCCGGACGCAAAGCCGGTATTGAATGCAAGCGATCCCGAGCCAGCATCCGATTCAGATGTCGATCAGCCGATGAATCCACTATGGTTGATTCTTATCACCATCGTGGCGGGGCTTCCGGCATCCGCTCCGTTAGCAGGGGCTATTGCGGTTCGCTGCGGGTATCGCAAGCTGGGTTGGGTATGCGGCATACTTTTAACAGTCTGCGGGACTCTGGCCCTCTTATTAGCGGTGTTCTGGGGCGTTGAATGGTACTGGACAGCTTTGTCGCTGGTCGCATTTCACATTGTGTGCGGGAGCGGTCTGTGCCTGCTGCTGCGAAAACCGCATCGTGCATTTAGGGAAAACCACCCCATCCCACCCGGAAAAAGAGGCGGCTATCGGCAAATAATTACCGGTATGATTGGTGGTGCATTGGTCAGCCTGCTTTTAGGTATGGTCGGGATGATACTCTATGTTCTCCTTTTCGACCGGTTTTTTTCAACCATGATGCCGGTGACCTTTGGAGACGGGTTTGCAGCCTATAAAGTGTTTACGGGCGTGTTGTTTTTAATTCTTTCCGGCGCGATTGCGGGTGGTTTCATCGGTCGTACAAGGCCCATGATCGCGCCCGGTCAAATTTTATTTTACGGATTCGGCTTATTATGGGCTTACTTGACGTGGTCGTTTGCACTGGAAATATTTATTGCCATTCCAGGTTTTCAGGCAGGCGCTGCAACGGGCTCTGGATGGCAATCATTAATATCTCCAACCCTGCTGGGTCACGCATTGGTTGGATTCTGGTGGATCGTTTTTTTGATGTTTTATGTGTCTGCTCCGAGAGCCGGCTTGAAAAGATTCGGCCGTGCCGCCCAGCTGATCGGTGTCAACCTGGCGGCCGGCCTAACGCTGTCCATTTGCTTTGGCTACAGTGCGGACATGTTCCTGGCCACGGGTCGTTATCTCGAGCGCGAAGCGCTGACTGAC
The DNA here is from genome assembly GCA_902749685.1 of Olavius sp. associated proteobacterium Delta 1. Lineage (GTDB taxonomy): Bacteria > Desulfobacterota > Desulfobacteria > Desulfobacterales > JAFDCJ01 > JAFDCJ01. The sequence continues at coordinate 16,271 of CACVKW010000031.1, read as the reverse complement.
AAAGCCGTGAGATTCTACGAGATCGGCCTCAAAAAAGAACCTCAGCCATGGATTGCCTCGTATCTGCAATATCGTGTCGCCCTTGCCAATCACCGTTTAGGAGACCGCGAAAAAGCCATCCACGGTTTTCGTAAAGTAGTCGCAAAATATACCGCCAATAATGAACTTGTGACAAAGTCCAACAGGTTTCTGGATAATCTGGAGCGATCTGCAGATAAAAAACGGGTTGTATTAGCGGGCGTAGATACCCGCACGGAGTATAAGGACGGCTATTGTGTGCCCAACTCCCTGGCATTGGCAATGCGGTATTGGGGCGCTGATGACACGGCCAGGAGTATCGGCCGACAGATTACCGGCCTTGGAAGCGGCACTTTTATTGTCAATCAAAGCTGGTATGCCGAACAAGCCGGTTTCCGCCACGACTTTCTGCCGATGGCCAGCCTTGAGGATATCAAACAATGCATTGATGCCGGATTTCCGGTTTTGGTTTACGTACCGGCCCATGCGTTCGCTATTGTGGGATATGACGAGGCATTGGAAACATTTGTGACCTATGATGTCGCCACCTATGATGTTTGGGTTGAATATATTCAGAAGGATTTTATTAAAGCCTGGAAAAAACAGTCAACCACCCTGGTCCTGGCCTATCCGCCGGAGAAGGAATCCCTGATACCGGATCAGATCCGAAGTCGCCTCAAAAGGCTCAGCGACAATTACCTTCACTACCAATTGCATTACTTCGATGCCCCTGAGAATTCCATATCCGTACCGCACCTGGTAAAAGCGGCCGGTGACAACGGAGAATTCTTTTTCCCACTGACAATCCTGTACAGCAATTTCCCCGGCTTGCGAAAACAGATCTCGCAAAACTATGATTCTGAATTAGTAGCTTCTTCCATTTATACCTATTTTGAGGACAACTTTGACGAAGCGATTCATCAAGCCGGCCAATATCATGATGATCGTGTGAGTGAATCGGATTGGAATTTAAAATATAGCATTCAATATTTAGTCGGCCTGCAGAAATTTGATATGGTTGAGGAATTGCTGACCCGGATCGACGAAAAGGGGCAAATTAGCCCTGCAATGCAGTCACAGATGGGAATGATTCATCTGGCGCGCGGCGAATTTGAACCGGGTATCGATCAGCTGATCACTCATAATGAAAGTGGCAATTCATTCTATGCCGGCCTGGCGAATTTAAAAATAGGAAACACTCAAGCCGCCATCCGGCAATTGTCCGAAGCCATATCAGGATGTACATGAAAGTTTACCAATGGACCAGTTGGTCCTTCAGTATGGAATAGAAAAGAGACATTTTCCGAAGACCAAGGCTTTTTTTATGATTCCAAAGGCAAACTGTATTTGGACAAATTCGGATTTCCGGAATTGGCCGTGGCTAATTTAATATTGCTTAACTCGGATAATTATGGCGAAAGTCGGGAAGAGATAGAAGAAAGTTGGGAAAAATGGATTCATCACATTCCCTTTGATTCCCCTATTTCCCGGGCCCTTACAAAACTCCATAATCAGCGGTTGGAAAAACTAAACCAAGAGAAAAACGCCGCCGCCTATCAGCGTCTGAAACGCAAACTTGACCTGGTTCAAGGTCGAGCTGAGCGCTATAATATCGATAAGTTCGCTGGGACGAACCAGTTCAGACCTCGCAATTAACCGGGCCTATCCCGCAAAAAGAGGTTCTCTTTTTTTTCACCAATTAGCAGGATGGTTTCATTTTCAACCGTGAACCTGTCTGAGAGCATTAGTGAATGTTAAACCGGACAGCAATGAGTATGTCAGTAAAAACCCATTGCGATTCTATCTTGTTAAGGCGATATTTAAACATCCGGCCCTGTCCGGTTTTACAGTCACTTATGCACGAGTTTTTCACGATTGAAAATGAAATTATCCTGCGACAACAACGGTTAGCTTTTTTTGAGGGATAGTTCCGCAATTAACTCTGAAATGGGGGATTGGGGTGATTTGGGGATTAAGGGAACAATTACAAATTTTTCACATTGGGAAATCGATTTCAAGGTTTTGGCTAATAATTTTCCCAATAAATATGGGGGCTAAATCTGTCAGGTAAGGTAAGTATTTGTATTCGCAGCAAAATCAAAAAATCATGTCAACACCAAGAATTAGCATGCTTTTTGCTCATGCTAATTCATGTTATGCGAAAACTAATACAACTCACCATATTTTTGGGCTGGATTGCGGGGATGATCTGGACGGGTCTTGAATTGGAGAAAATAAAATTTTTCGGGACATTGGTTGCCGGGCTGATGCACTAAAATTCCATCAATTTTATTTTCTCATGTTAGATCGGTTTTGCGGCTTGATTCTCCTTTGCCAGACAAATTTCAAGGTCACACTGCAGGCAGCGGTAGGTTTCTGCTTTTGCCTGTTCGTCCCCGAAACATAGTTCGACTTCGGCAAAACCATTATTTCGCTCTGAAACAGGCAGGGTCGGCACCTCAACTTTTTTCAATTCCGCAAATCCGCTTTCCCGTTTACCATCATAACCATTCCCACACTCATCAATTCCCACTTTCGAATTTTCGTCTTTTTCTTTTCTTTCCGACTTCCGCATTCCGACTTCCGAATTCAAATCATTCCCACTTACCTCTTTTCCGACTTCCGCATTCCGACTTGCCTCTTTTCCGACTTCCGCATTCCGACTTGCCTCTTTTCCGACTTCCGCATTCCGACTTCCGAATTCTATTTTACCGTTTCCGCCTAGGTGTTTATCAATTGAAATTGCTGCCCGGCGGCCGGCGGCAATGGCTTCAATCACCGTTGCCGGGCCATTGGCTGCGTCACCGCCGGCAAAGACGCCTTTCATTTCGGTTTCCTGGGTCTCTTTATTAATTTCAATCAGGCCCTTTTCTACCGGCAGCGAAAGTTGATCATCCAGGAAACAAAAATCCTGGCAAAAAGCCGTCTCGCTGGCCTGACCGATGGCGATAATAACCTGATCCGCCTCGATCGCGGTTTTGGCGTCATCGAAATAAGGACAGAAATTACCCCGGTCGTCAAAAACCGAAGAACAGCGCACGAGCTCTAAACCGGACACCTTCCCGTCATTCGCCACAATTTTATCCGGTCCCCAGGAGTACAGCATCTCGACCCCTTCTTGCCGGGCCTGTTCGATCTCCCAGGGGTTGGCCGGCATTTCCGCTTCGCTTTCCAGACATGCCAGGGTTACCTTCAGGGCGCCAAGGCGCAGGGCCGTGAGCGCCACATCCACCGCCACATTACCGCCTCCGATAACCACAACCCGATCTTTAACCGGCACATCCTGGCCCTCTGCCATCGATGCCAGAAATTCAACGCCCCAGTGAACATCTGCCAGATCGGAGCCTTCCAGTTCGATTCTGCGGGATAGCTGGGCACCGACGGCAATGAAAACGGCCTGAAATCCGTCGTTTTTTAATTGCTCGATTTCATAATCAACTCCCAGCTTCTGATTTGGCTTCAGTTCGATTCCGGTGCTTAAAATAAGGTCTATCTCTTTGTCGAGAACCTCCTCCGGCAGGCGGTAATACGGTATGCCATAGCGCATCATCCCGCCCGCTTTGGGCCTCGCTTCAAAGATCGTGACCTGATGGCCCTTTTTTCTGAGATAGAAGGCAGCCGATAAACCGGCCGGGCCGGCGCCGATCACCGCGACTTTGTGCCCGCTTTCGGGTGCGGTTTCTGACATCCATTCTGACAGATCACCCGCTTTGTCAGCCGCATAACGTTTAGCAGCACAAATGGAAATGGACTGATTGACTTCACCTCTTTTGCAGGCGGTTTCACAGGGGTGGGTGCAGACCCGGCCCAGGATTCCGGGAAAAGGCGCTTTTTCAATGATCAGTTTGCAGGCTTCCTCCATTTTACCCTGCGCAATAAATCTGAGATAGCCGGGGATATCAATGGCGGCCGGACAGGCACTGACGCACAGCGGTTTATCGGGAGCCAGCTCCTCGGGACCAACACTGCGTAAAGTCCTGGTGATATCCAGAATTTTTATACCGTTGGGGCAGGCATCCTCACACCGTCCGCAGGTCGCACAAAACCAGGGCATGGGGGATGCGGCAATCTCATCGATTAGATCCAACTCTACATGCCGGATCAACCGTCGTATATTAAATCCGTTGACACCGGTGATGGGGCAGGCCGAACTGCAGCGTCCGCACTGTTCACAGTATCTGAACATTTCGATGTCGTTGAATTTTTCCGCAAATTTCAGATTATCACTCATGGTCAAAAACCTTTTTCCAGGACAGGCTTCATCAATCAGTGAAAAATTATTAATTAGTTACCAATACCCAATTACCAATACCTAATCACCAAATCATCCCAACCCCAGCTCGCGCGTCATGTCTCGCATGGTATTGGCAAATTTGGGCCCATCGGCCGCCGAGCACCAGATATTCCACAATTTTTCCGGGTCGAAACCGGCCTTGGCAATTTTTTTCTTGCTCCGGTTGACCCGCTTTTCGGCTGCATAATTTCCGGTGATGTAATGACAGGTTGGGAACTCACACCCGGCCACCAAGACACCGGCAGCCCCTAATTCAAAAGGGCGCTGCATCATTTTCATGGATACCCTTGCGGAACACATCACTCGAATAAGCCGTGCGTTGGAGGGATATTGCAGTCGACTGACCCCGGCCATGTCCACGCCGCCCAGGGCGCACCAGTGACAGACAAAGGCAACGATTTTTTTCTCGGGTTTCGCTTCCAGAGCTGCCTCCACCTGGGCAAATACCTGCTCGTCGGAATAATGCACGATGCTGATGCACTCCTGAGGGCAATCCGCAGCACACAGACCGCAACCCTTGCATAGCGCCTTGATCACCTCGGGGTTTTTTTCTTCGTCAACTTCAATGGCGTTGTAAGGACAACGCTTGGAACACAGCCCGCACTGTGTACAATCCGGCAGGTCGATGTCGGCCACAATGCCTTCGGCTTCGATGTAGCCTTTTTTCATGGGAATGGATGCTTTCATGGCCGCCCCGATCCCCTCTTCACAGCTTTCTTTAAAAGTCATGGGCGCCTTGGCACAGCCGGCCAGGGAAACACCATCGGTGGCAAATTCCAGTGGACCGAGTTTGACATGGGATTCCTGAAAGAAGCCATCCGGATTGCCGGATACTTTTAAATGCCCCTTGATCTGTTCGACCGTCTCATTGCCTTTGAAAGCGGTCGTTAATACCAGCAGGTCGGCCGGAACATTAATTTCTCTGCCCAGCAAAAGATCATAGACTTTAACAACCAGGTCTCCATTGTCTTTGACGACCTCGGGGTAACGATCGTCCGGAAAGCGCAAAAATTTCACGCCCAGCCGCTTGGCTGCCTGCTGGGCAGTGCCCTCTTCCTTGATCAAACTCATATCGCGGTATAAAATATGAACATTGGCATCCTGGCGCAGATGTTTCAGGGCCACGGCGTTTTTGACCGAAGCATGACAGCCAACGCTGCAACAGCCCCGCTGTTCATTCTTTGAATTGACACAGCTGATCATGACGACATCTTTAACATCGCCAACCTGCTTGTCTTTCAATTTGCTGTCCAGCTGAAGCTGGGTAATCACCCTGGAGTCATTGCCGTATTCAAACTGGCCCTCCGGTTCGAGCTCAGCCATTCCCGTCGCCACGATGACGGTGGAGATATCGAGCTCCTCCGTGGAACCATCCCCATTGGTCTTCAGTTTAACCTTATAATTTCCGATATACCCGTCTACCGCTTCGATATCGGTATCGGTATATACATTAATGTTGGGATTTGATTCGACCTCATTCACCTTGGCCTGAATCACTTTAACCGCCGGAGTTTTGTGGTTGTCATGGGATACGAAGCAGATCTGATTTAAAATACCGCCCAGCCGGGATTCTTTTTCCACGAGATTCGCATTAAATCCCTGATTCGCCACGCTCAGGGCCGCATTCATTCCGGCCATGCCCCCGCCGATAATCAGGCAATCGGTTTTCACCGGGAGTCTGATCTCCTGTCCCTCTTCCAGCAAAGCGGCCTTGGCCACGCCCATTTTTATCAGATCCTTGGCTTTATCGGTGGCGATGTCCGGCTCCTTCATATGCACCCAGGAGACCTGTTCACGGATACTCACAAACTCAAGCAGATAAGGATTTACCCCGGCTTCTTTGGCGGTGCGCTTAAAAAGCGGCTCATGGGTCCTGGGGGTGCAGGCGGATATGACTATCCGGTTAAGCCGGTTATCCTGAATCAATTCCTTCATGCGGCTCAGATAGTCAACCGAGCAGGACCATCGGCCCTCATCGGCAAAGACCACATTTTCCAGCGTCATGGCATAATCAACCAGTTGCGGAACGTTTACCACCCCGGCTATATTCGTCCCGCAATCACATACGAAAACGCCGATTCTTATCTCTTCGTCATCCATGATATTTTCCTAACCTGATAATATTGAAGATTGAAGACTGAAAACTGAATATTTAAGGTTCGCCTCAGGCGGATCATTTACAAGCACATCAATTAGACGGAGCGAAGCGACTTCCTGCAATCTTCAATTTTCAATCTACAATATTCAAACTAAAACCGCTTTCATGCTGGCCGCAGTGGCCTGGGCCACCGACTCTGCAATATCGATCGGCCCGGTGGCGCCGCCGCAAAGGTAGATGCCGTTGACCTTGGTCTCCAGCGGTGACAGCAGCGGATCTTTTTCTTTAAAATAGCCCAGCTCATCCAGCTCGATCTTCAGCGTCTTGGCCAGGCGCTGGTTGCGGTCATTGGCCATGACGCCCGTGGCAAGCACCAGCATTTCGACCTCATATTTGCCCAACTCGCCGGTGTCCAGATTTTCATATTTTAAAGTTAAATTTCTGGTTTCAGGATCTTCGAACACTTCATAGGGTCGTCCCCTGACATAGCGAACGCCGTTTTCATTGGCCTTGCGGTAAAAATCCCAGAATCCCTTGCCGTATGCTTTCAGGTCATTATAAAAAATCGTTGTTTCCACTGACTCATCGTGTTCCTTGGTGATGATCGTTTGCTTGGCTGAAATCATGCAGCAAATTTTGGAGCAATACGGTGTTCCTTTGCCCTCAGCCAGACCGCGTCCGGCACACTGTATCCAGGCAATTTTTTTAGGATGCTTTTGATCCGAAGGTCTGATGATTTCCCCGGACGTCGGCCCACCGGCATTCATGAGCCTTTCAAACTCGGTATTGGAGATGACATTTTCGTAAACATCGTATCCGAGCAGGTCGCCGGCCGGCGGCGCATTTTTGATTCCGGTAGCGACAACAATGCTTTTAACCTCAAGGCTCACGTTCTTGTTCGACTGCCACAGAACTATTGCCTTTTTACCTTCCTTCTCACAGGCCTTGACACACAGCGCAATCGGACATTCGCGGCACTGACTGCAATCAACAGCGCAGTCTCCGATGCAGGCCCCTTCCTTGCGCATCTCGCCAAATCTGCAGCTCGGATCCACTTTCACGACATTGGGGACTGCCTGGGGAAAAGCCATGGAAACCAGCTTTCGCTGTCCGCCGATTTTGCCGTCCATTTCATCTGGCACACTTACCGGGCATGCCTCTACACAGGCCCCGCACCCGGTGCATTTTTCCTCGTCAACATACATCGGCTTTCTGGCCAACTTGACTTTAAACGTGCCGTTGGCTTTTTTGACCTTGCGAACATCGGTGTTGGTCAATATTTCTATATTTTCATGATTGTCGACTTCGTACATTTGAGGAGCTTCGATGCAGATGGAGCAATCATTGGTCGGAAAGGTCTTATCCAGTCTGGCCATCATGCCGCCGATGCTGGCGGTATCGTCGACCAAATAAACTTTAGTGCCATACTTGGCAGCATTCATGGCGCAGTTAATTCCGGCAATTCCACCACCGATCACCAGTATTGAATCACTCATGATATCACCCAAATAAAATGCCTAAAATTTGAAAATGCCTAAATTGCCTAAAAATAAGGTTTACAGCCGTTCTAATAAAATTGACTCTATCCAATGACTTTGAGCTTTCAGCTTTGAGCTATCAGCTATCACGGTCAGTGTTTTTCTGCCGCTCGCAACGCGGTCATCGGGCATCAGATGGGCGTTTGAAATCGGTTTCATATTTCGGTTATGATAATCGCATCCGATTTACACAACGCCGTACAGGTCAGACAGCCCAGGCAATTTTGCGGCCTGACGGGAATTGCTTTATGCGGCATCTCGAAAACATCCGTCGGACACATCAGCACGCATTCTTCACAGGAATCACAGCGGTCTGAATCCACATAAACCAGATATACTTCATAGTCTCTTAATACTTTGCCCATTTGTTTTCCTTTTCGATTCCAGGTTCAAGGTTTGGGAATTCGCCTGTCGGCTTCGACCCCACAAGCGGGACTCAGGATACAAGGGTTCAAAGGTTTTAAAAGGCATTTTTTCGATCTTAAAAAAGACGAAGCGAAGCGGCGTCCACACAAAACGCAATTCGAAAATAGCCGGGCCCGTTAAAGCCGGTTCCGGGCACCACCGGGATGCGCGCTTCGAGTTGCGGGTCACGAATTGCGCGTTGGATACGTCAGAATTCCTATCCAAAATAACGCGCGGATAATCGCGGCTAAAAGCCGCTCCCACCAGATAGCTACAGAAGTGTGATAGAGGAATTGTGGGAGTGGCTTTTAGCCACGAAAAATACTGTGTCACTGGCTATCGATCGTCAAACTCTTTCCACTTATAGTCGATAAGTTCCAGGAGAACGCCGTTCATCTTATTGGGATGCACAAAAGTAAACTCGCAATCCCTGAAAGGACGGGCGCCTCCGATAAACGGATAGTCCTGTTGCTTTAAATCCGCCATGGCCTCGCGGGTATTGTCGACATTTAAACTAAGCAACATGATCCCTTCGCCTCTTTTTTCAATGAATCTGGCGACATCGCCATCGGGCGTCGTGGATTCCATCAACTCAAATCCAATCTCGCCAACCCAGTATCTGGCAACCTTAATTTTCTCAGGCTCATCGATGTATTCGTCATCCGGTCTCTCTTTCCCCAATACCGGCTCCCAGACTTTTCGTGCTTCATCCAAATTTTTGACCGCAATGCAGATATGGTCGACTTTGTTCACTTTCATCTTTTACCCTCCTTTAAGTGCAGAAAACAGAAATCAGCTTCTTAATCCGGACTTTTACTAGAATGTAACCTTCTCCAGCGGCACTGTAATCGCATGATCCGGACAGACACACCCGCACTCATTGCAATCCTCACACAAAAACTCGGTGACAACCGGCCGGCCGTCCTGAACCCGTATGGCTTCATCGGGACATATCTCGACACACAAAGGTTCAGTAAAACCGCCACACATGCCGCATTTATCTAAATCAATTTGAGCAGCCATATTCTTTATACTCCTATTATTGGTATTAAATGATTTTGAGCTTTTCTACCGCAAGTTAGGGAATATCGCATAACTTGAGACTTAAGTTATTTGTTATTGGAATTGATGGATCGCATCTTATTATCCTTCCAATTGAAATATAGTTAAATGGATAGATAACCGCTTAAGCAATTAACAAATAACTAATAACTTTTTTCTCCCATCATTGTGCTTTATAGAGTCGCATGACGGTCTCGCCTTGTCCCCGGGCAATGGCCTTTTGCATCTCTATTTTCAAAGGAATGTTCATAAACACACTGACATCCTCTAAAATAGCCTGGTACATCCGCTCCCGGCTCAAGGCGACTTCCTCCATGGGAACGCCGAATTCCTTGGCCCAGGACGGCCAGGGATCCCGCGAACATTTGATCAAAATTTCACCCTCGGATTCCCCTTTTTCAAGCGTCGCCGAGCCGCCGTCATTAATCCAAAGACCGGCCAGCGTTTTACCCAGAATCATCATAAAGCCTTGTTCGCCTTTCAACCAATTCATTCTGGGAAGAATGCTTTTGCCGATATCTCTGCCAAAGACCTCGGCCGCTCTCAGGGCAACATCCAGCGGTTTTACACCTTCGCCGGCAAATTCCACGGCAACCTGCCGCCACCGATAATATGTTTTTCCGATTTCATTCTGGGCGCTGTGCATCGCCCGCCACAGTTTCGTTATTTCTTTCTCGGCATCAACTGGCATGGTATACCTCCTTTTTAGATTCGGATCCCGATACGGTAGCCGTCGTGGATCGCGCTGGAAAGGTTACGTGGAATCAGTGCATCACCAATGACAAACATTTCGATTCCTTCGGATTGAACCGCTTTTTTCAAACTCTCATTCGGCTCTCTTTGGCTCAAAACAATCGTATCACATTTAATCGGCCACTGATATCCGTCGTAAGTTTTTACAACAATACCATCGTCGGACACTTCCACGACATCGCAATCATTGTAAACCGTAATGCCGTTTTGTCGCATATAAATCATATAACGCCATTTAAATGAGGGATTGACATCAAAGCCGGCACTCTTGTCTTTCCCGACCAGGGTGACTTTTTTGCCCTGTTTGGCCAGGAACAGCGCACTGCCGATACCGGGCTTGCGGTTGCCCCAGACCACGACCTTCTCACCGACATCGGCCTGGCCGCCCATGACATCCGCCAGGCTGACAACTTTTGCGGAATCAGCACCGACACCCTCGAGGTTCGAATAAACCGGACCGGTCGCCAGCACCACGGAGTCCGGCATCTCTTCTTCAATCAACGCTTCCGTCACCTCGGTTCCGAGATGAAACTCGACCCCGGCTTTTTCACACATCACCTTCTGGTACTCGATACAGGTCCACAGTTCATCATCCCCATAAGGTGCGTTCCTGGCCTCATTCAGGGTCCCGCCGATAACATCGCGTTTGTCATAAACATGCACCTCATGACCTCGCCGGGCAGCCATATAGGCACATTCCAGTCCGGCCGGTCCGGCACCGACGATCATGATCTCTTTTTCTTCTTCCGCCGGCTGCGGATCGGCAAATTCCGGATTGGCTTCATGGGCGCAGACCGGATTGATGTAGCAGGTCATGGGCGCGTCCCTGAACAGGCGCGCCAGGCAAAGGTTGCAGGCCACACAGTGACGAATTTCGTCCTCTCTGCCTTCCAGCACTTTTTTGGGCATCAATGGGTCGGCAATCATCGAACGGCAGATTTCCCAAATATCCAGCTCACCGGCGCCGGTTTTCTCGTTGGGCAGTCCGGGTTTAAACAAACGGTAGGCCATCTGAATCGGGATATTGACATGTTCCTTGGCCCGTTTGGCCAGATGAACCCAGTTGCCCATGGGGATGTCGCGGCTGATAACCGGATAGATGGATTCCTGCCAGCCTAAAGTGCAGCTGATATAGTCTACCCCGGCTTCTTCGGCGATTTTGTATGACTCGATCGATTCTTCAGGGGTATTACCGCGCACGTCGTCCAGCAGTTCTTCCAGGCACAGGCGGATACCGACCGGCATATCCGGCGGGCAAACGGCCTTAACGCCCTGGATGACCTCAACCACGGCCTGCATTCTGCCCCGGATGTCTCCGCCATATTCATCCGTGCGGCGGTTGGTATAACTGGAAATAAAATTGGAGATCAAGTAGCCGACGATGCCCGAAATCTCCATCACATCAAAGCCGGCTTCTATTCCTCTTTTGGCCGCATCAACGTGCTGCTGGACCATCTCTTTGATTTCGGCAACGGTCATTTCATACATGGGTTTGAAAATTCTAAGCCGCTGGGGCACGGTCGAAGGACCATGGCCCGATTCGGCTTCCACCGCACCGACCCGACCGCAATCCATTAACTGAAAGCCGGCAACGGCCCGTTCCTCGTGGATTGCATCGGCAATACGCTTTAATCCCGGAATGAATTTATCGTCCCAGGCAGCGGCCTGGCCGACATAGCCTTGCCCCTTGCCGGCTTCATCCATGTAGACTCCCTGCATAAAGCACAGTCCGCCCACGACACCCTTGGCCCGCTGCCGCATGTAAGCCACACCGGAATCGGTGATGAAGCCGTCGAGCCCGTTCAGATTTTCCTCGGTAGCCGCATATTTGATGCGGTTCGGCACCAGGATATTACCGATCTGTATCGGCTTGAACAGGTGCGGGTACCTTTTGGCGCCCGGGTACTCCGAATAATCCCATTCAAATAAAGTTTTTGCCATAATTACACCCTCCTATTAAATTCAGTGATTTGCCTTAAAAGCTCCTACCATAAGCTCAAAAATGCTTTCCAGATTATCAAACAGCGAATATGACATATCTTTTAGCAGCCAGCGGCTGATGACATGGTCCATTGTCCCCACAAATATATCCCTTGCCGCACGGGAATTGAGGTCCGCCTTCATTTCTCCGGTCTTGCGGCCTTCCTCGAATATGTCGACTAAATAGGCATAGAAATTTTTTACGTTGGAATAAACTTCGGTGTTTAAAAAATTGGCGTTGGTTTTAAGAAATAAATAGACGATCTTGGCATCCAGCGGAGATTGCTCAACCCGGCGCATATACCACCACAAATACTTGCGCAACTTGTTGACTGCACCTTTAACGCCAAATAACTGTTCATCCAGATCCCGCACCAACTCGGATATCCAGAGATCCGGGATCGTCAGCAGCAGGGCTTCTTTGCCTTGAAAATATTCGTAAAGTGCGGCTTCGGAGAGTCCCGCGCGCCTTGATATATCAACAATGGTGGTTTTCTGGTATCCCTGCTCGGCAAAAAGCTTTTTGGCAGAGTTGATAATGCGTTCGCGGGTGTGTTCTTTGGAGATATTTTTGGTCATTTTTTTTGACCGATAGTCATTCGGTAAGCTCTTGGCGTATAAGTCAATATACTACTTAATATATTGTTATTGCTCTAAATACTATTTCGAATGTCGTTTTGAAGTTTGGAGAATAGGGATTAAAACAAGGTGAATCAATTAAAAATTTTTGAATTTACAAAATGTTTTGTAATAATATTTTGTAATATTAGAATTTAATAATTTCTGTTAGGTTTATATCTACTTGTTATTTTTATGAATAAAAAATATATCAAGTAATTATTACAATATACCTAATAACATTAGGTGAATATACTGTCAAGAATAAATCCGAATTTCCTGTAAAATGACCAGTAAATAAGCTTCCAGGTTGATTTTTTACTGGAAATGAACTATTTTGTATAATATTGAACCATTCAATGGTTCACAAATAGAACATATTGGAGGTATAATGAAATCAATTACGATTCACGGCATTGATGATCCACTCGCTGAACTCATAAAATCCAGGGCTCAGTTAGAGGGATTGAGTATCAACAAAACTGTTAAAAAATTACTTGAAGAATCGCTCGGTGTGAAGCCACGAAAAAAAGGCATAAATCGAAGTGATTTCGAAGAATTTTGTGGTATCTGGTCGGATTCCGAGCTCGCAGAATTTGAAGATCATACAAAAGATCTAAGAAAAATCAATCATGAGGATTGGAAGTGAAAAATATTGTAATTGATACGAATGCTTATACACGGCTTTTAGCGGGTGAAGAAGATGTGCTCGATGTCATAGGAACGGCAGAGATAGTATATATGTCGATTTTCGTTCTTGGTGAATTATATGCCGGATTTGCGGGCGGTACAAAAGAACGCGGCAACAAGGATGCTCTAAATAACTTTATACTCAAACCCACGGTCAAAATTCTAAATGCCACATCTGAAACTGCAAAAGTTTTTGGTATGATGAAACAAGATCTTAAAGAAGCCGGTACCCCATTGCCCATCAATGATGTGTGGATTGCCGCGCATACACTCGAAACCGGATCGACCCTAATCACCTATGACAGCCATTTTAAAAAAATCGCAGGCCTGCGCTGCTGGGATGAAGTTTGAACTGCAGCTTTTTTTAGCCGTTTCTAATGACGAATAACAATTAACAAGTAGGTTGTATAAATTCCGAGACGTTCAACTGTGGTTCTACTTGAGTGATCGATAATACGTATCTATGGTATAAACCGCGGCCAGCGGATTATGCCCCAGCAGTCGGTCTTTAGCCGCCAGGACCGTGCACGGTGCATCGGCATATTTAAGAAACAGTGAATCATGCCCCACGCATAGCCCTATGACGATATTGAATTCGGTCTTTTCTTCGTTCATCACATAGGCCTGGGCAATCGGGTTGCACATGGATTCAAAACAGCCGATGTTAATTTTCTGATCGTCGCGAACCCCGATGTCCTCTTTGGGTGTGCGCCCCATTTTGCACAGCGCTGAAACCACATCAAAGCCCTGGGAAGCAAATAATTTCTCAACGATTTTAGCTTCCGGCCGCAGCCCCAGGCAGAAAGCCAATCCCAGGCGCTTGTATTTCATGCGCTGGGCAAACTCGATGGTCTCCTGGATACGCGGTTTGATAGGCTTGACTTGCTCATAACCGATCTCCTTATTTGCATATCCTTCAGCCTCCTGGATAGAAGCCTGTCTGGCAAACTCCAGAATTTCAGGCTTTTTTAATTCCTCTGCAGCAGCGTCAACTGCTGCCGGGTAATTATTCGTCGGACAAAAAGACGGCGATTTGCCGTTCTCTGTCTGACACAACCGATCCTTGGTTTGAATCGGGCAGCGTGCGCAACCGGCCAGTTCTTGACCCATGGTTTCCCTCCTGTTTTGCTTTCAGATGACAGAGGTCGGAGGTCAGATGACAGATTACAGATGACTGATGACAGAAACAATAAAATCTCATAGTTAATTGTTATTGGTTTCGGGAGTCAGACGAAAGCGGAGCTTGAATTCGACCTTTATTTATCCTTTGTCCTTTAGCCTTTAGCCTATAACCTTTAACCTAAGCCATTAAACCCTATATCTTCGACCTCACTTCTCGTATGATACTTCAAAAAGTTAAAAGGCGAACCGCAGAACCGCAGAATTTCGAAGGTTGGTTTCGCTTCGCTCAGTCGCTTTTTTTAAAAGACAGAATGCCTTACTTCGACATTCGATATTCATGATTCGATATTCGATATTCGCTTTTTCTCAGTTTCTTTTATCGATCAAACTGGCCGCTTCACCGCCAGCGGTCGGCCTTGACGGAACACCTGAAACCTTTAAAGCATCCAGGATCCAGCAAGTATCTATAAATGCGGCTCCAACTCATCAGCCATTTGAAATAATCCGAAAATCCCGCCGGTATGGATAAATATGATACGCTCCCCGAAACATTTCGGGTCACGCTTTAACTCCTCAACCATCCCGTAAAATGCTTTGCCGGTGTAGACCGGGTCTAAAAATATCCCTTCAGTTTGCGCCACTTCCTTTAAAAGCATCAGCTCTTCGGGTTGGGACAACGTATAGCCGCGGCCGACATATCCATCGATGATTTCAATGTCGCGGTACCGGTCAAAATCAATATCGAGATGATAGTCGGCGATAGCGTTTTCGCAGATAGTGCCTATTTCACGAATAAAATAGTCATGATCGTCACAAACATTGATACTGACAATCCGCACGTTCATATCGAAAATTTTAGCCCCCAGGATCAATCCGGCACTGGTTCCGCCGGAGCCCGCCGCACTGATTACGGTGCAGGGCTGGTGGGCTCCGCCCATCGTGTTGGTAATGTCATTAACCAGTTCTTCCGTAGCGCGAACATATCCCAGGGCACCCAGCGCCGTGGATGCACCTTCGGGTATGGTGTAGGGTTTTCGTCCGGACTCCTGCAGAGCAGCGGCTTCATGCGCCATTAATTCATCCCTCTTTTTGTAATCGTCCGCTGTAATCCAGACAATTTCAGCCCCGGCCATGCGATCCAGCAGAATATTGCCTTCCGCCGGCGGTGGATTTGAGGGATCCGGCGTGCGCAACAGCAGCCGGCATTTGAGGCCCAGCATGGCAGCCGCTATCGCGGTTGCCCGGCAATGATTGGAATGGGCGCCCCCGCAGGTGATCACCGTATCGGATTTTTGTGCCAGGGCATCAGCCAGGACAAATTCCAATTTACGAATTTTGTTGCCCGAAAGGGCGGCTCCGGTTAAATCGTCGCGCTTAATATAAAGTTCAACGCCGAGTTTTTTACTCAAACGCCGCAACGGCTGCATCGGTGTCGGCAAACTGGCCAGATTGATCTGGGGCGGAAACGTCAGGCTGCATGTTGTCATTTTGTAATCCTTCAGTGAACGGGTTTATTTCTTTATGCCGGGCTTTTCATATATTAAAAGCAACTCTGAGTAAAGAAAAGAATTCACCGGCTTAACCTGCAGATCAATTAATACCTCAATCTTGCGTGGCATAGAAAATAACAATTGAAAAACCATCTGGGACTCCTGTAAATATTGGGTTTAGGACCAACCAAATCCAAAAACAG
>CACVKW010000030.1 GCA_902749685.1 Olavius sp. associated proteobacterium Delta 1 | reverse complement strand
TTAAGAGCCATGCGCAAAGGCGAGAGCAGGATGAAGGGCGATGAGCGCATCCTGGGCCAGGGGGATTTCGTTGAGACCGTATTAAAAGCCGCCCAGGAGAATTTGGATCGAAAGTCTA
>CACVKW010000029.1 GCA_902749685.1 Olavius sp. associated proteobacterium Delta 1 | reverse complement strand
GTTGGGCAGGCGAGCGAGCCCGAAGGGTGTAGCTCGCTCGCCTTCACCCTCAGACGCCTTGCCTCTGAAGCCCTCCGGCTTTTGCAACGTTGGGGTAAACAACCCATAAACCGGTCTACCAGCCAACCAATCAACTATCCAGTGGATCCTGAATCCTGAACCTCTCCCGCTACAGCAACGATTGATACAGATAACGCATTGTCTGAGACGGATCTCTCTCAGTCAGCATACCGTCCATCTGGTCACGATCGATTTTGTCAGCCAGAAATTCCATTTTCCGGGTTACCTCCGCAACTGTGATAAAGGTTTCCACCGTATCCATTTCTTTGGACATCACATCATAGGCATACCAGTCATCCGTATACCCCAGTTGGCGAAGATAATAGAAAAATTCAATAAACTCCCAAAAGTGAAACGCCCCCGGCATCAGGTCCCAGTCAAAATTGCGATCATTGTCGTTCAGATGTACATAAAACAGCCGGCCGTACCGCGCCAGCATAGCTGCGGCCTGGGCCGGACGCTCGCCGGTCTGCAGCGAGTGTCCAAAGTCCAGGGTGACGCCCAGATTCGGGTTGCCAACGGCCTGGCAAAAACTGAGCGTCTCACCGGCTGATGCGAAAAAACAGCGAGTGCGGGGATCATTCCACTTATATTCAATGCAGACTCTGATAGCAGGGTTGTGGGCGCAAATGGCCCCGAAAGTTTCTTCGGCATAGGCATAAGCCTTGATGTAGTCCATTTCAAAAACATAGTCGTGCCCTTCATTCAGAGGGCAGGTCGATATGCGGTCTACCGACAGTTCGGCGGCGACATCCATCGCTTTTTTAAAGTCGGCAACGATGGCGGCCGCCATATCAAGGCTGGGACAGATCCACAAAAAGGCCCGACTGTCTGTCTTTGACGATTTGAATGTCCCGAATCCGGCATGTCCGTATGAATCCGCCGGTGCCCGCGGCCAAAGCATCTTGCCGACATTGACAAACCAATTGTAGCCATAGCGGGAATTGGGAATTTGAGGGTTTACCCGCCGGGTCGCCAGGGCCACATAATCGGGTGGAATCAGTTCCTGTCCTTCCCAGACACCGTTGTTGAGCCACAGATATCCCCACTTAATCAGATCGCGCAGGGTGGAATCGATCGCTAATTTGGGACCCGGATTATCGATGTCCAGCCTGTCGAATTTTTTAGTGAAATGATAGACGTGCCAGCTTCGAGCATTTAAGATGCCTTTGAATCGTTTTTCAACCTGCGGGGCGATTTCATCATTGGCAAACCCATAGATCCGGGCCACAACCTTTTCCGCCACGGTGAACCCGGCATTGTTATACTTGAAAGAACTTCCGGACGATTCGGGAGTCAACCAGCCGGAAACCCCGCTGACAAGCTGATGGAGAGTAATGTGTGCATCGGCAGGATCACCACTGATGTCCAATAGTTCCGGCCAGACATCAGCGGCAATAAGATCCAGGCTGATTTTACCTTCTTTGATGCCGCTGCCGATCAGGGCACTGTTAAATGATTTGCGGATGCTGCCGATTTCAAACAGGCTGTCAGGGGTAAAACCGCCACCGTAAAACTCGGAGCCGATCCGGCCATTTCGTAAAATTATGCAGCCGTACGCTCGGTCCGGGGCTTTTCCCTCGATCCATTCCCGCAGCGTCTTGACCCTGTTCACCGACAATCCAGCCATGCCGGGGTCAGCCGCAGCTTCTAAATAAGACGCAGATTCACCGGAATTACTCATGTGGCATCCCCCAGGTTAGTTGACTGGATGATTGGTTGAAGGTTAATTGAGTGGTCAGGGTGTTTTGTTCGTCATGCCCGCGAAGGCGGGCATCCAGTCTAAGCAGCACCGGGTTTTCTGGATTCCTGCCTTCGCAGGAATGACGGTTTACATCACAATAAACCCTAACATTGCATAAATTCTTGTCATCTAGCCAGGCCGTTATGTCTGAGATCGTTGCTTTTTCCGGGCAGATGCTGGATGCTTGATACTTGATGCT
>CACVKW010000028.1 GCA_902749685.1 Olavius sp. associated proteobacterium Delta 1 | reverse complement strand
GTGGCTGAAAATTACCAGCGATTTAGACATCTATTTCACTCAAAGCACGAAAAAAAACCCAAACCGATCAAAGGCTTGGATGGAATGTATTCGTTAAAGCG
>CACVKW010000027.1 GCA_902749685.1 Olavius sp. associated proteobacterium Delta 1 | reverse complement strand
TCGAAGATAAGGTTATCGCAAAAGAGCGCCGCAGAGGGTTTGAACTCAGCAAAAGCGATCGTTTCAGGTATCGCACGCGCTATTTTACGGATTCGGGTAT
>CACVKW010000026.1 GCA_902749685.1 Olavius sp. associated proteobacterium Delta 1 | reverse complement strand
ACACTATCGGTGAATTTCAACGACATCCAGTATCCAGAAACCAGAATCCAGGATCAGTCAATACTTTCAATGGTCTTCATTGCAGCAGCGAAGTTGGATT
>CACVKW010000025.1 GCA_902749685.1 Olavius sp. associated proteobacterium Delta 1 | reverse complement strand
TGAAGACCATTGAAAGTATTGACTGATCCTGGATTCTGGTTTCTGGATCCTGGATGTCGTTGAAATTCACCGACAGTGTACTGTTAGATATCCAGCATCAAGTATCAAGCATCCAGCATCTGCCCGGAAAAAGC
>CACVKW010000024.1 GCA_902749685.1 Olavius sp. associated proteobacterium Delta 1 | reverse complement strand
TGAGTGAAACTCAATTGGTGGGTACTCGGTATCTGGTACTGGGTATTGGTTTTAAGGAATGGGTTTGATTTTTAATATATCACCCGCAAGGGCCATATAGAATGAGTTACGCAAGGCCACCAAACCAATACCTGATACCCAATACCCAATACCCAATACCCAATACCCAATACCCAATACCCCATACCTGCTAATTGGGCTTCGCTCAATTAGGGTATCATTTTAATTCGCTATTTTACTTAGCATGCTAAATATTGTCAAGCTAAATATTGTTTACCTAGATAAAAAGTTGATATTTGCTGTATAATAAATCTAAAATAACGGAATTTGACTGGGGGAAGAAGGGGTAAATAATTCTATTAATGCCCAAAGCACGAAAAAAGGCCAAACCCTGTCTTGGGTTTTCGGTATGTAAATACACGAATTGCCGCAGATCTGCGCAGGATCAGGGTTTACGCGAATGAATGAAATTCGGCGTGTTACTACAAAAAAG
>CACVKW010000023.1 GCA_902749685.1 Olavius sp. associated proteobacterium Delta 1 | reverse complement strand
TAACCCGGTTCAGTTCCGGGAGTCGCTGAATCGTTTAAGAGACATTCTTTTTGAAAACTTGCGCAAAGATAGCCCGGCTTCGTCACGCCTGAGGCGTGACTACGCCGCGGCAAGCGGGGGAACGAGATATGATAGAAAAAGAGACGATCGAATCGATCAAGGCCGGCGTTGACCTGGCAGCCCTGGTCAGAACCAGGGGAATCGAGTTAAAGAAAAACGGTAAAAGCTATCATGGGCTTTGCCCCTTCCACGAAGACACCAACCCATCTTTATCCATCAATCCCACAAAAAACTTATGGCAATGCTTCGGCTGCGGCGCCGGCGGAGATGTGATCCGGTTTGTAGAGCTCATCGACAAGGTCACATTCCCGGAGGCAGTCAGTCAGCTCATAGCTGATAGCTCACAGCTGATAGTGAAATCCAAGCCAACAAGCCGACGGGCGAAACCGGCAAGCGGGCCAACCGGCTTAACCGTAAAGGACCGCAAGCTGCTGGGCCGTGTTGTCTCCTATTATCAACACACGTTCACCCAGGACAACCGGGGAATCAATTACCTGACCAATGATCGGGGAATCACGGACAATCAATCATTGAAAGACTTTGCGGTGGGCTATGTCAACGGAACCTTGCTGGAGATATTACCCGAAGACCCGGATGTGATCAAAGCGCTTAAAAAGATCGGAATCTTAAACACCAAAGGCCATGAGATCTTTTATAACTGTGTGGTGTTCCCGCTTTACAGCAGTCGGGGTTCGATTGTGAGCCTTTATGGCCGCAACATCGAAGGTGACAACGGGGTGTCGCATTTGTATCTTCCGGGATCCCGCACCGGTCTGGTCAATCGCCAGGCAGTGAAACGTTCCCAGTCCATTCTTTTGACCGAATCCATCATCGATGCCTTAACTCTGTATGACCAGGGCTTTAAAAATGTGGTTCCCATTTACGGTGTCAACGGTCTGATCGATGATCATCTTTCTTTCTTTAATCGCAAAGTTAAAGAAGCCTATCTGGTCTTTGATGCCGATGATGCCGGCCGTAAAGCCACCGAGGCGGTATCGTTGCGGTTAAAAGAAAAAGGGATTGCATCCTATCCGGTGGAGCTTGCGGCCCTTGGGTCCGCCGGAGGCGTGAACAAGGACGTCAATGTATTCTTCAGGCGCCACACGCCCGAGCAGTTCGAGCAGCTTCTCAAAAAAGCCAATCCCAAATCCCTTGAACACTCCGACAAAGTGCGCAAGCGGATACAGAGCCTTTATAAACAAACCGAGCATGGTTTTATTGTGGGTTACGGGGAACGGCAATATGAAATCAAAGGCATTCAGCGGGGCGACACTCAGCTTAAGGCCACCATCAAGGTATCCAAGGACGTGCAGGGCAACCTGCCCTTTGAGCTGACCACCATTGATCTTTACTCTTCGCGTTCCCGGAGCTGGTTTGCCAAGCTGTGCGCGGATCTGTTTGAAGCCGCCGAAGAGCTGATCAAAGAGGACCTGGGCCGCATCCTGACCCAGGTTGAGGAATACAAACCCAAAGAGAAAAAAGCCACCCGGCAGGAGCTGACAAAAGCAGAAAAACAAGCGGCGTTCCAGTTGCTCAAAAGCGAGGATATCTTCTCTGAGATTCTGTCCGATCTGGAGACCATGGGGGTTACCGGCGAACAGACCAATAAGCTGGTAGGCTATCTGGCGGCCGTCTCCCGCAAGCTGGATGAGCCCTTGTCGGTGCTGATCCAGAGCCGCAGCGCTGCGGGCAAGTCCACGCTGCAGGATGCCGTATTATCCCTGGTCCCCGATGAGGATTATGTCAAATACACGCGGATCACCGATCAGGCCTTGTTTTACAAGGATGAAGACTCGCTGGTCCACAAGATCCTTGCCATTGAAGAAGAAATGGGCATGGGGGGTGCAGCTTACTCGATCCGCAACATTCAATCCTCTAAAATGATTACGGTGGCGGCAACCGGCAAGGATCCGGGAACCGGCAAGATGAAAACCGAGGAATATACGGTTAATGGCCCGGTGGCGGTGATGATCACCACTACGGCCGCGGAGCTGGAAGGCGAGACGGCCTCACGGTTTTTGTTTTTAACCATCGATGAGTCGACAAAGATGACCGAAGCCATTCACCGGATGCAGCGGGAGGCGGAAACCCTTGACGGTCTGATCCGTAAAAAGAAGCAGGATCGCATCATCAAAAAGCACCACAATGCCCAGAGGCTGCTTAAACCAATGGCGGTGGTCAACCCCTTCACCAAGTATCTCTCCTATCCTAATCAGTCGCTGAGGACCCGCAGGGACCATAAAAAGTATTTGGGGCTGATCCGGGCCATTGCCTTTTTGTATCAATATCAGCGAACAGTTAAAACCGTCGATGTCGAGGGGGAGACTGCCGAAGGTTCCGCCGCAGGGATACAGTACATCGAAGTTACCTTGGCCGATATCGACAAAGCCAACCAGCTGGCCAATGAAGTGCTGGGCCAGAGTCTGGACGAGCTGGCAAATCCTTCCAGGACACTGCTTTCGTCCATTTACAAGATGGTCAAAGAAATAGCAGATAAAGGCAATGTCAGCATTGACGAAATCTATTTTACCCGCCGCATGATCCGGGAGTTCACCGGCTGGAGTGACTGGCAGATTAGAGCCCACATCAGGCAGCTCGAGGAATTGGAATATCTCTATGTTCGCATCGGCGCCCGGGGAAAAGAATATGCCTATGCGCTGAACTACTGCGGCCAGGACGAGGACAGCGGCAAGTGTTATCTGAACCTGACCCCGGTGGAAGAGATCAAAAAGCTGATGAGGCTTCGCCAGGCTACGCCCCCACAGGTCAAAAAGGATAAAGAGCAAAACAAGGATGAATGAACTACGAGGTCAATTTGCCGACTACGAGGGTAAATCGAGCCACTACGAGGATACTACGAGGGTTGATGAAATCGACTTATCTATCTGCAATTAAAAGAAAAACTTAACTACGTGGTGGTTGAGGGGCAAGAACAAGCAGGGGGGAGGGAGGGCGAATGCGGAAGGTGGAATGCGGCCTTCGACGAGCTCAGGCGAGACAAAGTCGGAAAGGAGTTGGGAAATGGACCTTGTTGTAACGATCACCGAGTACAAGCAGCGGCTCAAATCCCTGGGGTATGCTGAAGCCACCATCGAAAGCTACAGCAGGGATCTGGATTTGTTCCGGCGGTATCTCCAGGACCTTAATATGGCCGATTTGAGAAAGGTCACCCACCAGGTCATCTGTGATTACCAGGAAAAGATTATGTCCGAGCCAGTGGCCATGGAAACCAGGGCATTGAAGCTTCGGGTCGTCAAGCGTTTGTTTGAATACCTTTGCCAAACCCACCGGCTGCTGATCAATCCCACTGAAGGCATCGTTGAGACCAGCCGCCGGAACCGCAAAATCGGCACGGTGCTGACTGTTGCTGAAGTCAGAAGGCTTCTTAAACAACCCAACCTGTCCTTGAGGACCGGCATCCGGGATCGGGCCATGATCGAGGTGCTGTATTCTACCGGCATCCGATTGGATGAGCTGGTCAACCTGGAGGTTTACCATGTCGACTTTAAAGACAAGGTACTTTATATCCGCAAAGGCAAAGGTAAAAAGCAGCGGGTGGTTCCCCTGGGAAAAAATGCCCGCAAGTATCTCAAGGAATACCTGGAAAAGATACGACCCTGGTATGGCAGAAAGAACCCCAAAGAACGCAAGCTGTTTTTAAACCAATCCGGGCTTGCCATGACTGCGTCCAACCTGCGGGTAAACCTGCGCAAATACCGCAATTGCGCCGGCATCAAAAAACCAGTGTCGCCGCATACCTTCCGCAGAAGCTGCGCCACCCATCTTTTGCAAAATGGGGCTGACATCCGCTACATTCAGCAATTGCTGGGACATCGGCATTTAAAGACCACCCAGACCTATACCAAAGTGATGCCGGTTGAGGTCAAACAAACCCACAATAAAACACACCCGGGAATCAGAGGACCCTCCTTCGCCGCAAGGGCTACGGAGGGCAAGCAGAAAAAGGATAAAAGCG
>CACVKW010000022.1 GCA_902749685.1 Olavius sp. associated proteobacterium Delta 1 | reverse complement strand
TGCCTGGCTCGCGGATCCTCACAAAAGGCCGTGTGGTAAAAATCAATGACCCGTTTGAGCAATTTTAAAAGTTTCGCAGACAGACCGCTCTGCCTGGCAAGCGGTTTCTTCTTTGCGGATCTCTTGATCGATTTAAACCCGTTGTCGGA
>CACVKW010000021.1 GCA_902749685.1 Olavius sp. associated proteobacterium Delta 1 | reverse complement strand
TTTCTGTCCCTGAAATTGCAATAGACATTCACAAACAGTTTTCATCTAATGTGTCGGCAATTTCCGGTCCAGAAAATACCGCTTAACTCAAATATTATGCCCCAAGAACATGAATGGTTAATCAGGAGGAGCAATGTCAAAGGACTCTGATAATCCCCTGCACATGATAGCTGATCCTTATGCCGGAGACGGATTCGTCTTTCCAGAAACCCCATGCACTGAACAAAGAAGATCATGGTTTAGAAGAGCGAATGAAATTTCAGGTTTTCTAATGACGACCGAACTTGCACTCAAAGAATGTAAAATGAAGTATGAGCAGATAGCGGCTCAAAAAAGGCTGAAACCAGACACCCCGTTCAAGCTGGGATCATCGGATGGCAGGTCTGTTATCACGCCGCTCGGAACATTTCTTAAACAATTTGCCGACGGTGTCGACGTTCTTTGCAGGCAAGTCTTTGTTATGTATTATGGCTCATTGGAAACGTATTTGTTTGAACTTATCGAACGATCCTACCCTGAAATTGGAATTTCTGAGGATCTTCTACAATCATCTTTGGGAATAATGATGGGATCTAATTGGGATGGGAAGTTCTGCAAAATGCGAGATGTTTTTGGGATAAACTACAAAGCCAGCGATATCAGGAATCACTTCAGTTCTTTTGAGATGGACTTTGAAGGAAAGAAGTTTCAGAATCCCCTTCTCTTTCTGGATGAGCTGGCTCAGGTCCGCCATAGGATCGTACACGCGTCCAGCATTCTTGAAACTGGACAGGCCATTTACATTAATGCTCAAGTGTTCCATGCCCATTACGCATTTTGTGCCTTGTTAACAGACTATATAGATTCTCTGTTTTCGAAGAAGTTCAATTACGAAAGAATCATGATAAATCCTGCGAAGGCATAACCATGCTCTTGCAGCGGAGCGCAAAAAGCCGCGCCCGCTGAAGAGCGATGTTAGGCGACAAAAGGAATCGAGATCGATCTATTGAGCTATGTACTTTCACTACACAAACATCCCTGCCGTTTACAACATAGTTAAGACTGGGAAGGTGTGGTTTAGTAGCCTTGCCTTCATGAATGATGAAATGGAAGGCATGGATCTTCACCAGGTATTAGCCGAAGTGCTAGAGCTGAAGTATGGCTCAGAAAAATGCAAGAAGACCTTGGAATTAATAGAGACGACAATCGAGACATATTTGAGATTTCAGATGTCATTTAGCGCATCCACCTTAAAGGATGATATCAGTCAATGGAGAGCATATACGCATCTTGGTCAAGGTGTATGTGTCGAATTCGGCGAGGGCTTTATACAAGACGAAGGAATTACGAAGGTGGAGTGTCTTTACGACATTTCCGCGAAGAAAACTGCAATTATCCAAGACCGGCACTTGAAGGCTAATGATGTAACAATAAATGGACTTCTGGAAAGCCATGACGATATTCAGAAGTATGTTTCCGCTATCATTCAGACGCTAGTTCGTTTTAAGAACGCCTCATTTAGCCCCGAAAAAGAAGTAAGGTGGGTCCTTTCATTGTCGGGAGTCACCGATCCGAAGGCGAGATTGATGTACCGTCCTCACAGGCTTGGGCTTACAACATACCAAGAAGTCAAGGTCGATTTGACCAAAGTGAAGTCAATAACGTTGGGTCCACAGCTATCGAAGCAGAATCTAAAGACGTTTGAAGATTTTCTCATTGAACACGGCTGCTCAGGCTATGTAGCCAAATCTAAAGTGACGCTGAGGTGAGTCGCCCGAATCGACTAACAAGCCGCTCGTTCCGACAAGTAGCCGCGACGCGGCAACTTGCGGCACAGCTCGGTCGTTGACTGGGAATTTTAGCTATATTTGGTTCTTCAAGGTATGAAAAGAATTGAAAAAATAAGGGATTTATGCTATTAAACGAACCATAGCTGGTTGCAGTATAACGAAGTTAATACAGACAACCAGCTATGGTTCGTTTCTTCTGAGCAATGAGTCCTTATCTTCCCCCTTCTTTACTTACCTTGAAAATAATTAATGTGACAATCGCCGTCA
>CACVKW010000020.1 GCA_902749685.1 Olavius sp. associated proteobacterium Delta 1 | reverse complement strand
TCGTAAAGCAAGGCGTTGCGGCCGGACGCCGGCCCGATTTAACAGGAGGTGGGTTGGTGCGAAGCGCCGGAGGATGGTCCGCATTAAGAGCCATGCGCACCTGCGAGAGCAGGATGAAGGGCGATGAGCGCATCCTGGGCCAGGGGGATTTCGTTGAGACCGTATTAAAAGCCGCCCAGGAGAATTTGGATCGAAAGTATAGAATCCGTGCTCTGGGGTATGATTTTGACTGGTTGGTGAGTCGAGTGCTTGGTTTATTCGGTCTGACTTTCAACGAGTTATTGACTGGCGGAAAGCAACGTAGAATGGTACAGGCCCGAAGCGTGCTATGTTATTGGGGGACGCGAGAACTAGGGATGAGCGCGGTCTCGATATCGAAAAAACTGAAAATCGCCTCCTCGACGGCGAGCGAGTCCGCGATGAGAGGACGGCAAATCGTCGAGGAGCACGGATTGAAGCTTATGGAAGAGGACAAATCCGAGAATCCGAGAAACGTCCCCTATTATCTATTATCTCATAGACGGCGTAGTTGC
>CACVKW010000019.1 GCA_902749685.1 Olavius sp. associated proteobacterium Delta 1 | reverse complement strand
CGCAACGGCAGCACGCCCACGTAGGGACTGGCAGGAACATGCCAGGTACTCTTTCAGGTGGTATCAACCTCCTTTCAATACACTCAATTATGCGACTTCATGTCGCGAATAACGCTGCTAATCAGCCGCGCGGCTTTTTGCGTCGGCTGAATTAGCCTTGTTCGGCGCCTTCTATTTTTTTTATGCACTGCCTTTTTGAAGAATATCCGGGAAACTCCTAAGCTGTTGCTTCACGAATTGGCCTAACTCGTTCAATTTTTTTCATCCGCTTCGGCGAATGTAATGCAGTCCATAAATCATTTCGTTGCTGTAAATTAAGCCAGAAATTAGGAGTATTTCCGAATACTTTTGCCAACATTAATGCAGTGTCAACAGTGATAGACCTTTTACCAGTGCAAAGCTCATTTACCGTCCTACGGCTGACACCCATCGCAGAAGCTAGTTGCCCTTGAGTAATCCCCAAAGGCACCATAAATTCCTCAGTAATCATTTCACCAACACTGACGGGCTGGCGTTTGGTTAGAATCATTTTACACCTCATTTGTATGTATGATTATCAAGGTAAATGCCATCTGCCTCCCCACGGTCATCATCCCAGATAAAAATAATACGCCATTGATTATTCACACGTATGGAACATTTATCCTTTAGTTTGCCAGATAATTTTTCAAAATGATTGCTGGGTGGACTTCTCAAATCAGCATCACTCGTTGCATCATCCAGCAGTTGTAGCTTCCTAAATAATCGTGAACGAATGTCAGCGGGTATTTTTTTTGATTGAATGTCGTCTACAAAAAAGTTCCGTAGCCAATTATCACGAAAATGTTTTATCATAGCCACACTGTAACGCACAAGATTACATAAATCAAGCGGTAAATTGATTCTCTTAATTTAAATTGAATTGATCGCCGAACGATTTGAGTTAACCTGCCGGCCACATGCCTTTCAACACCGCACGGCCTTTCCGTAAAATCGCATAGTTTTTCCGGTCAGGTTAAGCGATTTGGTTAGCCCTTATTCAATCTTATAATACGTAAAAAATTCTGTCTCCCCTTTGCTATCCCAGGCTTGCAAAGTAAGCGCCTCTGTTGTTATAGCAACGATTTCCCACTTCCATTCCCTGTTCTCTCTATCTTTTTTGAAACTTTCATAGATATTTCTAACCTGGATTTTTAAATCTTGATCTCCTGCAATTTTGGTTAAGGAACATTTCACCTGCTTTTCATATAAATAGCTATTGTTAATATGCCATTTTTTAGTTTCGGTTATTGTAAATATTGCAGCCTTTTTTCCATCATATAAGATCCCATCACCTTTGTATTCAACAATTCCATCAATCCGAAAATTGAGCTGAAGATAGATTTTGTTTGAAGTAAGATCACCATCGGTCTGAATGAGCATCGCCCATTTACCCACGATATCATTTTGGGGAAGAGATTTTCCTGGTTGAGAGAATGATTTAGTGATGCTTGTACAAGCTTGTACTAAAAATAGATTTGTTAAAAAGAAGAAAATTAGGAGTTTGTTTATTTTCATAATTTAGCTCACAGGTGGCTAACGTGTGCCTAACCTGGCGGGAAACAAATGATGCCGTTTCAGATGCGAGTTGAATGATGAACTTATTAAAGCGCCAACCGCCCTAGTTTACCGCTCAGAGTTAATGTAATGGTTATGATTCAAATTAATATTAACACGGAAAACTACACCTAATTTCCTTTTTATGAAAATCGAAAATCCATGCTTTTTCAAAATCAGAATTCTTTAAATTATTTGCCAAGAATTTTTCAATCTTTGGAAGCCAAATATGATCAGGGAGCATCGGGTTTAAATCAATGTAGGCAAGAAGGTGTAAAGGATATTCTGTTAAATAGTTCTTATTAATTTTGGATTCGATTACTGACGTCGTTGAATCCCCTATAGACATTGCTGGAACAGTATCAAAAATGGGTCCGTTCACACCTCTGGAAATAGTAATCCACCTGAATTTACCACGGTATTGAGGGTCGTCCTTTAAAAAATTGCCTTCGGAACCAGATTCGAGCCCAAGGAGATTATTAAAAATATTTGAGAATAGCATCTCCCTCTGTCGCATAGATATAGAGTTGTTAAAATTGATGAATATTATTGCATCTGAATAAAGTGAATCGAAATCTTTCTTCATATCCATAGGCAGGTCAAAATAGTAATTATCTAACCTTGTCTTTGTATCGTTTTGTTTTCCTATCATATTCGCGAAACCACGATCTATTAATTCCGTTAGTTCGAACGTTATTGTGCCGCCGTCATTTATTTTACATAAAATATCAGGTTCTGGAGGTTCTCGTTTTTCGATCGTCATAACGTCAATTGGTAATTCACAAACTTCAGCAAAAGAACGGAATATTCTTAACTCTGTTTTTGCTTGGCTTACATTCATTGTGATTAATTTCGTAAAATCATAACGTCTTGAGCTAACCTGCCGGCCTCCTTACTTTCGAGCCTGTACTTCCTTTTCGTAAATCGGCATAGTTATCCCGGTCAGGTTCAGCGATTAGTTGGGCGAGGTTTACAAATACTTTGCCCCCAATATTTTTAACACACTGACATCTCTATCCAAACTGATACCCTCTGCTAACCCAATAACGCCAATCCTCGACAGCTTCTCGAGTTTGATCATCTCCATGAATAACTTCAAGCTGCATCAAAGGAACCGCCAAGCCGTCCCTTTCCCAACGCATCATGACAAACATCTCATTTTCGCATTCATTTTCTGGTGCCAGACCGATCACATCGACTTCATCGCCCACTTTAAGGGGTGATATCACTCTTTTGGCTATACATTTTGTATAAAAGGGAAAATTAAGGGTATCATCAAGGTAATAGTACCACCCCATCGCCTGCTCTTCTGGACCGTATGCATCGACGACAATTTCCATCAGAATACGATGCTCACGTTCGTCATTTTTTTCTACTCTTGACATAAAACACTCCCACTCTTCTACCTTCTGTCAATCAATGCATTTCTCAGTGTTCTGATCGGGTAGGTCAGAGGCCTCTCAGCCTCTTTCCCCCCTAAGAACTCAGCGTGAGACTTTCGCTTCACGGAGCTCAAGCATCTCTAAAGGCAGCCCTTG
>CACVKW010000018.1 GCA_902749685.1 Olavius sp. associated proteobacterium Delta 1 | reverse complement strand
TAACCTGATTTCGAAATCACCAATTTCGCGTTTATAACTGCCTGTTATTATTAAAGGCAGTATTTGATTTTCAATTTATTTTGGACAGCAATGATATTTATTATTAAAGCCTTTTTCAGCAAAAAGAGCAGGAGTAATATCAAGTGGAGTAATTAATTTTAAAATTTTCTCCATTGCCTTAGCTTTTTTTGGTGTTATACCATCATTCAGATCCGGAGTTTTAGCAAATACTGATGCAAATTCAGGACTTTTTTGATACATCTGCCACAATAATAAATTACCAAAATCCTGGCTGTAAGCTAAAGGATTAGCTTCGAAGTTTTTTTGTATTGCAATTATCTCACCAAGAGAGTAATGTTTATTTAATAAATCAGGATTATCATAAATTGATGGTTGATTAACAGCTACTGCAGCGCATCCTAAAAAAGCGACAGAAGTCAATGTAGCTGTTACTGGTTTTAAAATACCAAATTTTTGATAAATACCGGGTACTTCTGTTTCTGGACTATTTACGTAACTTTTTATTCTATCCAGCAATTTACCCAATCCTACAAGATTCAAAAGAGAATTTAATTTTTGATATCTGGCTGGTTGCTCCCTCTCAACACCCTCTTTCACTGGTGCTTTAGTATCTTCAACAATTTTGTCCAAACCCTGAAATAAGCTTCTTGTTCTGTGGGACAAATGACCCAATCCAATTTGATCCAAGAATGGATTCCTAACTGCATTATCTTCAATAGTTTGTTTAAATTTTAAAACCTGTGAAGGATTTAAGTAATGACCCTTACCTGTTGTAGCGGTGTTTTTAAATATGTAATAAGGCTCTCCTTTAGTGTTCTTTAATTTAGATTCCTCAAATAAGCCATCAATTGTCTCATAGAAAGTTTCAATGGGATTAATACTACTATCCGCTTCTGGGGTAATATTTTGTCTATTATTCTCTTCTCTACTAGAATGAAAATCTACCATTCTCCTATCTATATTCAATTTCATCATCACGCACCCTTCATATACTCAATTGATTTTAGTATTTATAAATCTTTCCTATTTTAGACAATAGCAATTTTAGGTACATATCGTCTCAATAATAGGCCAAACTCATTAAATAATCATAAGATATAAATATCCTATTAATCTTATTTTATTAAAGATAAAAAAGATAAGGTATTGCTTTTTCGAAATAAAGATATAGTGGAATATGCCTTGTACGTCAAGAAAAAATGGAGCACAATATATGGTGCTTAAGAAATG
>CACVKW010000017.1 GCA_902749685.1 Olavius sp. associated proteobacterium Delta 1 | reverse complement strand
GCTCAATCCAACAGGTGCTACAGTTACTGGTAAACCTGAAACAACTACCATCCGTGCCCACGCCCCGTTGAACGACATGGGTTCCAATTGCCCATTGATCTCCAAACTGCGTGACGGTACTGTCCCTATATGGTTATGTGGAAAGGCTACAGTCGGTGATACTCTTGTTTTCGGTCTGTAGGCAAAAAGCAGCTTCATTTTGCCCGATTTTTCATCCCAGATCTAATAAATTCAGATACTTAGTCATTTGGCTGACCTT
>CACVKW010000016.1 GCA_902749685.1 Olavius sp. associated proteobacterium Delta 1 | reverse complement strand
TGCTTTGAGTGAAATAGATGCCTAAATCGCTGGTAATTTTCAGCCACGAATTCCTTTGAACCGATGATGCCCGAATCCGTAAAATAGCGCGTGCGGTATCGGAAACGACTGATCCGGCTG
>CACVKW010000015.1 GCA_902749685.1 Olavius sp. associated proteobacterium Delta 1 | reverse complement strand
CTGTTTTTCGGATCCCCGAGGAATACAGCACTTCTAGCATGGTGCGGTCACGGTAGCCGATCACACTTTTGGTGTCGGGCGCCTGCAGGATTTTTCTGGTTTCTGAAGCGCTCAGAATGCCACTGGGAAGCCTTTGAGGCTGTTTGGCATACTGGATGTCCCTGGCCGGATTGGACACGATATAGCCGGCATCAACTAAAAATTGCAAAAACTGTTTGACCGCAGAAAGCTGGCTGTTTTGATAGGCCACGCTGTTGGGATAGCCTTTGGCATTAACAGTCTGATAAACCTCAACCTGGTAGCTT
>CACVKW010000014.1 GCA_902749685.1 Olavius sp. associated proteobacterium Delta 1 | reverse complement strand
TATACCCTAACATTGCATAAATTCTTGTCATCTAGCCTGGCCGTTATGTCTGAGATCGTTGCTTTTTCCGGGCAGATGCTGGATGCTTGATACTTGA
The DNA here is from genome assembly GCA_902749685.1 of Olavius sp. associated proteobacterium Delta 1. Taxonomy (GTDB): domain Bacteria; phylum Desulfobacterota; class Desulfobacteria; order Desulfobacterales; family JAFDCJ01; genus JAFDCJ01. The sequence goes on along the minus strand of CACVKW010000014.1, from coordinate 4 downwards.
TGCT
>CACVKW010000013.1 GCA_902749685.1 Olavius sp. associated proteobacterium Delta 1 | reverse complement strand
TCTTGTTAGTTCTTACGTTTTGGTGCATCAGCGGATCATTCCCGAAACTATTTTATATTTGCTGTTATGAAACCTCATGCCAGAGACCGTTTGCTAATTACTGTGGGAATCTTTGGGATCTCCGGATTCCTGTACTTGTATTTGGTAAAGCTTTTCGGCCAACACGGTGTAGGTATGCGGATTGAATGTTTTTAAATGAAGGAGTATTTTTAGAATCAATTGACAAGCAGTAAGTGATTATCGGAATAAATGGGTCTCAAATTT
>CACVKW010000012.1 GCA_902749685.1 Olavius sp. associated proteobacterium Delta 1 | reverse complement strand
GTACAACCTGATTTCTAAATCACTAATTTCCCGTTTATAACTGCCTGTTTTTATTAAAGGCAGTATTTGATTTTCAAATTATTTTGGACAGCAATGTTGT
>CACVKW010000011.1 GCA_902749685.1 Olavius sp. associated proteobacterium Delta 1 | reverse complement strand
TTATGGTAATAATCGGCCAAAATGCGGAAAACTTTAGCAAAGCGGCTTAATGATATAATTTAATATGTTAGGGCCGTTTCTTTTTGATGATTTCTGCTAAACTTTTCTAAATCAGGCACCCGCAACGCTCAAAGCATCGAGCCCAATTTTTGTTTTTAAAAAATCCACGGCCAGACTTCGGGCAGCACCGGCTTTGTCCGCAGCGAGCATCTGTTTAACCAAATCAACGGCCATGTTATGCGCCACTTTGCGAATGACCGCTTTTACGTTGGGGATGGCATGCGGTGCCAGGCTGAGTTCATCAACCCCGAGCCCGATGAGCACCGGTACGGCCACCGGGTCCGCCGCAAGTTCACCGCAGACCGCTACGGGCTTTCCGTGGCGGTGGGCTTCATCGACCACCTGCCAACTCCTGATGGGCCGCATCGCGGATCTCCAGAAGCCGGTCCACCGGCAACGGTCACGATTCCCAGCACCTGCGCCGTATCGAGCATGACGGTATCCGTCGGGCTCAGCTCCCCGGCTACCAGGATAGCCGGGTGCGGCAACTCCATGGCCGTCGCAACGCTTTGACCGAGCAAATCCAACAGGACCTGGCGACCGACGTCCACCACATCGTCTGCTCGCTGCCGCAGATAATCATCGGAAAGTTCACGATAGGTATCCGCAATCTCCAGTACGCTCTGCTGCCAGGCCCAGGCCGCATTCTCACCATTTTTGAAAATTCGCCTCCGGGTTTGATCCAACAGGGTCGGATCCTGGACAATTAGAAGATGAGCATCAAATATTGCCGCGCGAGTTTTTCCCAGCCCGGGTGCCATGGCCCGCCGTCGTTGCAGGATTGCCTCACAGGTTTTATCTTTGGCGTGCAGCAAATCCTCCCATTCCCGGTCGGGATTTTCCGCCCGCTGCCGGGGAACGTCCGGTGCGGACGCCCGATAATGGAAAATCGGCCCCAGAGCAATGCCTTCCGAAAGGGCAACCGCGGCGATGCCTTCCTCACCATCGGCTGTGACGGCAGCCGGTTGGGGTGGTGGAACCGTTTCTTCGGCATAGGCCTGCAATTGTTCATTCACCAGCTTGGCCAGTGCTTCCAGGGCTTTTTGCGCATCCGCTCCGCTGGCCGAAACGACAATGCGATCACCGCGGTTGACACCCAACGTGGCAAGGCTGTTGAGGCTGATGGCTGAAACCGGATCCTGACGCGAGCCGAACTTTTTGACCCGTACCCGGGCATCAAAAGCGGCCGCCGTCTGGACAAAACGGGCTGCTGGCCGGGCATGGTGTTGACGGTTAAAATGATTTCCGGCCGCTGCTCCGGTTGCGGCTTGTAGGGCTCGCCGAGGAGTTGAATCTCTTCGGCGCTAAGCTTGACCTGGGTGGCCGCCACCGCCTCTTCGATATGAGCGATCTTGCTGGCAATCACCACTTCGTCCCGGCGGGTAAAATCCCGCAGGAACTTGCCGGTCAACTCCTCCGATGGGCCGGCTGAATACATGTCGGCGGTATCGAAGAAGTTGATGCCCAGCTCGACAGCGCGCTGCACGATGGGCCGCGCATCGGCTTCATCGAGTATCCACGGCCGCCATTGCGAAGTTCCGTAAGTCATCATGCCGAGGCGGATGCGTGATACCTTGAGACCGGTTCGGCCTAAATTGACGTAGTCCATGTTATCCTCCTTGCATTCGGCTGGTGACATGACAAGCCGCTCATTATGACCGGTGCGATATGCATCATAAAAAAAGTGATAACCTCAGTCAAGCATGTTCGAATCAGCGATTCTGCTGAAATTCGCATGGGAGGCGAAATAACCTGATAATCGGTTTTTTGCAAATTCAGGGTTCTTATGGTTTAGAGATCTGATTGATAATTGGTTTATCGACCCGGATTATCCGCTTGTAACCTACCGGTAAGATAAATTAAACCGCCGACAAATCCGCCCTGGCGGACTCAAAATAGCCAAAAATGTCACCACCCGCGCATATATTCCCCCTTGACAACAATATCCGCCTTCGCTAATTGGATACTAATCGTTTCTGCCCATTGTAAGTCTTCCTATGTCGGGCTGCAGCCGAGCCGAATCCGGTACATAATTCATTATTTTCGCTTATTCAGCTCCCAAAAAACGAGTTCTTACCAATGATCAGGGTGGAACTTAGCAGCGATGGACCAGAAACACCAGTCACCGTCTATTTTCTTTTGGAAACCTCATTAATCGAAAGGAGGAAATTGAGATGAGCAAAGCATTATTTCGGGTATGCGCTGCAGCTTTCATTGCCAGTCTTATTCTCGGGCTTTCGACATCGGCAAACGCCCAGGAAACAATCACCCTGAGACTGTCAAGTTTTGTGCCTGCGAAACACTTCATGAACACAAGAGTTCTTGAGCCCTGGATCGAGACGGTTGAAAAACGCTCCGCGGGAAAACTTAAAATCAAACTTTACCCGGGTAGCACGCTGGGCAAACCACAGGCTCAGTACGACATGGCCGCACGGGGCGTAGCCGATATTACCTGGGGACTTTTGGGTTATACCCCCGGGCGTTTTCCCCTGGCAACGGTGATGGAACTGCCCTTTCTTTCCCCTTCGGCTGAAATTGGGAGTCGCATGGCCCAGAGGCTTTATGATAAGGGCTATCTAAAATCGGAGTTTAAGGATGTAAAATTGCTTGCGCTGGGCATGCCGCCGAACATGGATCTTCATGTGAATGGTAAGCTGGTTAAAACCCTTGAAGATCTGAAGGGAATGAAGATCAGAACTCCTTCTGCAATGATGGGGAAAATTATCAAAATGTGGGGCGGCGTGCCAGTACCTTTGCCAGCCCCTGAAATATACCTGTCGTTGGAAACAGGTCTCATTGATGGGGTCTTTCTCGATCCATTGACCCTTATGGGCGTAAGAGCGAATGAAGTTACCCAATACCATACGAGGATCGGAGTCTCCGCCCCGGTCTTCTTTTTTGCCATGAATCAAAAGACATGGGATCGGCTGCCACCGGAAATTCAGAAGGTAATCGATGAATTCTCCGGTGAGTACTGGGGAGCAGACATAGGTGGGGTTATTGCCGACAAAGCGTCCTTAGGTGTCCTAAAGAAACTTGAGCAAGCCGGTCATGCTGTCTATTCGCTGCCACATGAAGAGCTGCAGAGATGGCAAGATGCTGCAGCACCCGCATTTGATGAATGGGTAAAGCGCATGGAGGCAAAGGGGCTTCCCGGCAACGCGGTGCTTCAGGAAGCATTTCGTTTCAAAACCCAACTGGTCAACGCACGTTAAACGGATGGAGTGCAGCTGCCCTGCGCACCATTCATAAAATTTTACAGATCCGCGTTTGTCTCAATGACTTTAACGAAATCCGTCTGTAAAATAAAAGAATTCATCTACACCTTGAGTCGTGGCATCAATAGCATCGGTGTGGTACTTCTCATGGGGATGATGCTATTGATTGTGGTGGATGTTTTTTTGCGTCTTGTTTGCAATCAACCCATCATGGGCGCCTATGAGATCGTGCAATTTATCATGATGATACTCGTCTATTTGGGTTTGGCGTCTACTGCGGTACAAAAAGTCCATATCGGCATCGATCTCATGGTTGCCAGGTTCTCTGAAAGAACCCGCGCCTTCGTCGATAGTCTGACCCTCCTGCTGGGCTTTGGTTTTTTTGCCTTGGTCACTTGGCGAAACATCCTGAGAGCCAGAGTGTTGCTGCTGGAAAATGAGACCTCCTTTCTGCTGTCTATTCCTACGTTTCCCTTTTATTACATTCTCGCCTTTGGTTGCGGGGTACTTTGTCTTGTACTATTGGTTCAGTTAATCGAAACCATCGCCAAAGTATATCGGCTCTTTGCAGGAATTTGGATCGGTCCGATGTATGCTCTGGCCTCCGTTATCATATGGATTCCGTTCGCCGTTGCCGTCGGCTGGTTGGAGATCGAGATGAATTCACTGACAGCAGGTATTTGGGGCATCATGATACTATTTATACTAATGGCCGCCGGTATGCCGATTGCTTTTGCCATGGGGCTGGTGGGACTGGCTGGTTGGTGTTACATCGTTGGAGTCGATGCCGCCTTTGGCCAATTGGAAACCACACCCTTCGGCGTCGGTTCCGAATATATTCTCAGCGTGGTTCCTCTTTTTCTGCTAATGGGTCAGTTTGCATTTCACTCGGGCTTGAGCGAAGAGTTGTATGATACGTCTTATAAATGGCTGGGTCAATACCCGGGAGGGCTGGCCATGGCCACGGTTGGAGGATGTGCTGCGTTTGCGGCCGTGAGCGGCTCCGGTGTGGCGACGGCCGCTACGATGGGCACAGTTGCACTGCCGGCGATGAAAAAATATCAATACAGTACAAGACTGGCATTGGGAAGTCTGGCGGCGGGCGGAACGATTGGTATCCTGATTCCGCCAAGCATCGTTTTCATTCTCTATGGCATTCTGACCGAACAGTCCATTGGCAAGCTTTTCCTCGCCGGCCTGCTTCCCGGTGTACTCACGGTAATAATCTATGTCATTACCATTTTGCTCCAGGTCCGACTCAATCCAAAACTGGGTCCGCCCGGACCGGCAACAAAGCTCAAAGAAAAAATGGCATCGCTGCGGCAAACCCGCGGGATGTTGGCCTTGTTCATTTTAGTGATGGGAGGCATTTATCTGGGCTTTTTTACTCCGACCGAAGCCGGAGCGGTGGGGGCTTTTGGGGCTTTTCTGCTGGCTCTCTTGAGGAAAAAGATAAACTGGAAGATCCTGTATGCCTGTCTGCTATACACCGGAAGAACCACGGCGATGCTCATTATCATCTTCGTGGGTGCGATGCTCTTCAATTATTTTTTGGCACTCTCAGAGCTTCCGGAAAAGACAGTCCGGCTGATTACAGATCTGGCACTTAATCGTTATGGCGTGCTGACCGCTATTTTGCTGATGTACCTATTGCTAGGCTGTGTGATGGATTCTGGATCTATGATTATCTTGACGATTCCAATTGTCTATCCGATTATAAAAACCTTTGGATTTGATCCGATCTGGTTTGGTGTGATCATCGTCATGGTGGCGGAAATCGGAGCCATCACTCCGCCAGTGGGCCTGAATGTGTTTGTGTTGAACGCTATTGCTCCGGAAGTGCCCGTTAGCGAAATATTCAGAGGAATACTCCCCTTCTGGGGTGCGGATATGATTCGTCTCACTATTTTGGTGATGATTCCTGAGATATCGTTGTTTTTGCCGAATATCATGAAGTAACCGATATGGGTTCAACCCGCCAAGCAGCATGCAAAGGGGACTGGAAATTAAATGTAAATATATAACGTCCATAATTAGTAACTACATTCCAATTCAATAGAGAAAATCAAGGCTGTTCTTCAGCCCCGTTGACAATCGTCACCCCTGCCCCGGCGCCGATCCTTGTGGCACCGGCGGCAATCATGGCGGCGGCGGTTTCATAATCTTTAATGCCGCCGCTGGCTTTGACACCCATTTCGGGGTCGACGGTTTTACGCATCAAGGCCACATCTTCCAGCGTGGCGCCTCCTGCGTCAAAACCCGTACTGGTTTTGACGAAATCAGCGCCGGCGTTTTGGGCTATCTCACAGGCCTTCACTTTTTCCTCGGTGGTTAACAGACAGGTTTCGATGATTACTTTTAACAGGACCGGATGCTCAGCTTCATGGCGCACGGCCAGGATATCTTCTTGCACCGCCTTTAAATCTCCGGCCTTCAAGGCACCAATATTAATTACCATATCCAATTCCCGGGCTCCGTCTTCAACCGCTTTGCGGGCTTCAAAAGCCTTGCCCAGGCTGTGCATTGCGCCCAGCGGGAAGCCGATCACGGAACAAACCGCAATCGCGGTTCCTTTAAGTTTATTGACCACATATGCCACCCAGCCGGAATTAACGCACACGGCCTTAAACCCGTACCTGACGGCTTCCTCACAAAGTTTGTCGAATGCCGTCGAGGTTGCCTCCGGCTTCAGCAGCGTGTGATCAATATATTGAGCCATTTCTGCAGCTGTCATTTTGGGACTTTTCTGCGGGACCATATCAGCTCCTCCGAATAATTGTTTAGGCTGGGGCGCCAGGAGGCTTGCAAGCTGGAAAGCTTAAAGGATTCGATCAATTTAACCTTCTCTCCGCCCAGTTTCCTGACTTTCCTGAAGCTAACAATAAAAAAATTAAGTGCCAATCGGCCATAGCGCCCGAAAGGGCGGTGCATTTCAGCTTTATAGCCTCCAAGCCTGCCGGCTTTCTGGTTATTTCTGGCAAATTGCAGGTAACGTGTCAAGGTAAGATTGAACAGACAAATTGAGATAGTTTACTAGTGCCCATCCGGACGGCGGCGGAAACTTCTGAACCCTGAACCAGAACCCTGAACCTCTCTGCCCTAAACAAATAGTTTTCCAATCGGTTGAAAATCAGTTAATATGTCCACCATGAAAAAAGTTATTTTAATCGTTTTGGACAGCGTCGGGATCGGTAGTTTGCCGGATGCGCAGGCCTATAACGATGAAGGCGCAAATACGCTCGGTAATCTTTTTCTGGCATCGGTGATATTTTCAACCACCAAGGTTTGACCGAAGAAATTCACACCCGTGACAACATGGACGGAGTTGACAAAACCATCGCAGCCATGCACAAATATCACCATCAAAGCGGTCTGATATTCACAAATCTGGTTGATTTCGATATGGTTTACCACCACCGCCGCAATGTCGAGGGCTATGCGGCCGCCCTGGAGGAATTAGTTTCAAAAAGGATATCATCGATGAACGTCTATGAGTTAATCAAGAAGAAAAGGGATGGATTGGAACTGTCGCAAAAGGAAATCGGGTTTCTCATCAACGGGTTCGTAACCGGCCAAATTCCGGATTATCAGATGACGGCATTTCTAATGGCGGTCTATTTTAAAGGCATGTGTGACCGCGAATGTGTCGAATTGACGATGGCCATGGCCAATTCAGGTGATCAAGTCGATTTATCCGCCATCCAGGGCTGCAAAGTGGACAAGCATTCCACCGGCGGTGTCGGAGATAAAACGACCCTTGTACTGGCGCCGCTGGTAGCTGCCAGCGGCGGTATTGTCGCCAAAATGACCGGCCGTGAGCTGGGCCACACCGGCGGCACGGTTGATAAGCTGGAATCCATCCCCGGCTTTCAAGTTGAGCTTTCAAAAGATCAATTTGTTGGTATTGTGAATGACATTCACCTGAGCCTGATCGCTCAGACCGCCAGTCTGGCGCCGGCCGATAAACAAATTTATGCTTTGCGAAACGTGACCGCCACGGTGGATTCCATACCGTTGATTGCGTCTTCAATTATGAGCAAGAAACTGGCGGCCGGCTCTGACGGTATCGTACTGGACGTTAAAACCGGCCGCGGAGCATTTACGCCGTCATACGAGGATGCCCTTGAGCTGGCCAAAACCATGGTAGACATTGGGGAGAGTGCCGGACGGAAGGTGGTCGCGCTGATCACCGGCATGGAACAGCCGCTGGGCTATGCCATTGGCAATGCCATTGAAGTTAAGGAAGCCATCGATACACTGCGCGGCAATGGTCCCGGCGATCTGGTCGAGCTGGTCACGGAATTGGGAAGTGACATGCTGTGTGTCTCCGGTGTTGTCGCTGCCAGAGAAAAGGCCAGATCCATAATAGCTGAAAACCTCGCAAATGATAAAGGCCTGAACCGGCTGGCAGATTTGATAATCGCCCAGGGGGGAGATTCAGTGGTGCTGGACAAAACGGACCTGCTGCCACAGCCCGCCCAAAAGATCGAAGTCACCTGCCAAGCTACCGGTTATGTATCGGCCATAGACGCCCTGGAAGTCGGTCTGGCAGCAAAGATTCTAGGGGCGGGGCGCAAAACGAAAGATGATGCCATCGATCATTCGATAGGCATCTATCTAAAGAAAAAGATCGGCGATAAAGTAGCAACTGGAGATCCTCTGGCTGTTTTCTATTCGGACGGGGACGAAGAAAAGATTGAACCGGCCAGAAAAAAATTATTCGCGGCATACTCATTTGATTTAAATAAGGTTGATCCGCCCAAGCTGATTCATGCCAGAGTCACCAAGGACGGCGTCGATGAATTGTAAAGAAATACAACTCTTTCACCGCAGAGCCGCAGAGAGCGCAAAGGAAAGTTGTTTTATGTTTGCCGTTGAGAGGCCCCGCCTTGTGAGTCGGGATGCAAGCAACGGCAAACATATAGAAAAATCCGCCATATAAGGACGAAAATTCGGCAATAAGGCTGCACAAATTCTAAAATCAATTATATTGCCAGAAAGGCAGCAATTTTTCACTTTCTGCCCTCTCAGCAGAAAGTGAAAAGAAAAATCAACTCTGCGTTGCTTTGCGACTCTGCGGTGAGAAAATACTTAAAGATGATATCCGGAGGTTAAATGCAAAGGGCTAAGCCAGGCTTACAGTTTCAGCAAATTCTGAAGACTTTTCCAACGTCGGTGCACGAACCGCTCCAAACTATACAGAATGCCGGCGGCATGCTTGCAGCTGAGCACTGCCGGGCCGTTATGGAATCCTTAAATATATCCACCGAAGATCTGATGCCGCGGTTGCTTCCGATCGCCAGGCTGTATAGCGCAACGGCTATTTCGGACTTTCAGGTAGGCGCTGTGGCAAAAGCCGGGATGTCGGAAAATGCAAATTCAATTGCGCTATTTTTAGGGGCCAATATCGAATTTCCGGCCCAGGCTTTGACGCAGACCATCCATGCCGAACAGTCGGCGGTTATAAATGCCTGGCTTCAGGGAGCCAAGCAGATTGACGCCATTGCAGTGACCGCCACACCCTGCGGGTACTGCCGCCAATTTCTTTACGAGCTGGCAGGGAGCCAAAACCTGAAAGTCATTTTACATAATCAAATCAACGGAAAAACGGGCCGGCACAACTTATCGGATTTTCTACCGGAGGCCTTCGGGCCCCATGAACTCGGATCGGCAACCGGCTTGATGGCATCTCCCGCTCAACACGCTGACCTAAATTTTCATCCATCTTCAAATGACCCGTTTGTGCGGCAAGCCCTGGCAGCCGCCCAAAAATCTTATGCTCCCTATTCGCAAAATTACGCCGGCTGCGCAATTAAGACCATCGACGGCAAGATGTATGCAGGCCGATACGCTGAGAACGCAGCCTTCAACCCAAGTCTCTCAGCGCTGCACACGGCAATCATTCACATGAACATGGACAATTTTGAGTCGGAAAAAAAAATCACAAGAGCAGTGCTGGTGGAAAGGCCGGCATCCATCAGCCAGCGCGCTATTAGCGAACTTCTTCTCCAAACAGTGGCTCCGGGTGTCAATTTGGAGTACTATGAGGCGGAGTGAATTACCAATTTTTCTATAAATCTCTCACAGAGCTCGCCGAGCTCACAGCGTATTTTATTCTCTGCCGGCTCAGTGGACTCAAACGAAGCCCCGCGGAGCGGGATGCATGCATGGGCGAGAGAATGTTTTCTAGCGGAAGGATGCCGACAAAATGAAAGATGATTTTACAATCTACTTCGGTGGAAGTTTGTTCAACCATAAAGATTTGAGCGGCAATGCGCTGTTGGCGGAGTATATCGATAAATGCTCCGACAACAAGTACCGTTGCTGCCTGCCCCAGAATGTCGAGCAACATCATACCACTGCCCGTGACATCCGTAACGAGGTTATCGCTAAACTCATCGAATGCGATCTGGGGCTGTTTAATTTCGACGGCACCGAACTGGATGCCGGTGTGGTGGTTGAATTCATGCTGGCCAAGTTTCTGGATCTGCCGGCCGTGATTTTGAGGTCTGATTTTCGAACCTGCGGCGAAAAGGAGATTGGTGGCGAAGATTGGAACTTCATGTGCTCCTTTTACCCGCGTACACGGATCGTTAAGTTCAACGCCATAATATCCTATCAGGAAGCAGTGGAGGAGAGTAAAACGTTAAAAGAAACATTTGACATTTATTATTCCCGAGTTGCACGGATGGTCATTGAAAGCCTTGATGCGGTCAGAACCGAAAAGCCGCTTTTAAAGGGCGATCAAAAAACATTGGAAACCCTGTATCAATGGGCCCTGACGTTTCCAGGCAGTGGTATTAATAAGTTACTTTCCAACCCTTCGTTCGTGAAACAGATTCTGGCCGCGAAGATTAAGAAAGGACTTGCCTAGTAGCAAACGAAAACCCGATAAAAACAACGCTTTAAAAAGCAAATACCTAATATTTCAAATATTCCCATTGCCTCATTCTCTAAATCAAGTAATAATAGGGGCTGGGGTAGAGAGTGATAACATTCGTCGAAAGGCTGAAGGATATTTCCGCTTACAAGCTATAAATCAGATGTTGTATTTTGATCCAAGTATCTTGAGATACAATGATGGCGGATAACCTCATTTTATAGTTATAGCAAAGGAGGAGCGATTGTGGGAAAAAGAGATATTCTAATTGTCGTAAAGACCTATCCTGAGATCAGCCACAAGTATACGGAGACTGTGTGCACCGCCGGTGTTCTGGCTGACAGCAAAGCCTTTGTTAGGCTGTATCCTATCCGCTTTCGGTATCTCGAAGGGACAATGCAATTTAAAAAGTACCAGTGGATACGGGCGAATATAACCAAAGCAATTTCCGATCCGCGACCGGAAAGCTACAATATAGTACCCGACTCCATTGTACTTGGCGATATGATTAAGGCAGGCAAAACCTGGGAAGAACGCTGCGCATGGCTGCTAAATGAGAAAACGGTTTTTCCTTCGGTTGAGGCGTTGCGTCTGGCTCAGATAAATGCTAGCACCTCGCTGGGAATCGTAAAGCCCAAAATTGTCAATCAGGTCATTATCCGCCACCGAGATTCTAAAGAAGTGGAAGAGGCCATCGCAAAAAAGGATAGCGTGGTAGACCAACTCGACTTGTTTGAAGAGAAAAAAGACCTCTATATTTTACCCGTCAGGATCATGATTGAGTTTTCTTGCAATGATCCTGGCTGTGCCGGGCATAAAATGAGCATTCTGGACTGGGAATTCGGGCAGCTATATCGCAAGGTAATTAAAAGTGATGACTGGCAAGATAAAATTAAGTCGAAAATTATGAATGAGATATGCGCAGGGGATCGCGACACCTACATTATATTAGGGAATATGGTCAGCCACCCGCAAAGATTTTCTGTGTTAGGCTTTTTCTGGCCTCCAAAACAACAGGGGCGACAATTGCCGCTATTCAGTTAAATAGGAACAATATGCTCTACTTGTAGCCCGTTGCCGTCGAGTTTTCTTATCTCCTCCGCCACTACTTTTCGATGGCATTCTTGGTGGTTTCGCTCAAAACAAAGTAAGGCTACTTTGCGGCCACTGTTGATGAACGAGAGGATTTCGGCCAGATAATCAGTTTTAGCTGAAATATTATTTTCATACTTCCGAAAAAAACGGTCATAGTTGCCAGATTTGTAGAGCTCATCTCGCAGCTCTTTGGGAGCGCCCAGGGCCTGGTAATTTATATAATCAATGCCTTTGCAACTTAGCGATTCCCTCAAGGCTGTTTTCGAGAAGCCCTTTTTACGACTAACTGGCAGTTTTCGAATATCCGCCACCACATCAACACCGTTATTGGAAAGGTACGCCATGAATTGTTTCTGGTCGAGCTTTTCATAACCTATTGTAAATAATATCATTTGTTTATCCTCTTGGAATAATTGTTATTTATCATGAATCATCCGAACATGCAAATGCAAATTAGAATGGCACCATAAAGCATCAGGATAGGTCCAAGGAGAATCCATCCATGGGGATTGTCATAGATGGACGAATTATCGGTTTTTTTAGGGAATCATAAAAAGATACAAATTGATGGGACAAAATGAAAAAATTTATATCGCTGCCAATTCACGAACGCCCTCGGGAAAAACTCCAGCAAAAAGGCGCCAAATATCTTTCCGACCTGGAGTTGCTCGCCATCCTTCTTGGAAGCGGTACCAAGAATTCAGATGTTATGGTCCTTGCCGGTCGCATCTTAAAAGTTTTGGATAAAACGAGTACCAACCCATCTCTTGAAGAACTGAAATCTATCGAGGGCGTTGGCCCGGCCAAAGCCACACTCATTGCCGCCGCCACAGAATTTGCCCGTCGAAGAATCCGTCCCGAAGGGCTAAAGATTGAATTCCCTCCCGACGTTTTGCCCTTAATCCAGCATATTGAAGACCGCAAGCAGGAGCATTTCATCTGTATATCCCTAAATGGTGCCAACGAGGTTATAGCCGTTCGTACCGTATCCGTAGGCCTGGTCAACAAAACCCAGGTCCACCCGCGGGAGGTCTTCGCCGACCCAATTACTGACCGTGCCTCTGCAATCATTGTAGCCCACAACCACCCAGCTGGCAGCCTCACGCCCAGCAAGATGGACACCGAAATTACAACCAGACTCCAAGCCGCCGGAAAAACTCTCGGTATCAAGCTTGTAGATCACATCATCTTTAATAGAAAGGGCTACTTCAGCTTCCTTCAAAATAATATTTAAATCACAGGGGGGGAATGGATACCTTAGCAAAATGGGAATGCCTATGAAATATACTGTTAAGGAAGATAATCTTCAATAAGTTGGATCACCTCAACCTTTGCGGATTCATCGTTTGCGAAATCCTTTCTCGCACTATCGATAGTTATGACGGGGATCTGACCTTTAATCTCCTCAACCACATCTTGTAAAGCTTTATTGAGAGCATCCAGAAATTCTAAATTGATAGAGCTCTCCTCAGACCGTGCACGTTTCCTGATTCGACTCAATTCCGTTTTGGCATCACACTTCAAATAAACGATTAAATTGGGTTGAGGTAGTTCCTTTCGTATCTCCCTAAGAACCGTTTCAAAAGCTTCAAGTTTTGAACTAAACAGCCCAACTTTAGCGAACGCATGATCCACTAAAAATGAAAAGTCACAAATTAAATTGTTTTTACCCTCTTCAATTGCAATTTTGATTTGGTGATAGTGTAAGAGAATAAATGAAATCTCAGTCTCAAATATATATTTTCCGGGGTTGCAATAAAAGGCTTTCCAAAAAGGACTTTTCTTGAAGTCTTCATAGAGTGGAGTATGCTTTTGAGTATTAAATAAAGATGCAATGGTCGTCTTTCCTGCTGCAATACCACCACAAACTTCAAAGAGAAAATTATCCATAATTAATTAGTTCTATGCACTAGTGTCCGGTTTAGATTGATAAAAACCCTTATAGGTCCTTGAAATATAAACAAATATCGCCAGTTTTGCATGGGCAACCTTTTGAATTTGCCCAAATTGCTATATAAATCCCTTCACAGCCCATATTAACGAAGGGAGACGGCGATGCATCAAGGACGAATTATTTTTTCTCAGCTGTTAGATTTTCTACCCAAAAAGAGTTTTCGCACATGCGTTAAACGGTATAAAGGCAATTACCGGATTCGTTCATTTACATGCTACGAACAATTCCTTTGCATGGCGTTCGCTCAACTGACCTATCGTGAAAGCCTCCGCGATACGGTGGTATGCTTACGCGCATTGCAAGGCAAGCTTCACCACGTTGGCATTCAGACCGAAATTGCCAAAAGTACTCTCGCTGACGCCAATGAAAAGCGTGATTGGCGTATTTACTGTGACTTTGCACAAATACTGATTGGTCAGGCCCGAAAGCTTTATGCTGATGATGATTTTGGTCTCCAACTTGATGAAACAGTTTACGCATTGGATGTATCCACAATCGATCTGTGTCGTTCTGTTTTTCCATGGGCACGGTTTCGATCAACAAAAAGCGGTATAAAGCTCCATACACTACTTGATCTGAGGGGTAATATCCCTTCGTTTGTATCTATAACCGATGCCAAGGTCCATGATGTCAACATTCTCGATGAACTATTACCAGAGCCCGGCTCAATTTATGTTATGGACCGCGCTTATCTTGATTTTGAAAGACTATACAAACTGCACTGCGGTTTAGCCTTTTTCATCTTGAGAAGTAAAACGAATACGAAACTGCGTCGGCTTTACTCCGCACCAGTGGATAAATCTACCGGCATCATTTGTGATCAGACAGTACGCCCGGTCGTAGCAAAATCGGCAAATGCTTATCCGGAAAAACTCAGACGGATAAAGTACTACGATAAAGAAATCGGAAAACGCCTAACATTTTTAACCAACAACTTTTTATTAGAGGCCCGAACCGTAGCAGATTTGTACAAGTGCCGATGGCAAGTGGAACTGTTCTTTAAATGGATCAAGCAGCACCTGCGGATAAAGAAATTTTTCGGTATTTCTGAAACCGCTGTTAAAACACAGATCTGGATTGCTATCTCCGTATATGTGTTGGTTGCCATCATGAAGAAGCGCTTGAAGCTTGAACAGAGCCTCTACACAATTTTACAGATTTTAAGTATTACTCTTTTTGAGAAAAACCTTATTTCATGCGCATTCACAGAAAACTATTACGAAAACAAAATTACTACCGGTCATATCCAACTGAATTTATTTGATTCTTAACCGGACACCAGTGGCATCAAGTAAAACATCCGAAATATCTTTTTAATCGCAAGTCACCAAAAAGGAAAACTCAGGTAATAGTTGATTGGTGGTATGAACGATGGCTTAAACGCAGAATTTCAAAAAGTGGAATTTTAGACGAAATACGACAACATAACCTAATTCATCCGATAAACCATGGAGCTCGTGTAAAACTTCCGCGTACAGACATTGAACAAATTCAACTTTTTCAGTAACAGATTTATTTCTCGATTAACTAACATAAAAAATTGATTTTTATAACCTTTCAAAAAAACATCATTAATTTTAGCAAGTCGGTATCAACATAGCAGGATGTCCCTTATATATAAAATCAAAGTGACGGATTAATAAAAAGGTGCCGAATTAGAGCACGCATAGCTATCTCCCGTAAAAGAGTTGTCGCGGGCTAAGCTTGTGCCATACCGCATCACAGGCATCACGCGCAGCATTGGAAATGTCAATCTCCGTTGCTTTTAAATTCTGTTCAAGCTGTTTAATGGATGTGGCACCGCACACCACGGCTGTAATCGCCGGGTTGCTCAAGACCCAGGCCAGGGAAAATTCAGGCAGAGCACGGCCGTGTTCAAGGGCAACCGTTTTTAATTGATCAATAGCCGCAAAACTGGCATCACTCCAATAGGGCTGATTGTATCGATAGCCGAGATGGGCCAGGCTGAAGCGCGCGCCTTCCAGCGGCTCCTTGTCCTTGTCGTATTTGCCCGCGAGTAAACCGGCTGCCATGGGGCTGAACACACACACCCCCACCCCTTCTTCCGAACACAGCGGCAGCAGTTCGTATTCGATGTCCCGGGCCAGCAGATTGAAGGGGGGCTGGATGCAATCCCAGCGGGCCAGGTTGAGTTTGTCACTGATCCACAGCGCCTTGCAGAGTTGATAGGCTCGAAAGTTGGAACAGCCGAGGTAGCGCACCTTTCCCTGGCGGACCAGGTCATCCATGGCCCTGAGCGTTTCCTCAAGCGGGGTGCTGTAATCCGGCATGTGCGCGTAATAGATATCCAGATAATCGGTCTTGAGCCGCCGCAGGCTTCCTTCCACTGCCTGCATGATGTGCTTGCGCGACAGCCCCATATCGTTGGGACCGACCCCCTCGCCGGCGGGCCAGGCGTGAAAGGCTCTGGGACGCGCCAAGTCAATGGGACCGTAGTCTTTCTGTTCGCCGTACTTGTCATCCTGTTTCCGGATGTGCCCGCCTTTGGATGCAATCACAAGCGCGTCCCGTTTGCCTTTGATGGCCTTTGAAACGATCTCTTCGGTGACGCCGTTCACATACATGTCTGCCGTATCGATAAAGTTGACGCCCAAATCGATAGCCGCCTGTATGATGCGGATGGATTCTTTCTCATCCACCTGGCGTCCGAATGTCATTGTTCCCAAACAAAAGGAAGATACCTTGAGTCCGGTTTTCCCCATCTTTCGATATTCCATTTTAAACCTCCTGATATTTAGTAGAATATTCATGTCCTATAGAAACTGATTCTTGATGTCAAGAAAACGACCTGTCCTTTATCGATTATTCAGGTCTATGCAACATTTGTGCTTGACCATATCTTGAATTTTTGAATCCGGTACTCATAATAATGGTAATTCCTGATCCGGCTAAAAGGCAGCATTCATCTCTTGATGGGGATGTGAAGGAGAGAAGTGATGATCATCAAACAGCTCGAAATCGGCTACATGGACAATTTCTGCTACATCGTCGGTTGTGAAGACACCCGAAAATCACTGGTGATCGATCCCGACTCTGGGAAAATCCATTCGACGCCTGATGAAGCTGCCGGATGATACCATCATCTGGCCCGGTCATAACTATGGCCCCAGGCCCTCTTCGACCATCCACTGGGAAAAGCGAAACAATGTTAATGCCAGAGAGTATGGATACTATGAGGAATAATTAAATAGTTCCAGATAAATATTCTGTAACAAAAACGGTGAATTTTAAACTATCCAGCGCCGGTCAACCCGCTCTTCGATCTCGAGATTTTAAACAATTGCCATAAAAACATGTTGATTGCTTGCCATTGATGCTGTAATTGTTCATGTATCAACCGCTCCGGGATCTAATAAACCGTAATTTAAACGTCGAACTGGTTTCAAAACCCCATCTAATGGTCAATGCTGAAATGCAAGCCGACTTATAGTGCTCACATACTACCGTCTAGGCTGCGCTTTTTCGTCAGCTGGCGCCCCCGATTAGGCGGGATGACTCATCTGACCTAAAATTGTCGTGTGCCGCTTGCCTTTGATCACGATCTGAGGTTTTGAAACCAGTTCTAAGAGGGGCTGCATATGAGTGTGCTGAACCTGGCCGTAGTCGGAGGCGGCAACGGCTCGTACACCATGGCGGGAGATTTCGCGCTGGCCGGGCACCGGGTCAGAATGTGGCCTGGTGCCAGGCAGAAACACGCTGAGCTGTATCGCAGCGCGAAGATCATCCTGGAGGGAATGGGCCGAACCGGAGAGGCGCGACTCGAACTCGTATCGGATGATCTAAGCGTCGTCGTACGAGGAGCCGATGTGATATGTTGCACGGATCCGGCCCCCTCCCAGGTCAAACGAGCATCGGCTTTGGCACCGCTGCTGGAAAATGGTCAGGTATTGTTCCTTTCGCCGGGATCTCTCGGCCCGCTCGTTTTTGAAAAAGCCATCCGCGACGAGGGCAGGCGGATCGATATCAGCTATGCAGAACCGGGCACGTTACCGTATCTCACCCGCAAGGTGCAACCCGCGAAGGTTCAGGTGAGCGGCCTGGCGGCACATCTGCCGGTGGGCGTATTCCCGGCTTGCAACACCGACCAGGTTTTAGAACGGGTAAAACGGTTATATCCGGTTGCCCACACCGTCGAGAACTCCCTTTCGGTGGCCCTGCTAAATGTCGGCCCGATCATCCACTCGGTTCTGTTTCTTCTTAATACCGGCGCGATCGAACACTTCTCAACCTGGGATATTCATAACGAGGGTACAACCCCATCAGTAAAAAAACTGGTTCTGGCCCATGACGCGGAGCGTATCGGGCTGAGAAAGGCTCTGGGGTACCGGTCTCACCATTATCCGTTTCAAGACCACTACAACTCAACCGGTGACACCGAATGGATGTACGGACGCAAGGCCCACACCGATCTGGTCAAAAGCGAAAAATGGCGGGAAAGTTTGAGTTTCGACCACCGTTATATCGTAGAAGACGTTAAATGCAATCTCGCGCTTATGGCCTCCATTGGCGATTTGGGCCGGGTTGAGACACCCCTAGCCGATTCATTGTTGACTCTCATCGGCGCCATTTTCGGGGAGAATTTCAGAACAACGGGGCGAACCCTTCAAAATTTAGCGGTGGGTGATCTGTCATTGGACGAGCTGACAACACTATTGTGGGAAGGATATGGTGAGGAATCGGAAAATCACAAATAGGAGCACTGAGTGAAAAGTATGATTGATTTTAGCCTTTTAAAAATTAGCTGGCCACGAATGGACACGAATAACCACGAATTTTTGCATTAGAGGTGAAAGCATGACAGCAGAGTCGATCGCCATCGTCGGACCGGGCAGGATGGGTGTCGGCATCGCAACTGCGGTGCTGATGGCAAACCAGGGGTATACGGCAACCCTTATCGATACGAAAAAGCGGCAACCCGGTAAGGAGAACGAGGCTTTGGACAGCGCGCGTGAAGAAGTCAATGCGAACCTGGAACTTTTAGACGGCCTCGAAATGCTCCATGGTGATGCCGCAACACTTAGCGCAGCCCTTGGGGTATCAACCGGACTGGAACAGACAATCGCCGGGTGTTCCTTCGTGTTCGAAGCGCTACCGGAGAAGGTGACGATAAAACAGGACTTTTATCGGGCGATTGGCCCCCACATGGATAAAGACACCGTGCTGGCCTCCGCTACTTCCACGTTTCATCTCGATGTTTTTTGGGATGTGTGCACCAGACCCGGCAATGTCGTATCCGCCCACTGGCTGAACCCGGCATTTCTTATCCCCCTGGTGGAAGTCACCCACGGTGAAAAGACCCACGAATGGGCCTCTGACGGAATGTGCGATTTCTTGCGCAGCATCGGAAAAACACCGGTGAAAATGAAAACAAGCCCCGGATTCATTGTCCCGCGAATTCAGGCGGCGGCCATGAACGAAGCGATTCGCATCCTGCAAGAGGGGGTAACAACGGCGCAGGAAATCGATACAGCCATCAAGGCTGGATTCGGATTTCGTCTGGCTGTTATGGGCCTGATCGAGTTCGTGGACCTGGGCGGAGTCGACATCCTCTTTCATGCCGGTGAATATCTTCATAACAAGCTGGGGGGAGATCAATTCAAGCCGCCCCAACTGGTCAGAGAGAAGATGGCCAGGGAAGAGATGGGACCCAGAACGGACAAGGGATTCTATGATTACAAAGACGTCGACACCCGTAAGCTGTTTCACGAAAAATACATGGGATTCGCCGAACTGTTGCATTTGTATGAGCGATCCAAATATCTAAACTTCGCCGGTGGCATTGCCGTTGACGCGCCACCGGGAACTGATCCTACCACAGCAAAAAGAAAGGATAAACCATGAGAGTCAACCGCAAAATACCGCTTATTGTCATGTTATTGGTCACTGTATCTTTTGTGTTCAGCGGCGGCTTTTCGTCGCCGGCTCAAGCCAAGGATAAACCGATAAAACTCACCTATGCCTTCTTTGCCCCGGCACGCACATTTCCCGGTAAGCAGATGGCGAAGTGGGCCGAAGAGATCGAAAAACGCACGAATGGCATGGTAAAAGTCCAGACATTTCCAGGGAGTACCCTCCTGGGAGCCAGAGATATGTATGACGGTGTATTGAACGGCGTGGCCGACATCGGTCTGGGTTCGCCCTCCTACGACCCGGGCCGTTTCCCTCTCACGTCTGGGGTCGCCCTTCCCGTCAACTTCCCGAACGCCACGGTGGCCGGTCTGACCCTGTTGGATCTGATGATGGAATTCAAGCCTGCCGAATACGAAAAATTTAAAATCATCACCATGTTCTCGACGGAGCCCGGGCATATCCAATCCAGGGATGCAGTCAAAAACCTTCAGGATTTGAAAGGTATGAAACTGCGTGCGGCAGGCACGGGTGTGCCTGTCTTGAAAGCCCTGGGCGCGGCCCCCGTCGGGATGCCCATGCCCCAGGTTCCGGAGTCGGTCCAGACCGGGGTCATCGACGGTACCATGACATCGCGGGAGGTGTTGCAAGATTTTAAACTAGCCGAAATGTTGCACAACGTGACGGAATATCCCACCGTGGTGGTCACCTTTGCCGCGGTGATGGACCAAAAAAAATGGGACCGTCTGCCCGACAAGGTGAAAAAAGTCATCGATGAACTTGCCCGCGAGATGGCCATCTGGACGGGACAGTACCATGACAAACAGAATGTGGGTGAGGCCCTCGCCTGGTCGCAGAAGAATTACAACCTGCAAATCCATAAGCTCTCAGCCGCCGAAAAGGCCAAATGGGACGCCTTGCTGGCGCCGATGGTGGCATCCTGGCAAACCGAGATGGATGCAAAAGGGCTGCCTGCTGATAAATTTCTGGATCGCCTAGGACAGATCCGAGACAAGTACGCCCGGGAATACAAGTAAAGGATCCGGGCCCGCAGGATCCGAATTTGAGTTGCACCCAAAGAGGTCTCTGGAATTCATTAGCAGGAGTAGGGGAGTATTGGAGTCATGGAGTATTGGAAAAAACCATTGCCAAAATTGCTCGGGCATTCAAAATGATTTTGTCCACATCTTCCTGATTCTGCATTTGTCCAATTACAATCTCCGAGACTGAGCAAATCATCATATTGCAAGGGTGTCAAAATGGAGGTTTATAAATCTCCGGTTGAATTAGGTCCAAAAGTCCAACACTCCAGTACTCCATCACTCCAGTACTCCGGAGCCGAGATTTACAAGAACTTTTGGCTATCTTAACATTATCTTATTAGTGGCATTAATTCCGACAATACTAAATCGGGTGATATGTTGTGAGCCTATTTGACCGCTTTATCTCGATTCTGAACCGGGGACTTGCCTGTGTGGCGGGAATTTCCCTTGTCGCCATGGTATTGGTGACGGTGGGGGAGATGGTGTTCCGCATGTTCGGCAAACCCATGGCTGGAACCGTTGAAACCATCGGCTGGCTTGCGGCGGTGACAACGGCCTTTGCCCTGGGCTACACCCAGATCCATCAGGGACACGTCTCGATCGACCTGTTTACCCGCAAACTGGGTCCACTGTTGCAGGTGATGGTGAGCATGCTGGTGTATCTGGCTTCGACGGCGCTATTTGCGATCGTGACATGGAATGTATTTCGCCATGCCGGTGTTCTGCGGGAGACGGGATCGCTGTCCGAAACCATGAAAGTCATCGTCTATCCCTGGGTTTATCTGGTCTCTCTGGGTTGCGCTGGACTGACACTGGCACTAATCGTTGATTTCTTGAAATCCTGTATCCAGGTTTTTAGGGGAAGTGCCGGTGAAGGATAGCCGATTCTATTATTGCTTGGACAGAGCGATTCCCCTGCGAAAATCCTTGTTTAATCATGCAAATAAACGAGGGAGGATAAACCGCCTGTCCAGGCCCCAACCTGCATGGTAGGGCTTCGTCTGGCGGAGCAGGGTTTATCCCCGCCCGCAAGGGCTTTAAGGTCGAACAAATCGCTCAATATAGGAATTACCTACTTAAAGGAGATCAATGAGTCCTAACACTGCTGCCGTCCTGGGCCTGATTCTTCTATTCGTGCTAATGGCACTTAGAATGCCGGTGTCTTTTGCCATGATTCTAGCCGGTTTTTTGGGTAACGCCTACATGATCTCCACCGATGCTGCCTTATACATGTTGGCAACAAATGTGTGGGGACAGCTTTCTTCTTATGGGCTGAGCGTCATTCCGCTGTTTGTTTTCATGGGGCAGTTGGCCTATCACTCCGGCATTACAGAAAGACTATACGTTGCAGCCTACAAATGGGTGGGAAGACTGCCGGGCGGGTTGGCCGGGACGACCATCCTTTCCAGCGCGGGGTTCGCGGCAATTTGCGGTTCCAATTCTGCAACTTCGGCAACCATGGGTACCATTGCCCTGCCTGAGATGAAACGCTATAACTATGACCGCGCATTGAGCACAGGCAGTGTGGCCATTGGGGGGACCCTGGGTGTCGTCATTCCACCCAGCGTTGTTCTGATCATCATTGCAGTACAGACCGAGCAATCGATCACCCAGCTGTTCATGGCCAGCATTGTGCCGGGAATCATTCTCACTGCTCTGTTTCTCATCACAGTTGTTTTGTTGTGCCTGCGGAATCCCAGCCTGGGCCCGCCGGGGCCCAGGACTAACATGCGGGAGAAACTGGTTTCTTTGACAGGGGCCATCGAAGCGCTGATTCTGTTCCTGCTGGTATTAGGCGGGCTCTACGCCGGATGGTTTACGCCCACCGAAGCGGGGGCGGCCGGAACCTTCGGGGCGCTTGTTATCGGGTTGGCGCGCAGAAAGCTTTCGACAAAAGAATTCGTCAAGTCAATTTCAGAGACGATCAGGATATCGTCAATGGTCGTCTTGTTGATTACGGGCGCCGTAATTTTCGGCCGGTTCTTGACGGTGACGCGTCTGCCTTTTGAACTGGCAGATTGGGCCTCCTCGCTTAACGTTCCGCGCGAAGTGATTCTATTTGTCGTGCTGCTGATATATCTTGTGGGTGGCTGCCTCATGGACGCCCTGGGCTTCCTGGTCGTGACCATCCCGATATTCTACCCGCTTGCCAAGGCCCTGGGATTTGATCCGGTTTGGTACACGGTGGTTATAACTTTGGTTACCACGATGGGCGCCGTAACTCCGCCGGTCGGAGTGAACGTGTATATCGTGAGCGGACTTTCGCCGGACATACCGATCGGGACGATCTTCAAGGGGGTTTCCATATTTCTAATCGCATACGTCATATGCCTGGTGATGCTCATCCTTTTCCCGCAAGTGGCGCTCTACCTGCCAAGATCATTGATGTGAGTCGACCGGACCATATCCCCAACCCGGACAAACCGGTTGTAGCGAAGCGTAAATCCCGCATGATCGGGGAATTGAAGATTGAAGATAGAAGATTGAAGATTTGTGGTATTCTATCTATTTTATTTCGCATCCATCGTCAAAAAAGCGAGAATCAGATAATAGATACCCAACACGGATAAACCGGAAAGAATAGCCCCAAAGCACCAAGACACAAAAAATAAATAGATAATATTCCTTTTAGACTATTAACTATTAACGAATAACTAATAACTCCCAATTGGTTTTAACTCACTTGGGGTAGCACTATTCAGCGATCTTATACTTTTTCAAGTTCACGTTCTTGAAACTGACTCGCCTGAAAATGTTGGTCCTCGGGTAGGGAGCAGTTGCATCGATACCCATTTTTGTTACGGTCCCGCCTTTGCCGTCCGGATTTATTTTGACCATCGGATTAAGAATGTGACCGATCTGATCCGGTAATATTATCAGGTCCCGCTCGGGATTGAACCGGGTTGTAATGGCCCAGTTCACCTCATTAGGATCATACAGGTTGACATCTTTATCCACGACCACTACCTTCTGGAGCGGTTCGAATGCCTTGAAAGTTTCCTTAATCGCCTCCTTTCCGATTCCAGCCTGATCCTTATTCAGCTGGATCACAACTCCGTAAAATCCGCACCCCCCGTGGTCCAAATACACTGCTTTAAGTTGGGGAATTTTCTGATTAACGAGGTTGAATATCTTGGCTTCAGCTGTAAATCCGACCGCATTCCAAACCTCTTGCCCGGACAACAGGCTGTGAAATACAGGATTTTTTCGGCGGGTAATCGCAAGCACCCTCATAACCCATCGCTTATCGCGTGAAGCATAGTAACCGGTTACCTCGGCAAAAGGCCCCTCTGTTTCCCGCGCATGGGGCAGAATCTCGGCCTCGATCACAAATTGGGCATCGGCATAGGCCGGCACATCAACCGTTTGAGCATTGATAAAATGGATCGGCCGTCCAATGATGTGATTGGCGATAGTGAATTTACCGTCACCTTGGCCGGGAATGATGGATGCCAACCAGGGTGCCAAGCCGACACCATTATTTATGGTCAGCGGGAGAGATTTGTTTTTAGATTCCATTATATCCAGGTAGGCGCCCAGATGCCGGCCGGGATCAATCAGAAAGGTCAAGCGGTCTTTGCGAGTTACCATCAATCTGTGGATGGATGTATTCGGAATACCTGTCTCCGGGTTCTTTACGACAACCACCGAGCAGTCAAAATACCGACCGCCATCCTCCAGAGCATGCAGCGGGACTGGCAGCCTATAAAGGTTGACATCCTCTTCAATAACCTCATTTGCAGGGCCTTTAGGGATAATGCGAGCCGGCAGATGATCTTTATTTTTATTCCAGGATCCAATTGCTTCCGCAATGGCAAAGGGAATTTTTTCCTTAGGCATTCCAAAAAGCTTGCCGACAATTTCACGATTCCATAACATTCCCATAAATACTGGATATTTGCTACCTTTAACACGCTCAAACAGAATGCATTTTTGGCCTTCAAACTTCTTGGCAATCCCTGCCAAGTCGTGTTTTGAAGATACCGCTGATTTCACCCGTACCAGTCTACCGGCCTTCTCAAGATAATCGATGCAACTGGCAAGTTCGGTGAGTCTCCTTGCTGCGCTTTCAGGCATTTCCTTTGGTGCAACTTTGGCAGAACCTCTTTTCATGATTTTCTTCATTTTCCTGTCTTCCGCATGGTTTTACAGACCTTTTTGATAAATTCCTCACCACCGGACAATAGTTGCTCATAGCCCTGGGGCGGTAAAATCTCACGCAGCAGTTTATCTGTATGTTTCCTTAAAATATCTCCGGCCCTCGGGCAACCTTTTTCTTGCCATTTCTCCAGGCTGAGCATCGGCCAAACCCGACTTGATTGCATGTAGGCTTTGAACTTTTGCAGGGTCAGCTGGGAAGTCAGATAACTGGCACCCGGTTCCATGGAAAGAATCTCGTCGAGACCTAATTCTTCAGGGTCCAGCGAAAATCCTTGGCTGAATTCTCTGCTGAACTGGATGATTTCGGCGGCATAAACAACCGTGGCCGGGGAAAATGCCAAAGAATCGAAATTGTTGCCCACAAAAGGGACCAGTCCGATTTTGCCGAGTGTGCTCGATAGGTGGTTGGCCCATAGGATTGCGCCTGACATCAGGTCGGGTCCCCACCCGATCGAACCGCCTGACGTACCGCAGTGGGGTAGGCTGTAATGCGACATCATTTCGGCACAGGCCAAATTCAACAGCATGCTTTGGGGCGAGTACATGCTGAGCATGGATCCCATGTCAAAAGCGGCCGGCAGACTGCCTAGGACGACCGGGGCACCCGCTTTTAAAAGCTGACAATAAGTCAGTCCGGCCAGCAGTTCGGCCGTCAACAGTGCCAGCGTTCCTCCCGGGGTGATGGGGCATGTCGCCCCGGACATTCCATAATTCGAAAAGATAACCGGCAGGCCTTTTGATACGGCCAAATCCAGCTTGATGGTCGTTTCGGCATTTAAAATCAAGGGCGTAATGGGATTGAAATAGGGCATGACGAAAGGCCGGTCATTTGCAGTGTCGATAAGTTCATCGATCATGTCAAGGGCGGCGGCAAAGGCGGTCGGGTCCGAAACCAGGAGGATCAGGGGTTTTTTGGAGTTGGCCAGCATCTCCAGGACACCCAGGATCTCCCCCTCCATCGGATCGGCATTTTGGATAACACCCGGCGTGGAGATGACATCGAATTCATCCAAAGCATCCCCCAGCCGGGTGGCGCAAACCATATGCCTGCGGTCAAAGGGGACCACCCTGTCGTCCAACGGCTCCTGATAATAAAGGTTGGTCACCCCGATACCGAACACGGCTCCCTCGGTACCCGGGCTGCCCAGTTTGAAACCGGGTTTCCCGTCACGACAGTAAAGCGCCAGTTGTGATGGTGCGGTGTTGATGGCCCACTCCACCAACTCCCCGGGGATGAGAAACCGGTCCTGGTCCGTTTTTCCGCCGACAGCCTTTTTAAACACGCGTCTGGCGTTGGGATCAGCGACCCGGATTCCTGTTTTTTCCAGAATCGTCAGGGCGGTTTCATGAACCTGCTGAATGTTGTCTGCGCTCAGAACCGTTAGGTTAGGTGTTACATTTGCCGTCATTCAACGCTCCGTTTAATTTTTTTTAGCCACGAATTGACACGAATTATCACGAATTATGGCAATGGTTAAAAGCAGGGCTCGTACAATGAAAAAATAAATATCGTGAAAATCTGTGTTAATCTGCCTGCCCCGTGAAATACGGAGACTATTTCACTGGGGTGTCCCAATATTTTAAAAGGACGGAGCTTAGCGACCTCAATAAATATTCATTCTTCAATCTTCAATTTTCAATTCCCCCACCGCTACTCTTTGACATATGGCACACCGATCGACGCCGGCGGGGTAGCGCGGCCGATGGCACTGGCCAGAACCAGGATTGTGAGTACATAGGGGATCATGTCGATAAACTGCGACGGCACCACTTTCGGCAGATACGGCTTGAGGGCTTCGCCGAATCCGAACAGCATTCCGGCACCGGCGGTGCCAAAGGGGGTCCACTTGCCGAAAATCATGGATGCCAGGCCGATGAAGCCCCGGCCGGCACTGATGCCTTTGACAAAATAGTGCGCGTGCTCCAGGGATAGATAGGCGCCGGCCATCCCGGACAGGGCTCCGCTGATAATAACCCCCGTATAACGCATTTTAGCCACACTGATTCCCAGCGTATCCGCCGCCTGGGGATGCTCTCCCACCGATCGCAAGCGCAGACCGAAAACGGTTTTGAATATGATAAAATGGGAGGCAATCACAATGGCGACGGTTAAAAAGACTAGCGGCGGAATTCGGATGAAGAGTGCTTTGAAGACCGGAATATTATGCAAGACGGGAACCCGCAGATAGGCTTCGACCTGAATCTGGGTTCGATTGTAAAGCAACCAGGCGCAGAACACCGTAATCCCGGCTGCGAAGACAATCAGCGCCAGACCGCTGACGATCTGATCGGCTTTAAACGTAACACAGACAACGGCATGTACCAGCCCCAGCAGCATGCCGACCAAAATAGCTGCCAGAAGTCCCACCCACGGACTGCCGGTGGCGTTGGTTACAGCAACAGCCGTAAAGGCACCGGTCAACATCATGCCCTCCAGACCGATGTTCACCACCCCGGATCGTTCTGAATAAGTGCCGCCCAGTCCGGCCAGCGTATAGGGGATGGCCAGTCGAATACTCGAAGCGAGGATCGCCAGTATCGTATCCATCATGGCTTAACCTCCTGCCGTTTCTGAATCAATTTGATCAGGCGTTTGGTAATCTCTCCGCTGATAACAACGAAAATCAAAATCGCCGCCTTCAAAACCAGCACGATTTCCCGGGGCACCCGGGTTGAGACGTCAATCGCCAATCCGCCATGATCCAGGATACCGAAAAGCAGCGCGGCCACGACCACACCGAAGGGGCTGTTGCGCCCGATAAAGGCCACGCCGATCCCGTCAAATCCCAGGCCTTCAAACACGCCGTAGCGAAACCGATGTTTGTATCCCATCACCTGGTTCACCCCGGCCAGGCCGGCAATCGCACCGCTGATGGCCATGGCCAGTACTGTATTCCTGGCGACACTGATTCCGGCACATTCGGCGGCTGACGGATTTAAGCCCACCGATCGAATTTCATATCCGAGCTTGGTGCGCTTTAAAAAAAACGCCACAAAAACAACCGTGCATATGGCCAGCAACACGGCCGTGTTCAGTAAATTGCTTTTCGGGAAATCGATCCCGCTGGCGTTCAGGTATTCGGCTATTCTTGAAAGCTGGGCGCTTTCAGCAATCTTATGGGTATGCGGAATCCATGACTCTTTAGGCTTGTAGGCCATGGTAAGGTACTGGGTAAATGCCACCGCGATCCAGTTCAACATGATGGTGGTGACGACTTCATGCACGCCGCGCCTGGCTTTCAAATAGCCGGGAATAGCCGCCCACATAGCCCCCACAACCGCCCCGCCTAAAATACAAAAAGGAATCAGCAAAAAGGCCGGAAACTTGACGAAGGTAAATCCAATCCAGGTAATCGCGAAACCGCCCATCACCATCTGGCCCTCTCCGCCGATGTTAAACAAACCGCACTGAAACGCCAGCGCCACCGCCAGACCGGTAAATATCAGCGGTGTTGCACGATACAGGACGTTGCCCCATCCGTCCCGATTGCTGAGCGCAGCCGTAAATATCGCATTATAGACCTGCAGCGGGTTCTCCCGGATCCGGGTTTGTCCGGCAATCAAGGCGCCATACAGCCGGTAACTCTGGTCACCGACAGCTGATTTAACATCCTTTTCAAAGGCCGATTTGTTGGGGAATTCTTTGCCTTTTAAGGCCTGCAGACTTTCCAGCACCCCGGTGGGGACGCCTTTTTCCTGCAGTTTTACAAATGCCGCCGGCGTAAATACAAAGCTTTTGATGAACACCAGAATAATGAGCCCACCGACCACAAATGCCAGCAGCACGGCCACAATCGGAGAAAGAATCCCCAGAAGGGTTTTATAGTGCAAAAATCGACCGATTTTCAACTCGGCACTCCCGATCTTTGTTTAAAGGGCTTATGAGTATCTCGCAGAGCCCGCAGAGTACACAAAGTTTAACGAAATCCATCTCTGTGTTCTCAGCGCGCTCTAGCGAAGCGGGCGAGAGACATTAACCATATTTAACCATTCAACGCATTAATCATTCCCCCCTCCGGTCATCATCATTCCGATGCGCGCTTCGGTAGCCTCTGCCGGTTGCAGGATGCCGACCATTTGCCCTTCGTACATCACCGCGATCCGGTCCGACAATGAAAGGATTTCCTCAAGATCCGCCGAAACCAGCAAAACGGCCTTGCCGTCATCGCGCGCCTGCAGGAGTCTTTGATGGATGAATTCGATGGAGCCGACATCGATTCCGCGGGTGGGCTGGGCGGCAACCAGAAGTTTGGGATTCTGGTCAAACTCGCGCGCCACGATGACCTTCTGCTGATTGCCGCCGGACAAATTGCCGGCCGGATTTTCCTGATCCGGAGGGCGAATGTCAAATTCCTGCAGCAAGCGTTGTGCTTTTTGCCTGATTGGACCGAAATTGATCACATCCAAAAGCATGTTTCGCACATACGGGGTGCGGTAGTGAATACCCAGTACCATATTCTGGGCAACCGAAAAATCCAGCACCAATCCCCGTCGATGCCGATCTTCCGGTATATGGCAGGTGCCTCTTTCCCTGATCATGCGCGGATTAAAATTTGTGACCCCCTGGCCGTTCAACTCCACCTTACCGCCTTGGGCCCGTCGCAAACCGGTCAACACCTCAACCAACTCGGACTGGCCGTTGCCCTCCACTCCGGCAATTCCCAGGATTTCTTTCTCGCGCACAGCAAAGGATATGCCGCGCAAAGCCGGCAATTTCTTGTTGTTCAGCGCGCTTAGATTTTTGACCGACAGAACAACTTCTCCGGGGTCGGCCTGGGTGCGCTGCACCCGGAAAAGCACCTGTCGGCCCACCATCATCGTCGCAATTTCCTGGCGACTGGTATCCTTAACGGCAACGGTGCCGACAACTTTGCCCCGGCGCATGACGGTCACCGCATCGGAAATTGCCATCACTTCCTGCAGTTTATGGGTGATAAAGATAATGGTCTTGCCCTGATCTTTGAGCGACCGCATGATTTCAAATAGTTCGTCGACTTCCTGGGGAGTTAAAACCGCTGTCGGCTCATCCAGAATAAGAATTTGGGCGCCACGATAGAGGACCTTGATGATTTCGATGCGTTGTTCGATGCCGACACTGAGCGTTTCGACTTTAGACGTGGGATCCACCTTCAGCCCGTACTGTTCTGAAAGCTCGCGCACGATCTCGTTGGCCCGGGATATGTCGACAAAACCGCCGCTGGAGGGCTCCTGGCCCAGGATCACATTTTCCGCCACTGTGAAAGGCGCA
Source organism: Olavius sp. associated proteobacterium Delta 1 (assembly GCA_902749685.1). GTDB lineage: Bacteria > Desulfobacterota > Desulfobacteria > Desulfobacterales > JAFDCJ01 > JAFDCJ01. The sequence continues at coordinate 14,743 of CACVKW010000011.1, read as the reverse complement.
ATCAGCATGAAATGCTGATGCACCATGCCGATGCCCAGCCGGATGGCATCGCCGGGATCGGATAATTGAACATCCCGACCGTTAATAAAGATAGCGCCCCGGTCCGGTTGCAAAAGACCGTACAGGATGTTTACCAGGGTGGATTTGCCGGCGCCGTTTTCGCCAACCAGGGCATGTATCTGCCCTTGCAGCACGTTGAAGTTCACATCGTCATTGGCCAAAACCAGGGGGAATTTTTTGGTAATGTGACGCATGTCAACGGCGAAATCCGCCACGGCACCGACTCCTAATTTGAAGGTTGATAGAGGTCAGAGGTCAGAAGACAGAGATCAGAAAACAGAAGGCAGAAAACAGAAGGCAGGGCTGAACAGCGAACCGCAGAATTTCGAAGGATGGAATCGCTGCGCTCTGTCCTTTGAAAAAATAAAAATCGCTAGAATCCCTTACTTCGACATTCGATGTTCGCTTTTTTATCTTCCTAAACGTCTGAACTTTGCCTGTCCGCCATCGTCCTGCCCTTTGGGACGACGGCGCAAACCTCTGAACCCTAAACCTCTGAACTTTGAACCTAACCCCTATTTCTCGGGAACCTTGATCGCGCCGGACAAAATATTTTTCTCGGCTTGGGTGACTTTATCGATCATGTCCGCTGAAACCAGATCTTTGTTGTATTCATCCAGGGCGTAATAGACCCCGTGATAGGTCCGGCCCTCTATTTGAACTGTGTCGCCCAGGCCGAATATCCGGACTCCGGCGTTAAATTTCCCTTCGCTGAGGTATTTGACCGTCAGGTACACGGCCACATCAACCTGTTTCAACATGCTGGTCAGGCCGTAGTTTTTGCCGGTCTCTTTGACGTGGCCGAGATGGTTTTGATTGGAATCGACCCCGACAACGTATACTTTGCGTTCTTTAGCGGCCTCGTACACACCGGCGCCGGTCAATCCGGATGCATGGTAGATGACATAGGCGCCCCGATCTATCTGGGCCAGTGCCAGTTCCTTGCCTTTAACCGGATCGGCAAACGCCGAAGGGGTCGTTCCGGCATAATCACTTAGAATTTTGCATCCCGGGTAGACGTATTCCACGCCGGCCTTATAGCCGGCCTCAAATTTATGGATCAGCGGAATGTCCATACCGCCGATAAAACCGATCGTATCTTTGCCGTCGGCTTTTGCCTTCATCCCGGCAATAATCCCTACCAGGAAGGACCCTTCATGTTCGGTGAACAACATCGATGAGACATTGGGCTTATCCGGAATGAAACCGTCTATGATGGCAAACTTCGTATTCGGGAAATCATCGGCAACGGCCTTGATCGCATCGGTAAACAGGAATCCGACGCCGAATACAAGATCGAATCCCTGGCTGGCAAGCATCCTGACGCCGGTTTCGCGGTCGGCATCCGCACCCGGTTCGATCTCAACGTGCGAGATATCATACTTTGAGGCCCACTGTAATCCGCGATAGGCCGAATCATTGAAGGATTGATCCCCTTTACCGCCGACATCGAAGACCAACCCGATCTTCAGTTTTGCAGCCCAGGCGCTACCCACGGTCAGGCCGCCCACAATAACCAAAATACAGATAATAGACAGAGCCTTTCTCGCCATAACAGACCTCCTTTGATAATTTAAGGTAAGGCAAGTTTGAACGAATCTTCCACTTGCGCTACCAAAGTGTATAATCATAAATATGGAGCGGATCAAGAACAAAAAGGAGAAGATGGTCACCCATACATTTTAAATATTGACAAACCGGCCTTCCTTCCGCAAATATTCAGTTTTCAACAGCTAAGTCTCCGCCTCCGGGCATCCGGGTTTTAGTTGTGAATTCATTGTATTGAATGGAATCCGCCTGCGGCGGATCGCCACCAAGACACAAAGACACGAAAAAAATATTAATCAAAGGTTTCAATTTGTGTCTTGGTGTATTTGTGGCAATCCATTTTCCGGCGGATCCGGGTTAGGACCATAACGTGTCATATACGAATATCAAAGCGATCATTTGGGATTATGACGGGACTTTGGTGGATACCCGGCATAAGAATTTGAATGTCACCAAAAAAATTATCGCAAACACCACCAGAACGGATGCATCGGGGTTTCCGGCGCTGCAATCATTGGAAAATTATTACCTGGCCGATCGCAGAACTTCGAATTGGCGAGAGCTTTATCGGCAGGAGTTCAATTTAACCGAAAATCAAATTGATGAAGCCGGCCGGATGTGGACAGCCTACCAGCTCAATGACGATACCGAGGTTGCTTTCTATGAAGGAATAGAGGCGGTTATTAATGATTTAGCAGAATTTCCCCACGGTATTGTTTCTCAGAATTCCAGCAGCAGTATTGCTCGGCACCTGGAGAAAAATCATATTCGGCCATTTTTTAAACATATTGTGGGTTATGAAGAAGTCGATTTAAAAAAACAGAAACCAGCGCCGGATGGTTTACTGAGCTGCATGGAAAAACTGTCAGCCCTGAAGTCAGGCTCTGTATGCTATATTGGCGATCATGAGACGGATGTTCTATGTGTCCGTGCCGCCAACCACGCCTTGCAGAACGAAAATATCAGGGTTAAAATATTCAGTATCGGCGCCTGTTATGATCCGGGATCGGATACCTCTGACTGGAATGTCCGTCCTGATTTTGAAGCTCACAGGGTTGCGGATATTTTAAAGATTGTCGATCACATCGGTCGTGCTTGTGGTATGGAAGGAGACGATACAAACAGGATTATATAAGATTTTTAACTTATTCCCTGGCTTCCTGCGATGAAAAAACAGATCATCTGGAAAATTTATATGAAACAGAATCCTTGAAAGATGAGGCTTTCTACAGAAATCTTCATGATCAATTACAGATTTTGGGAAAAAAAATCGCTTTATTCAACCGGTCGAAAAGGAGCACAAATCCAATCGATGATGTCGCTTGTCATGATGGCTATGGGTGCTTTATCCAGCATCCAGCAACCAGTATCCAGCATCTTTTTACATTGCCATCAGCACATAGTTCTCAACGACGAGTCGCTATAAGGTAACGCTGCGCTAATTTCAAGAAAAAGGAGTCCATAGTGGCAAAGCTTTATTTCCGTTACGGTGCCATGAATTGCGGTAAATCCACAGCACTGATCCAGGTGGATTACAACTATCGGGAACGGAACATGCACACGGTGATCATCAAGCCCGAAACCGACACCAAGGGCAGTGACAAGGTGATCTCAAGGCTTAATGTGGAACGTTCTGCAGATATCCTCGCCACCGGCAATGACAATTTGTATCTGATAATTGAAAATTGGCAAAAGGAAAAAGGCCCGGTCCACAGCGTGCTGGTAGACGAAGCCCAGTTTTTGACGCATTCCCAGGTGGATCAATTGTTCGAGGTGGCGGTGATTTTGGATATTCCGGTCATCTGCTATGGCCTGCGCACCGATTTCCTGTTAAACGGCTTCGAGGGAAGTGCCCGCCTGCTGTTGATGGCGCATAGTATTGAAGAGCTTAAAACCATCTGCAAATGCGGTCAGAAAGCCATCGCCAACGGCCGCAAGATCGGAGGCCGATTTGTTTTTGAGGGCGCCCAGGTCGCCATCGAAGGTAAGGCCAGTGTTGAGTATGAATCGCTGTGTGCCCGCTGCTATTTCAAGTATAAAAAAGAATACGAGGATCGTGAGCAGTTGTAGCTCAGAGATTATTTAGTAGGCATTTTTGCAGCCTCCTCAGCCTGGGAAGCGGCGACTGCGGCAGCGGCGCCGGCTTTAATCATCTGTTTCTCCAAATTGCTGCCTGAATCAGGGTATTCTGCCGGGTTCCCACCGTCCTCAGCCCCGTTAACTTCGGATGGAAGATAAACGGTAACATTGCGATGGGCAAATTCAATGCCCTGGGTTCTGAATCGCTCCTGGATGCGGGCGTATACCTCGCGGCGGACCACAAATTGATCTCCCGGTTTGGTCTTATACTTCACCCGTAAGATCATGGCAGAATCGTCCATCTCTCTGACACCCTGGGATTTTATTTTGCTGAGCAGCAGCGGACCGGTTTCCTCATCTTTTTCCAATTCTTTGCTTATTTTTTTGACAATTTTTCTGATTTTTTCAATATCCACATCATAGCGGACACGGACATCAAGCTTGGTGATGATATAGTCCCGGCTGAAATTCTGGACCGATCCCATATCACCGAATGGTATGGTATATACCATGCCCCGTGGATGCCGCAGCCGCAACGAACGCATGGAGATATGTTCGACCATGCCCTTGGTGCCGGCGGTTTCAATGTAGTCTCCAACCCGGAAGGCATCATCCATTAGAAAAAAAACCCCGGAAAGGATGTCTCGCACCAGGGTCTGGGACCCGAAGCCGACAGCCAGGCCCAGGATACCCGCCCCGGCCAGCAGAGGTCCGATGTTGATACCCACGGCACTCAGGGTGGTCAAAATAACGACCAAACCGATCAGGATAAGGATAACTTTGCGCAGCAGGGTCAAGAGCGTTCCTTTACGTGATCCTTCAGCCCCTTCTTCCATATCTTCCATTTCTTGCCCGGATTGGGGGCGGTCCTCCTCGAGTTTGCGGTCAATAATCGTGCGGCAAATTTCCCACACCACATAAGCCAGCAGAAGCGTTGCAAATATGCTCGCGGCCGACTGGACTACGGAGCGACCCAGCGGTAGATCCAGACCCCACAGGTTCATCACCCAGACAAACAGGGCGCAGGCGATAAGAATGCCCATCAAATTTCGAATTAGCGGCAAATTGCGCACGAAAAGCGGTTCTTTCTGATCGGATGCACCATCTGCGTGCCTGGCAGATACCGGCTCCGGTGGCAGCGCAACTTTGGCGATCGCGGATAAAGCGGATATATCCATATCCTTTGGCAGGATATCCTGATTGACAATGCGGGGGTCCAATAGTTCGGTGTGCCCGGAGGCAATCAGCAGCAGACGGTTGCCGATGGAAAAGAGCAGCAATCCAAAAGGGATGCTCAAAATCGTCAAGAGCAGCGGCAGCACCAAATCCTTTTGATACAAAATTAAATTAACTTGCCAGAGCAGCTCGAACCCTAAAAGCCCCGCACAGGCCAGGGGAAACCACAGGCGGTTGATTTTGTTGCCGGAAGACGAGGATGGTGACTCCGCATCCGTGGGCGTTTTCATAACTAAGCGTGTAATCCGGGCGCGATCCATCCAAAGTATAGCCAGCAAAATAAAAAATTGGAACAGGCCCAAATGGGCATATAAAAGCAAAAAGACACCTTCGCTCATACCGTGGCTTCTTAACAGCAAAAGGGTTTTGGCAGCGAAAAGACTGACAATGATGAAGGTCATAAATCCAATGAAATATGTTGCGGCAGACATACAGTTCTGCGGAGCCACCCGCATATGGGGAGCCGCCGGCGAGTATAAGGCGCTCAATAAAATAAAAGCCAGGCGCATGATTAAAATCGGCGGCAAATAAATCATGGCCAATTCGTGCAGCGGGCTTTGGGCCGGGTAAAACAGAAGGTAGATCCCGACGATCGTCAGTGCAAATACAGTCAGGGAGATCAAGTCCAGGGCCGTGCGCGCTGAAAGTCTGGCGATCAGTTGTAAAAATGAGTCGGGAATGGTGCTTTGAAGCTGCTGTTTATGCTTATTTATAAATATGTTAAAGAGCCGTTCCGCGCCGAATCCGACGGCAATCAGCAGCATAAACAGGAGCATAATTTTTACCAAATGCCCCGATCCCTTTCCGCCTTTGAGGTGATTTAACGCGGTGGCCAACTCCGCAGGAATTTCCGAGTATTTTGAAGCCACAAAGGTTATTCGTTGACCGAAAATGGACAGGCTGTTTTTGGCGCGTTGAATGAACCGATGAAAATAAGATTCCTCGAAAAGCGTTTTCGTTTCCGCCTTGGAAATTTTTTTCAAATCCTGCACGAGTGCTGTCGAAGGCTTATCTGCGGCGTCATCGATTAAGCCCGCCGCATGGGTCCGGGTTCCGAAAGCGGTACTCAACGTGGCGGCAAAAAGGAGAAGAAAAACAGTTAGGATCATTCTTAGATTGATATTTTTCATAATAACACTCTTTTATTCCTTATAGAAATTTCGGATATATCGCAGCCGTTATTTTTAGAAAAAGCATCTTATCCTGAGAAATTAAGCACCTTTAGATAACAAATCAATTAAGCAATTAATCAGGATGAATAACAAGGTCTATTTCCTTTAGGATTCAGGCGAGTGTCGACGCCGCCGGCGCTGCCCGGCAGCGGTTTGAGGCCCAGCTGGAAGCCCTGGAGAAGCGGCACTATGCCAGGATAGAAATCCTGAGCCGGAAAATTACGGAGATGGTATCCTGCGGGATGGTGTATGCCGGACCGGATTCCTACACCAGCGTTAATTTAAAAGCGGAAGTGATCGGTCTGCCGCCGGGGCAGGCGGCCCTGATTGCCATGCTTAAGTTTATCTGTCGACCATCGCATCGCGGACCTTTTGTGCGAAATCCTTCATATTGAAAGGTTTCTGGACAAAATGCACCCCGTCCTTCAACACACCGTGACGGAAGATGACATTTTCCGTGTAGCCAGACATAAACAGGACTTTAAGATCGGGTTTTATCATTTTAACCTTATCATGTAACTCGGTGCCGCTCATCTGCGGCATCACGACATCGGTTATCAGTAGATCGATGGGCGTATCTTCTTTTTCAAAAAACCTCAAGGCGGCCATGGGGGTCTCCGCTGCCACAACGGAGTATCCGATCTTCTCCAGAATTGCGCTGGTCATCCTGCGTACCATGTCATCGTCTTCAACCAACAGAACCGTTCCGGAATGAGATGTCAGGGGAGTTTCCTCGGTTATCTTCTCGTCTTCATCCTCATCCATGATTCGGGGAATATAGATCTTGAAGATGGTCCCTTTTTCCGGTTCACTATAGACGTTGATAAAGCCGCCATTCTGCTTGACAATCCCGTAAACGGTGGCCAATCCGAGCCCGGTACCCTTTCCCACTTCTTTAGTAGTGAAAAACGGCTCAAAGACATGCGCGAGCATCTCCTTGTCCATTCCAGCCCCATCGTCGGTCACCGCCAATACTGCGTAGCGCCCGGGTCTGAATCCCACGTGTAAACTGCAATAGGCCTCATCGAGATAAACATTGGCGGTTTCGATCGTCAGCATGCCCCCGTCAGGCATAGCGTCACGGGCATTAACAGCCAGGTTGATAAGAATCTGATCAATCTGCGAGGGATCAAATCTGACCTGCCAGAGATCTTTTTCTGGCAAAAAACGCAAATCAATATTCTCGCCGATTAGCTGAGAAAGCGTCTTTTTTATATTTTTGATCAGGTGATTCAGATCCGTAGTCCTGGGCGCAATGATCTGCTTTCTGGAAAAGGCTAGCAGCTGGCGGGTGATGTCCCGCGAGTGGGCACCAGCCTTTTCGATCTCCGAAGCATTCTTTAACAAGGGATGGCCGGTGGGCAAACCGGATTTAATCAATTCGGCATGCCCTAAAATAACGCTGAGCATATTGTTGAAATCATGTGCTACGCCTCCGGCCAGTTGCCCGATGGCTTCCATTTTTTGTGACTGCAGTAATTGTTTCTCCAGTTGCGTGCGTTTTGTGATATCGATACCATATGAAAGAGTACCGGCAAAGATGCCGTTTTCCAATAGCTCGGTGTTTTGAAATGCTATATACCGTTGCTCACCAGCTTTGGTCAAAATGGGATTTTCAAATGAACGGGGAAGCCCCTCCTGCGCAGCCTTCTGGAAAGCATCCCAAACGCTTGGATACTTATCCTTCGGTACCAATATTTCAAACCAGTTGCGGCCGATCAGCTCCTGGCGGGTGTAGCCGGTGATTTCCTCCGCGGCCTGGTTGAGCACCTGGATTTGGCCTGCGGCATCCAGCACCACGATCATCGCGTTAGCGGTTTCTATGAGCTTTTCGGCATAAGCTTTGGCCCGATGCAGTTCCGCTTCGCCCTGTTTGTGCGCCGTGATGTTACGCACAAAGGCCACATGAAACTCGCGTTCGCCAAACCAGATATGCTTTGCCGAAACCTCGACCGGAAAGATGCTCCCGTTCTTGCGGTAATGTAAAGTCTCCCTCCGCTGAGAACCGATTTGACCCTGTTGGTATTGTTCCCATACCTTGGCCAAATGCGCTTTCGAAAAAACGGGATCGATATCCCACAGATGCAGCCGCATGAGTTCCTCTCGGGTGTATCCGAGCGAGCGGCAAGCCTCTTCATTGACGTAGGGGAATTCTCCGTCGCGATTAATCCAGAACACTGCATCCGGAGCCTGTTCAATTGAGAACTTGAACATCTGAAGCTCCATTTCAGCCCGTTTGCGCTCGGTAATGTCTTGGGCCATAAAGAGCAAACCTTTCGAGCCAAAGGGAACCAGATGACAATCGACGAAGACCTCCTTGCCAAAGCTTGATAGGGTCACGGCTTCATGGCGTTTGGCGGATTGTGTCCTGAGTGCCGCTTGGGCCGAATCCAACAACCCTGATTTCTGCCAGGAGTCAATTTTGAGATAGTTTTGCTTGAGCACCTGTTGTTTAGTTGCTCCAACAATTCGGGCTATGGAATCGTTAGCCGCAATGCATTGTCCGGAACCGTCATAGATGGAGATCCCGACAGGAGATGCCGAGATGATGTCGGATAGTCTTTGCTCGCTTTCTCGCAACAACGCGATCGCTTTCATACGGTCGGTGATTTCCAGAATGATTCCATCCCAGAGAATATCACCGTTGGGCTGTAACTCCGGACGGGACATGCAGTCGTACCAGCGCACCTCTCCATTCACAATATGTCGCAATACTTCGCGCCAAGGCTGCAGCGTCTCAGCCGACCGCTTTACCGATGAGTCAAATTTTTCACGATCATCCGGATGGATAAGCCTGGTTATAAGGGTCACATCGCGCCGGAGGTCTTCAGGTGAAATATCGAACAACTTCTGCGAAGCGCCGTTCACGTATGGAAAAGAAAAAGTTCCGTCCGCATGCATTGCGAACACGTATACCATGCCGGGAATATTTTCCTTCAAACGGCGATATTTTTCTTCGCCGTCCCCGAGTGCAGCTTCGATCTGCCTTTTCCCGGCGATATGGTCACTCTTGATTTCAATCATTTGGTTGATTGCATGGGCGAGCCTGTTTATTTCATCATTCTTGCCGGACGTTTCGATGCGAATGGAAAAATCGCCGTCAATGGCTTTCCGAACCGCCTCAATTATATTGCTGATACGATTTATTTTTGATTCTTCAGTCATGTCTGCCGGTCCAACGCCTGGATCTGCGGCGCGGTTTAGCCGCGTCCGCTCAGCGCGGTGGTGATGAGCAATTGTGAGAACTTAACAACCATATGTAAAAATTCTGTTGTCTTAACAACCAAGTCATTCATTAGACCTGGTAATATAACAGTCCGATGCACATATCAACCCTTTCAGGCCATTTTATTTACTCAAGACATGATGAATGATCAACCATATCAGCATCGGATCTAAAACGAAAATTAACTGTACCTATCTCCCACTTTGCTTCGCCAAATGTTATGTGCCACCAACCCGCATTTGACCTTCTTGGGACCAGTTCAGACCCATCCTTATTGGGGTAATACCCGTCTTTTGGAAAAGATAACGCGGGGAATCCGAGTACAGACCGAAGAATCGACCGTGTTGATAGAAAAAATACGCCTGCTTACCCGCTGGCCGCCAGTCGGTAGCATAATCCCGCCAAAACAGCTCCCACCAATGCAAATGATACATATGGCACAAAAATCCGGCGCGACACCAGCGGCCAGACAGCCGCCATGGCCGGCAGGGTCGTGATGGGTCCGGCAATTAAAAAGGCAAGGGCCGCGGCCGGGTTCATACCCTGGGCCAGCAAACCGCTGATCATCGGCAGCGCCGTTAAGCTCGTGGTATAGGCCGGCACGCCCAGCAAAGCCGCGGTAAAAATGGCCATCGGCGATTGGGAGCCCAATGAACCGGCTATCCAGCTTGCGGGAACATACAAAGTAATCAGGGCCTCCAAAATGAAAGCCAGCGCCATAAATTTGCCGACCATCCAGGTTGCGCTCAGCGTCTCTTTAAACAACCGCCTTTTAAACGAAGTTGCATTGTCACAACCAGCGCTTTCAACCGGCTGACTATTGCGGCAGGCTTCGTTTGAGGCAGTACTAAAATTTACAGCAGACGGGAATTGCCGTACCGGGGACACTGCCGCCTCTGATGAGCACGACTCGCAAAGAGGCGCTCCGGCAGGCGAAATTACGAAGCTTGACGGCTGCAATACCGATACCAATTGCAGTAAAGTATCTGAAGGCGACCCAACCGGCACAACGGGATGCTTTGCCGGAGGTGACTCACGGACCCGGGTCTTAAGTTGATTCCACCCCTTTTTTATTAGCTCAAATGTGCTTTGCACTGGGGTGGACTTCCGGGAGCGCAATATCGGCTGCCCCAGCCAGCCTTTTACCATTACGAAATGGGTAATAAGGCCGGCCCCGAAGCTTAAAAACAATGTGGCCACCAGACGCCAGACCGCCAGTTCCCATCCGATCATCCCGACACTTAAGAAAAAGATTTCCGGATCCATCGAAGGCGAAGCAATCCAAAAGGACATCACCGGCGCCAGCGGCACTCCGCTGATCAGAAGCGATGCAATCACCGAAATGACGCCGCAGGAGCAAAATGGGCTGAAAGCCCCCACCGCCGTTGCCAGGATAATGGCCGTAAAAGGCTTGGCCGCAAATGCCCGTTTAATATATTTCGAAGCCCCCGACATCTGAATCGCCACCGCCAGGGGAATTGTCACCACTAGATAAGGCCAGATGTGCCGGAACGACTCGAAGATAAAATTGCCGATTTTTAAAATTTCGTCTAAAAACATTTTTCAAACCTCCTAATCCGGACGAGCCGGAATTGAAAATTGAAGATTTATGGATGTCGTTTCACTCCGTCCTTTTAAAGGCGATCATGCGGCCAAAACGCCGATGGCTTATTGACTTTAGGTGATTTATCCGCCTGATCAACATCCCATAGTTACCTGTCAATTTCAAAGAGCCTGCTCGGTTTATTCAATCCAGTTATGTCAGATTCTAAAGGCGGGAAAATTACTCTGTGATAAAAATATTATTTTTTCGTGATGCCCCTGGGATTTTATGTGGCTAACCTCTTTGTAGGTAACTCCTAAGAGTTGCATAAAACATCTTGGTTGAAAGATTTCCTAAAAACACATTTATCAAAGGAGGAAAATTATGAAAGGCTTGACTGCAGGAATTGCGATTGCTCTGATCGTGGTGTTCGGTATACTGTCCGCTGGGACGGCCCACGCCAAAGACAAGGTATCCGTTTACGAGGTCACCGTTACCAACATTACCCGGGGGCAGATCATCAGTCCGCCGATTGTCATCAGCCATAACGGTCGTTTCAAGCTCTTCAGTTTGGGAGATCCGGCGACGCCCGGACTTGCCGCGCTGGCGGAGGATGCGGACACTACCGAATTGAAGAATGAGCTCGACGCGTCGAGTTCCGTTTATGATGCTAACGAGGCGGGCGATGTCATTTTGCCGGGGTTGTCGGCGACAGTTCAAATCAAGACCAGACGCGGATTTCAGCGCATATCGGCAGCCGGGATGCTGGTCACTACCAATGATGCCTTTTTTGCCGTACGAAACGTATATGCCCGTTATTGGGGAGACTCGGTGGATTTCGCCCGGGCTTATGATGCCGGCAGTGAGGTTAACTCGGAAGATTGTGACTACATCCCCGGTCCGCCCTGCGGCAACGGCGGGGTTCGCGACACTGATGGTGCCGAAGGATATGTCTATGTTCATTCCGGCATCCATGGCAATGGTGATCTGGCTGCTGCCGACTTTGACTGGCAAAATCCGGTTGCAAAGATCGTTGTCAAAAAAGTAAAGTAAAGAATCCTGGCCCAGAGGGTCAGGCGTTGTTAGTACCCTAGAAAATTTATTTTAGCCGTTGGATAACCAATGGAATAATGGAATGGCGGGAAAATGGAATATTGGGAATCTAAAGCGGATCTTTTTCTAATATTAATTTATGATCAATGCCGAGTATAAAATTAGATCACATTCCGCCAAACCCAACATTCCAATCCAGCCTTCGTAGCCAAAGCTAGTTCGGCGGAGTAAGCCATTCCATTATTCCAGCACCCCATCGCATTCGCTTGCGGTCGGCCTCCGGCGGATTTTCTCTGGCCTGGCTCCGAGGGCCCAGGTTTTTAACGTTAGATTAAATTCAACCCGATTGATTTCAGGAGGCAAACCCAACAAATCGAAAGGAGTCACGCATGCACGACACAATAAACCCAACCATCAGATCCTTTTTTCTTGGTATTGCGATTCTGCTGTCGCTAGGTTTCGGATATATGGGCGCCCATGCCCAGGAGGCCGCCGAGCAGAAGGCCACGTTTTACGTATACTGATATGATGTCGGCAAAGCAGCCCTGGAAGGGCTCAACGGTGTCAATAAAATTAAAAACGGCTGGCAAAATTCTAAAGAGATCAACACGGTCTATTATGATCCGACTGCCGTTACAATTGGTGAAATGGAAGCTGCCTTAAAAAGGGCAAATACCTATCAGGGCACGGCTGGAGTTGCCAAGGATAAATGACTATTGGAAAAGAACAGCGCTTTCCAGCCAACTCGATATCTGAGCCGGATTCCATTCAGCACCTTTATATTGTTCTTAAGATAAAGCCTTTTTAGAATTTGATGCGCTCAAATTGGGATTGTATTGGCTATAGTCAATAAATTGCGCTACAATCCCATAGGATGTGGTCATTTAGAGTAAATATCGATGAGGTAGACGTTTTACCAATATGCCGGAAAGAGCCAACCGATATCCGCCAGTCCTTTTAATTTTAGTTGTAATTCTTGCTGCCCCCTGGCCACCGGGCAAGTTTCAAGCGTTTATAGCGTATCTATCTTTTCAGCATCCACTGTCGGATAAAAAACTCAAGCAGACCGATGCCGACTATCGGGCAGCCCAGGTGGCCGGACCAGATTATGTGGTAAGGCTCCCTGGCGTGGACGAGCGCCCCCGCATGAATCAAGAAAAATAAAATGGCCAGGGTACCGGCGCCAATACGAAATTTGTTACCATTCATAACATTGTCCGACACCGATCTAATAGCTGAATTTTAGAACAAAATTCAGGGAATACTTGACAATAATTTAACCTACAGCCTCAGCCGGATAAATGTCAAGATATTTGCTGCTTGGGCCGCAAATTATTAAAAGACAACGATCCGAATTCTAAAAAAAATTGGCTGTCCGAAGAGAGCCGGCTGAAAAATGTTATTTTTTTACAGTTGTTGCGGCTTGCATTTATCGGGAAAGTGACATATGACGAAATCGTCTGACTTCGGAAAAGACATTTGATGTACAAGGGGATAGGGCAATGAAACTCAACGCCAGGCTTTACGATTTATTTTTAGACCAAGCCCAAAAGGTCAATGTCTCCATATTAAGTCTCGGCCTCGGCTACACCGCCGTCACAACTTCCGACGGCGGGATCGGTATGTCATACACCTATTTCGGCGACAAAAAGTCCTGCATGGTTTTGAACAAGCACATTGATTATGAAGGCAAATCAGCTGATCAGCTGCTTGAAAAAATTAAAAGTGATAACACCGTTGAAAGAAGCATGGCGTTGGCGCTAATTAATGCCCTCAATTATAAAAAAGCCCTGAAATTGCCTGAGGACAACACCAACGAAATTATGTTCGATCGGTTTAAAATCGGTAAAGGCAGAAAAGTTGCCATGGTCGGATTTTTTGGTCCTCTGGTGAAAACTTTTGAGGAGAAAAAGGTTTCTCTAAAGATTTTGGATGAATCCAGGGGGCTGTCGCTCAAGGGCAATTTTTACCATGATCTCGCAAACTGGGCAGAAGTTTTATTTTTGACCTCCACCTCCATTTTAAACAGCAGCACCGAAGAAATCCTGGCCCAGGCCGGTGAAAAAGCAAAGACGGTAATGCTGGGCCCCAGCACGCCCATGGTGCCAGATGCTTTCGAACACCTGCCGGTCCACATGCTGGCCGGCACCGTGCCGCTTGATAAAAAGATGACGTTAAAAGCCATTCGTCACGGCATGGGAACGCCGGTGCTTCACAAATACAGCCGCAAAGTGTTCCTGGAATTAATCCGCTAATTAATCCGCCCAGAAAATAGAACTTTGGAGGCTGTAAGTTGTTTGTTGTCACATCAAAAATATCAGGCTTTCGAAGGTTCAGCGGATTAATTATTTTATGCTTCGCATTTGACCAGAAGACAGAAACCAGAAATAGCCCACCCTATCCCAAAGGTTCTCACCTTCTACCATCTACCTTCAACCTTATACCCCTCCTTTTTAGCCGTGCGCCGTGAGTCATGCGCCGAACGCCTGTCTGTTATAATCCAGCATCAAACATCCAGTATCCAGCATCGAGCATCCAGCATCAAACATCCAGTATCCAGTATCGAGCATCCAGTATCCAGCATCGAGCATCCAGCATCCAGTATCCAGCATCCAGTATCCAGCATCCAGTATCCAGCATCCAGCATCCAGTATCCAGCATCGAGCATCCAGCATCCAGTATCCAGCATCCAGTATCCAGCATCCAGTATCGAGCATCCAGCATCCAGTATCCAGCATCCAGTATCCAGCATCCAGTATCCAGCATCCAGCATCCAGCATCCAGCATCCAGTATCCAGCATCCAGCATCCAGCATCCAGTATCCAG
>CACVKW010000010.1 GCA_902749685.1 Olavius sp. associated proteobacterium Delta 1 | reverse complement strand
TGTCGTTGAAATTCACCGATAGTGTCCTGAGAGATATCCAGCATCGAGTATCCAGCATCCAGCATCAGCCCGGAAAAAGCAACGATCTCAGGCATAACGGCCAGGCTAGATGATAAGAATTTATGCAATGTTAGGGTTAAATCTGCCAGTTTTGCCGTATTTGCTTTAGGCCCCTGGCGGGTCGGCGCAAAGGAGGAAAATATTGTCGGATCTTGAGAAACTTTTTCGTGCGGGCACCTGGCGGCCGGTGGGCGAGGTGGACCGCTCATTTGTGCGGAACCGGAACATTGAAGCTTCTCCCGGCTATATCTGGCATCACCGCAACCCATGCGATCAGGTTGAGCTCTCAGTCGTCATTCCCACTCTCGATGGATACCGAAACGGTTACCTGCCAAAATTGTTGGCCCAGATCGGACGCCAGGAATATTCGGTTTGCGAAATCATCGTCGTGCGGGCAGATCCGCGGCAAGGCCGTGCCATTAACGTTGGGGCAGCCGCCGCTCGAGGCAAGTATTTGTTGACCCTGGACGATGACTCATCCATACCCGACCCCGCAACTTTTGGTAAGCTGGCGGCCGTGATGGAACAATACCCGCAGATCGGGATGGCCGGGGGAAGCAATCTCGTCCCAAAGGATGCCTCCGCTTTTGTTAAGCGTGTCATGATACAGCTTCCCCGGCGTTCATGTCCGATGGTTCAGAAGATTACTGATTCCGACCTGGCTGAGCACGGCTGTCTGATCATGCGCCTGGCGGAATTCAAGAGCATCGGGGGGGAGAACGAGTTGATTCCCAGAGGGCTGGACCCTTATCTGCGGGAAGAGTTTCGCAAATTGAATAAACGGATCGTGCTCGTGCCGAAGGTTTTCTATCATCATTTACCGCCGGCGAATCTGTATAATCTGTTGCGCCAGTTTTATCGCAATGGGCGTCAGGCAGCGTTCACCAATCGTAATTTTCCCCAATGGGTCGTTGAGACACCGTCAACGCATGGTCGTTTTAAAGCACACCTGCCGCTGTCGCTGCGGGTTTGTCGTTTTCCTATTCGTTTAATTATGGCGCTCATAACTGGAAAACCCATCTGGTTTTTGAGCGAAGTGTTCTATGCTTTGGGTTTTGCCCGCGAGTGGATGGCCTTAGTAAATTTTCACTCGCCAAGAGGAAAGGATATAAGCCGATTAAATGAAGGATAGGCTGTTACAGTGGCTGGTTTGTCCGGACTGTGCGGGTGGATTGACATTAGCGGTTTACCGCCGGCAAGACAATGAAGTAAATGAAGGCACGCTTCAATGCCAATGCGGCCAAATATTCCCGATCATTGGCGGGGTTCCGAGGCTACTCTGTGATCCGTTAAGCCGAAATCTGCCACGTCTCTATCCAGATTTTTTTCAGCGTCACTCAGACCTGCTCGAAAATCAGGCCAAATCCGCTGCAATTGGCGTGAGTACCGGAAATAAGGCGACGATTGACCGTTTCGGCTACGAATGGTTGCATTTTTCAGATTATAATTGCGATAATTTCGATCAATTTGTTGCGTCTCTTCCCGCTGAATTTTTTAACGGCAAGTTAGGGCTGGACGTAGGATGTGGCGCCGGACGTCATGTTCGGCAGGCAAGCCGATTAGGAGCTGAGGTCATAGGGATTGACTTGTCACATGCCGTAGATGCGGCCCACCTCAATAATATCGACAACGATAGGGTTCATATTGTCCAGGCTGATGTATACAACCTCCCGTTTAACAATGGAATATTTCAATTTATATATAGCCTGGGCGTTTTGCATCATCTGCCGGATCCTGAGAGGGGATATAGAGCTTTGCCGGCTCTTTTAAGCAAGGGTGGTTCCCTTTTCATTTGGGTCTATGCTTATGCACTGCGAAAGGTTGCACTTGAATTACTGCGATTTATTTCCCAGCGGCTTTCCAATCACAACGTCCGGCGCATGGCTTATCTCTGCAATTTGATTGATTATGGTATTTTCATAAACACGTATCGACTGCTGGCAAATCTCCCGCTTGCCGGTATATCGATAAAGCGGCATTCTCCTTTGCGAGTCAAAGAGTACGCAAACTACGGATTTTCTGTTGGGTATACGGATTGGTTTGATCGTTTATCAGCGCCGATTACAAATTATTATCGAGAAAATGAAATGCAAGCGTGGTTGCAGCATGGCGGGCTTTGCAAGACGGTGCTGAGATTAGAAGGCGACTCATGGTGGTGGCTTTACGGTGAAAGGAAAGCATAATTGTGAATTTCTTAGTGGTCTGCACGGATTTTCCACCCCGTATTGGGGGAATTAGCACCTACACGAAGGAATTGGCAACGGCCCTTGCGAAAAGAGGCCGGGTTACGGTTTTAGCCCCAGGAGCTTCTCATTCAGCATCTTTTGATCATGCCTGCCCCTTCGCAATCATCCGGACGCCCCGCGTGCCGCTGCTTCGAGTGGCGGCATTTTTTGTCTATATCCCATGGCTGGTTCGGCGATATCACATCGGCGCCATACTTCACACGGTTTGGATTACAGCCCTCATCAGCCATTTATGGTGCCGGTTGATGCCGGTACCTTATTTTATCAGCGTTTATGCGTCTGAAATCCTCGATGATCAAAGGAATTGGCGCCGGCGATTGAAAGGTTATCTGAAGCGTTGGCGCCAGGCAACCTTCTGCAGGGCCAAGGGCATATTCCCTATCAGCAAATACACTGCCCGGATCATAATGGACTTCGGAATACCTGAAGACAAGATTCAAGTGATCCCTTGCGGCGTAAATCCACGGCGCTTCATGCCGGCTAAATCATCTAAGGCAGCAAAAGGGCAGAAGAAACTGTTGACGGTGGCGCGCCTTGATTTGCACAAAGGGCATGATCGTATTCTTGAAGCTTTAGCTATTTTGAAGGAACAGGGGTTTTCTCCGCGGTACCTTGTCGTCGGCGAGGGAGAAGAGGAAATCCGATTGCGCCGGATGTCGCAAAAACTTGGTTTGACGGAACAGGTCATATTTGCAGGATTTATACCGGAAAATCAACTGCCAAAAGTTTATGCAAGTGCTGATATTTTCATTATGGCAAGCAGGGAAATTCCCGGACGTTTGGATCTCATAGAGGGCTTTGGAATTTCATTTCTAGAAGCAAGTGCCAGCGGACTGCCTTTAATTGCGGGCCGCTCCGGTGGGGTATCGGATGCTGTGCGTGATGGGGAAACCGGGATTTTGGTGAACCCGAATGAACCGCGGGAAATTGCCGAGGCTTTAAGGCGCTTGCTCAATGATAATGATTTTGCCTCTCGTCTGGGAAATGAAGGACGCAAGTGGACGGTAACTCAGATGAATTGGGACAGCGTTGCTGAACGACTAGAGCGTGGCATTCAAACTCTGATGTGAATGCAAGGCGTGTCGAAGGGTGAAAAACTTTCCCAAGCAAAAAACGTTTGGCAGAAAGATCCAGGAGATCATATGAAAAAAGCTCTTATTACAGGCATAACCGGCCAGGATGGCAGTTACCTTACCGAACTCTTATTAAGTAAAGGCTACGAGATACACGGTATCGTAAGACACGTCGCCCTGGAGCATCCCCAGGCGCGAATGTGGAGAATTAGGCATTTGCTTGACCGAATACATATTCACAGTGCTTCCATGGAAAGCTATGCCAGCATTTTTAACATTATTGCCGAAATCAAGCCGGACGAATGTTACCATTTGGCGGCCCAGAGCTACGTTTCATATTCATTTGAAGACGAATTTTCAACGATTAACACTAATTTAAATGGAACGCACTATGTTCTTTCCTCATTAAAGCGGCAAGCGCCCGATTGCCGTTTCTATTTTGCCGCGTCTAGTGAGATGTTTGGCAAAGTAAAAGAAACTCCTCAAACTGAAGAGACTCCGTTTCATCCGCGCTCGCCCTATGGTATTTCAAAAATGGCCGGGTTTGAATTAACGAGAAATTATCGGGAGGGTTATGGATTGTTCGCGCTTTCAGGCATTTTATTTAACCATGAGTCGCCGCGAAGAGGTGGTGAGTTTGTAACCCGCAAGATATCGTCCAGTGCTGCAAAAATTAAGCTGGGGCTGGAAAAAAAAATTCGCCTTGGTAATCTCCAAGCCAAACGCGATTGGGGGCATGCCAAAGATTACGTGAATGCTATGTGGCTCATGCTGCAACAGGATGAGCCGGAAGATTATGTGATCGCTTCAGGAATTTCTCATTCAGTAGAAGAATTTCTTGAGGCAGCCTTTAATTATGTTGATTTGGACTATCGAGACCATCTGGTTCTTGATGAAAACCTGTATCGCCCAGCCGAGGTTAAACTTCTTCAGGGTGATGCATCCAATGCAAGGAAAAACTTAAATTGGTCCCCGACAATATCATTCGAAGAATTAGTAAAAGAGATGGTAGAAGGTGATCTTGAATGGTATGCAAAATGAGAACCAGGGCCAAAAGAGTTTTAATCTATCAGGTAGCCAGATCTGATACAACAAGTCAGTCGAGTAATGCGCAATGTGTGGAATCTGCGGACAAATAAGCTATAACCGAAAATCGATAGATGAAAAACTAGTCGGCCGGATGTGTCGGTCTTTAGAGTATCGAGGACCGGATGACGAAGGGATCTATATAAACTCTGATTCCGATGCGATGTCCTCTGGGATTAATATCGGCTTGGGGCACAAGCGCTTATCAATCATTGATCTGTCTTCAGCAGCCCGGCAACCCATGTCTAACGAGGATAACACCTTGTGGATTACCTATAATGGAGAAATATCATTGCTGTCCAAAATAATTTGAAAATCAAATACTGCCTTTAATAAAAACAGGCAGTTATAAACGGGAAATTAGTGATTTAGAAATCAGGTTG
>CACVKW010000009.1 GCA_902749685.1 Olavius sp. associated proteobacterium Delta 1 | reverse complement strand
TATCTTACATTTCGCACTTGTAAAAAGAAATTTCAGGAATTATGCGAGTTATGCTAATTATTGCTCTAACTTGCTTATATTACAACGAATAAAAAAATCTAG
>CACVKW010000008.1 GCA_902749685.1 Olavius sp. associated proteobacterium Delta 1 | reverse complement strand
GTCGTTGAAATTCACCGATAGTGTACTGTTAGATATCCAGCATCAAGTATCAAGCATCCAGCATCTGCCCGGAAAAAGCAACGATCTCAGACATAACGGCC
>CACVKW010000007.1 GCA_902749685.1 Olavius sp. associated proteobacterium Delta 1 | reverse complement strand
GTTTCAGAATCGATACAAGTCTATTTTGTGCCAGGAAGATCTGTACCTATTGGAACTGGTGCGCTATATTCACTTGAATCCCTTGCGAGCCGGAATCGTGGAGGAATTAAAGGGGTTGGATACATACCCTTACTGCGGACATTACGCCCTGATGGGAAAAACAGAGCCTGG
>CACVKW010000006.1 GCA_902749685.1 Olavius sp. associated proteobacterium Delta 1 | reverse complement strand
TTCGGACCAGACATAGTAATGGGCCCGTTTGATGTCGAGGACATCGATGGTGCCGGCCGGCACAAATTTGACCGCATCCGCACACGCCCGGTCATCATCCCCGTTGCGGGTATGGCTCAGGACCACGTTGCCGTCCGTGCCTTCGTCGAATTCAAAGGTGCCCAGCTTCACCCATTTGCCGCCGTTTTGACGCTGATCGACATCGACATCGTCTGATCCATTTTCATGGTTAATCGTGTAACGCACGCTTTGGGAGTGATTCTCGTCGGCATGCCAGCGGGCATAGACATCGTAGTCGCCATCTTCATCTTCGGGAATGTC
>CACVKW010000005.1 GCA_902749685.1 Olavius sp. associated proteobacterium Delta 1 | reverse complement strand
GTACAACCTGATTTCTAAATCACTAATTTCCCGTTTATAACTGCCTGTTTTTATTAAAGGCAGTATTTGATTTTCAAATTATTTTGGACAGCAATGCTAAAAT
>CACVKW010000004.1 GCA_902749685.1 Olavius sp. associated proteobacterium Delta 1 | reverse complement strand
TACAACCTGATTTCTAAATCACTAATTTCCCGTTTATAACTGCCTGTTTTTATTAAAGGCAGTATTTGATTTTCAAATTATTTTGGACAGCAATGAACACTGTTATTATCTTAAAAGAAAAACTCAAACACATCTGGACTTACCGTTCAAGAAACTGGGCTTCCGAGGCACTTGTTCAATGGTGTTATCATGCTCGATCCCCGAACAATCGATCGGCGGACACATTTGGCCGGATGTTGGATCGCTACCGTATCGGTATCATCAACCACTGCGATTTCCCAATCCACCGCCAAACTGGAAGGGGTGAAAAACAAAATCAAAGTCATCAAACGTAAAGCCTATGGATTTCACTATCTGCGCTTCTTTATGCTGATAATTTATCAGGCCGTCTGCACCTAATCCGGAGAAGAATCCAAATTTTCAGATAAAGTCATGACTTAGCAATAAAGCCTGATATTTCTAATATCCGGTCCACACTCCTAGACCATGTAAAATTACTACCTTTTGTAAGAGCTCTTACACCCATTTCTTTTCTCAATCTCTCGTTTTGCAAAAGAAGAATTATTTTATCTCCGAGAGTTTCACTGTTATTTGGTTCGACCAAAAATCCGTCTACCCCATCATCAATCAACTCAGGTATGCTTTCAATCCGAGTGCCGATACACGGAAGTCCGTGTGCCATAGCCTCCAGAAAGGCAATACCAAATGGTTCTCTGAGCGAAGGCAGAACGAAGATGCTCGCCTTCCGGTACTCATCGGACATCTCGCTAAAATTTAATTTCCCCTTGACTTCAATTTGCGGATCTTCGATTGGTAAATCGCAACCAACTATCACGAGTCTGGAGGAAGGAACTATAGCTCTGACTCTATTAAAACACTCTAATAAACTATGTCCACCCTTTCGCTTGAAATCCACACCAACGAACAAGATCCGCAAACGATCATCTTTTCCGGTCTTTTGTATTAGATCCTCCCTCACACGGACATTTATGCCAGGATACACCGTAGATACCTTACCGCCATCCACACCATAATCTGACATTATCGACATTTTTATAAAATTACTCATACAAAAAATTTTTGCGGCCGATAAATATGTTTGTCTCTCATGTTCGATCCAGCTTTTTCGCGCAGATATACAACCTTGCCTGAATCCTTTTGAGTAGGATTTTCTTGATAATGCGTGTGTATGATCAGTATATAATAAATAAGGCACATCTATTTTGTCACAAAAGCCGGAGAACATTGTCTGGGTTTGGAATACAACATCCGGGCGAAATTGTTCTCTCGCCTTTTCGCAGTACCTGCTCATCGCTCTAAATCCGAAAGATGTATATTCTATACCTAGCCTCCATTTGTAGCCATACAAGAGGATAGCACATATGATGTTTATAAATCCTACGACTAAGCTTTTTTTTGGATTAATTGCGTCAAAAGCATCGACCACATCAACCTGGATCTTTCTCATTTCGAATTCACGGACTATGGAATTATTAATTCCTGAAAAGGAACCAAATTTTAAAAATAGAATTTTCATGCTATCGCCTTAAATTAAACATAAATGAGAAAAACCCGCTGGTTTTGCAGTTAGCCACCTTCATCGAGCAGCAAGGAAATATTATTCAGCAACAAGCAGAGCAAATCCAGCAACTCAAAGACGAAATTGCCCGGCATAAGAATCAACCGCCTAAGCCCAAAATTAAGCCGAGCAGTTTAGAAAAATAGAAAAAAGGAAAATCAAAACGACCCAAGGGCAAAAGGGCTGGTTCTAAAAAACGGCATAAAACCGCCGAATTGCAGATTCATAAAGATAAGCCCATTGAACCTGAACATATACCGGATGGATCTGAATTCAGATATTATAAACCTTTTGTGGTTCAAGATCTCAAAATTGAAGCTCACAATACTCGCTATCGGCTCAAAGTATATCAAGCACCTGACGGTAGCTATGTTGTGGTAAAAATACCGGCCTATCTAAACCGCGGGCATTATGGTCCCACTTTGATCCGTTTTGCCTTATATCAATACTACCATTGCCACGTTACTCAGCCGTTATTGCTGGAGCAATTACATGAGCTTGACATCGTTATTTCCACCGGCCAACTCAACAATATTCTCATTGAAAACAAAGAGCGTTTCCATCAGGAGAAAGATCATATTTTAGCTGTCGGCCTTCAAGTATCCAGCTACATAAACGTCGATGATACCGGTGCCCGGCATCAAGGCCAAAACGGCTATTGCACCCATATTGGCAATGAATCTTTTTCTTGGTTTGAAAGCACCGCGAGCAAAAACCGTATTAATTTTTTAAAACTGCTACGTGCCGGGCACTCAGACTATTTGATCAATGTGGATGCCATCGAATATATGCAATCTCATAAATTGCCTCAATACGTGATCAAACCAATTATCGACCATTTATCCGCGATATTTGCCAATGATTGCCAGTGGCATGAATTTTTAACTGATCACGCCATTGTAAAGGACCGACACGTACAAATTGCCACAGAGGGTGCCCTGATTGGCAGTATTATCGAGCATGGTATTTCAAAACACTTGGTTACTGTCAGTGATCATGCCGGTCAGTTTAATGTGCTTTTGCATGCGCTGTGTTGGCTTTATGCCAACCGAGCCATCGACAAAATTATTGCCTTTACCGATCAGGCTAAAAAAGACCTGGATACCGTAAAAGATCAAGTGTGGCAGCTATATGATGGGTTAAAAAATTACAAGCAGAACCCCAGGCCAAAAGAGAAAAAACGCTTGGAAAAGATGTTTGACAAAATCTTTTCCAGCAAGACTGCCAGCGCTATATTGAACACGGTGCTGAAGCGAATTTACAAAAACAAATCTGAATTGCTGCTGGTTTTGGATCGTCCCGATATTCCGTTGCACAACAATGGTGCTGAAAGCGCTATCCGCGAGTATGTCAAAAAACGTAAAATTAGCTGCAGTACCCGCAGTGAAACAGGCGGTCAGTGCAGAGATACATTCACTAGCCTGAAGAAAACTTGTCGAAAATTGGGACTATCTTTCTGGCAATACCTCAAAGATCGAATCGAGACAACCAATCTTATTCCGGATCTGTCTGAGCTGATTCGAGAGCAAGCATTAAAACCCGGATGATATCATTTTACCTCTTTTCTACCTATCAATTCTCATCTAACGTAAATTGACTTACTGCAAGTTTTTGATGTGATTCTATTTACTACCATCACTGATTGAGATGTTACCAGAAATTTTAATATGTGTCTGTTTTAACAATGTTCTGAATCTTTTTGTGCCATAATTTCAATAAAATTTAATCCCTTTACAAATATTCAGAAAAAATTAATGCATATTTTAGGTCTTTTTGCCAATTCAAGTTTTTATTTCACCTTAAAGGTCGTCAATACATATTTGTAACGGACTAAGTCATCCGGAGGGATCAATGGGTTACAAAAAGATGAATAAGAATTTGAGAATCGGTGGCTTTTCTTTGGAAAACTCTCTGAAAAATAATCGCAGCCTCAAATGCACCTAATTTAATACAATTCAAACGCCTGTTCGAGAAGTCGATGAATCATATTGGTTTTTGTATCTTTGTACTCTAACTCTGTGTTGTTTTAAGTTCAATAAGGAACTTCACGCAATTGAACGGGACTATTTTCCCAGTTCTATTTGGTTTCGCGAACCAGCATGAATTCAACCGGGTGAAGTCATCCTGGCCGAAATTTCTTATCAACAAACAAAATCGTCGATGGCATCATGCGCAAAATTCGACCACTGCTAAGTAGACCCAGTTAAATATGATCGTAGAACATTTGCTTCACAACTTAACAGCGCAAGCAGAAACTGAAATTGAAGGCAATAAATCCATTTCCAAGGTTCGCTAGATTACTTGCCCTGTAGCTAATAGACAACATATTCCAGCATGATTGACAAATTGTTATGCAAAATAAGGTCACAGTTACCCAACAGTTACCGACTAATTGATTCCTTATGCAACGGGTTGAAAGTAGTACTTTGGCATCAGCCATCTGCACGATGAGGCTAAAAGAGCTATATTTACAACGAATGCAAAAACAAATTCGATGTCTGGTGTTTTCATGTTAATCCAGTTAAATTAATAGACCATTTAACCCGGACGGTCTGCAATATCAAAATGGGTCTATCCCAGATAAATACGCTGTGCTGTTCTTGCGAAATCTACCCAGTATTTAAAACCACTCTCAGCATGCCTCACGCGCTAGTCAAGATTGTTGTAAATCTGAATTTTTTTGTAGACAAAAAATCTATTGTGAAAAAAAAATGCCGGATCATCCAACAGATCACGCCTGAATCGAAACCCCAGCATTTTGGGTTTTTCTGAACTAAATTTTTCAATGAGCTTATACGCCTTCTCATTAACTATAAGGTCATAGGAAGAGATTGCGTGCTCATCTGGCGGGTATTTTGACGGCCACCAGTCTTTCGCGATGTATGCGTATCCCTGTTGGATTCGACTAAAATATTTTTGAATCACAAAATACTCAAATCCGTCCAATACGCAGTAATCCGGCTGATCCTGATACTCCTGATAGGTAATGCCAGGCACAGTCTTAATAGGGCCGAGGCTTCTTGGAAGATCTGCTGTGCCTGATACCGCCACCTTACTTGATTTTGGAATATTTGCATCCATCCATAAAGCTGTTTGGACCCGGGCATCGAGCACATATTCTTTGGCTCGATTATTGGCAATTGAATATAACAGTGTGTATCCTGCAATGACTGTGAAAAGCAAAATTCCAAGGAATCTAATGACCTTGTTTGGTCGGTGCAATATTAGTGATATAAGGATACCAGCAAATATATATAAAAGAAAAAAAAGATTGAAAGCAAATCTTGATGCTCGAAAAGTTGTATTCCACAAACTTATCTGAAGGGCGAAGGGAACAAATAGACATAATAAAAGCAATAAGTGCCGGTTGGGCCGATAGATTAGCGGGGCCATAACTAATGAGCCAACAGCCAAGATCAGAAGAGGCAGTCCAAGGCACTGAGGAAAAATGTCGACAAAAAAACTAGGAGGCATAATATTACCAGGATATAGGCCGTAATATCCAGCGTTGATTGTGGAATATGCTTTGCCACTTATTACAAAATTCAATAGCGACAAGGGGATAAGATTATTCAGTGCCGTCGCACACGTCAGGACTAAAAGGATCACCGCAATTGCACTAGCATATGTCGATTCCGCAAATGGAAGTACGTTAAATGCCTTATAACCCAAAAGTTTCCTTCGTCCGACAAAATACACGGTTAGAAACAGCCCACCTGCCATAGAAATCACCAGGATATTACGAATCTGGCGAAGGTAGGCCTGAATCGCTGGTATGTGATAACTAAACGGTTGAGTGTGTTCCTGTCGAGCGTACATCCTCTCGGCGAAATGAACTATAATCTCTTTTTGATAGGAAGTTAAGTACCATCCTATGAATGCTATCCCTATAACACCAAGACATACGGCTACTCCCCATCCCGGTCTTCCTGGCGCCTGGAGGGTATGCGGTGTTATCTCTTCTGCTCGCTTGTTGGAATAGGGTAAAACATGAGAAAATAAAAGTACGATTAACGGCAAAGATAAAAATGCCAAAGCTAAGTGGGAGCACATGCATGCCAAACCCAGGCATATTCCAACAAAGATACACCTTTTTTTGGAGAAGCCTTCTTCATAGTTTTTCATGGAGAAATAGATCGCACTCAGAATGAAAAAGCCGCCAAGTGCAATCGGCTTCATGTCGTTTCCGATCTCGACCGTAATCGGCACCATGGAAAACAAAACCGCAGAGAATATACCGGCCAGTCTGTCGATTCGGCTTACTATCAGGAATAAAACATACGCCGAGCATAAAACCGCCAGCGCAGAAATCACCCTGGATGTCAACCCCAGCTTCCATCTTTGCGGCATTGCTGCCGTTAAAGCCCTGGTCGGAAAATTCACCGCTGCTGCGAGCAAATACTGCAAGGGCGGATAGTTTAACGGCAGCATAGTAGCCTTCGGCTGCAAATAGGATTCGATATGCGGCAGCTCCTTGTCTTCGTCGCCGTACCAATAGTCGACGGCGACGTCGTTCAAACGGTATAAGCCGGGCAGGCCGAAGCTGATTTTTTCAAATTGCAGGAAGGCGGCTATAAACAATACTACAGCCATGCAAAACATTGCTGACTTTTTATTCATACTCGTTCCAATACCCGCGTAGTTGTAGCAATCCTTTTTTCTCTCGGCCTGTATTTTTAAAGATCATTTATCCACAGGCTCCTGGGATTGCCATTCACCACTTCTGCTTTCGTAAAAAACAAAATAGCGTCTGCCGATGAAATTAAAACCTAATCCGACCATGGTTGCAATGGCTTTCGCACCGGCCGGCGATGCCACAGATAAGATCAACGTTTTTGTGACCATCAGATCGATTAGGCCAACAGCTCCCACCAATAGCAAATACACAACGATTTCTTTTGTCGAATTCCATCTCGCCTTGTGCCGAAAAAGAAGTATAATACAAAGAAGATAGTTTATAACTGCCGCGATGCCAAAAGCAATTGGAGCAGAAAAAGTCACAGAGACACCGGCATGTACGAATCCAATGAATATAATAAAGTTTGAAATGCCGGCAATACCGCCAATCATAAGATAAATCAGGAACTGAACGGGCAACGGCGCCCGATGGGCATTGTAGTGAAAGATGCAGTAAAGGGCTCTAAACCCGTCTTTTACGCCGATCTTCTTACCCTCTGCATAGGTACGGCCATAATAGGAGATCCCCATCTCGTATATTCTCAACCGCATATGCGCTACCTTGGCTACAATTTCCGGTTCAAAGCCGAACCTATTCTCCTGGATAGGGATATTTTTAATGACGTCACTTCGAAAAACTTTGTAGCAAGTCTCCATATCCGTCAGGTTCAAATCTGTGAACATGTTTGACAGTAGTGTCAGAAACCGATTCCCCAGGGAATGCCAGAAGTAAAGTACCCGATGAGCTCCCGTCGAAAGTAAACGCGATCCCAGAACCACATCGGCCTTGTCCTCCACCAAGGGCGTCAGCAAACGCTTTAGATCATTCGGGTCGTACTCCAGGTCCGCATCCTGGACTGCCACGTAGTCGCCATGGGCATATTGAAACCCGGTTCGCAACGCAGCACCTTTCCCTTGATTGTTGTCGTGCTGCACCAGCGATATTTCAGGATGCTGGCGCTCGAGTTCTCTTGCGATTTGAACACTCTTATCGTCAGAGCAATCATCGACAATAATGATTTCAAGCGAGAGATCGCCATCTCCTATCTGAAGCAATCTATCGACACACTTCTCCAAGGTCTGTTCTTCGTTGTAGCAGGGAATGACCACACTCAAAACAACCTTGCTATCGTTCCTGCTCGCATTCATCATTTGAAGCCTTTGCAGTAATTGTAGCCAGAGATAATTAAGTTCCTGTATTCTCCGGGATCTCCCGACATGTTCATCTCAGCTGCCTTGATAATATTATACAATTCTCTTGCCGTAAGATAGTGCAAGGAATACTTCTCTCCGTCGTTGTATTTTTCATTAAGATATGCGTGCATCTGCTCTATCGGTTTGCCCAGCAGTGTGGCATGCTCCCTGCAAGCAGCCCCGTGCGTGAATACTTTCACGATTTTCCAGTTGGATTTTCCCTTTATATGGATTCCGGTGTTTACCCAGAAATCGATCCGATCTTTGGTCGGTGGATTGTTGCTGGAAATCTCTCCATCGTCAACAGACGGGAACCACCGCTGTTGGCGCCCTTCCCACCTGAAGCCAAGGGGTCCTTGAATAATCAAGAGATCGCCGCTTGGTTTTCCGCCGACACATACCGGAACACCCCTGTCATAGGATTTTGGCTTGTCGGGTTCGTCATTGGCATAATAAATCGTGTTTATCATTCTTGGCTGGGATTCAATCATGTAAGAAGGGAAGGTAAAATCCGCATAACAGCCTGTTTCACTCAATATTTTCAACTCATCGTTTACGCTGCAGTACTCCGGCCGACTGCCGTCTAAGGCCCAGTCACCGTGTATAAAAGCGTATTTTAACACCCGACCTCCTTCGATTTTTGTTTCGAAAATACCATACCGCGAATATAGCTGAATGCAATCCAAGATTTTCTGTCTGAGACTCTCGGAGGTATCCGGAAACGGCTCCATACGGCTGTGATGCAGATGCATCTCAATTTCACCGAAGCCCTGTTTGCAAATGTACAACAATTTTTTTATGTGTTCATCTTTAAAATAGTGGGGAGGATAAAACCATGTGTGTTTTGGATGAACGCCGTCGCCGTCTGAAAATTTGATTGCCATAGAAGGGTAACGCTGCATCCATCCATCAACCCTCTCCCGTTCTTTTTTGAGATCAGCTTGATTCCAACCTGGCTCGAAATGGTCTACGAAACAGAACAGAACATGGATCGGGTCGTTAACCCACAAAGTGCCATTTCTTCTTTGATCTATCGCCCAGTATATATACCCTAGTAGCCATAGAAAAATTTTCCGCCGGTATAAGGCCCTGAAAAGAATCGCAAGAATCGTGAGAACAGCAGAAGTAGCAATCAACCCGACAATCCATAGAGATACTATTAAATAGCCATCTGCACTAAATTCCAAATTTCCTCCGCCACATGCTTCCAGGTTCGGTTTCTAACGGCGCTTCTAACAACATCCTTATCCCAAATCCTGTTAATCGCACTCTCTAAACCATCAGCCAGCCCAACAGGATCGCCAGCGGGTACTAGTAATCCATAATCGTGATGGGCAATAATCTCTGGAAGGCCTCCGACATTAGAGGCAACAACCGGGATTCCGCATGCAAGTGCCTCCATAACTACATTCGGCCACCCCTCCCTGATGCTTGGGAGGCAAAAAACGTCAGCACAATTCATAATGATTGGAACCTTTTCATGTGAAACCTCGTCCACAAACCGCAAAATTTTCGATAGTCCGATAGCTATGCTCATATTCTCAAGCTTCTTTTTCTCGGGTCCATTCCCAACCAAAATTACTCTGACTTTTGAGCCACGCTCCGCCAAAACCTTTGTCGCTTTGAGGAGTGTTTCTAGACCCTTTTCTGAGCTAAAACGGCCAATATATAGTATCCATTTTTCCTTTGAATCAGTCGAATCGACTATGCCGAGGTCGATTTGATTTCTAGCCTCACTCTGCTTTATCGGTTTAAACTTTTCTTCAACGCCATTCGGTATGACTATAACTTTATCCTCCGGAACGCCAAGATAACACATCTTCCGCTTCATGGCAGCACTGACCGACATGACGTGTTCGCTTTTGCGCAGAGCGAAGCTCACCATTCTTCTTCTAATTCTATCATTCTCGGCATCGTTTATGTCACATCCCAGGCCTCCCAGCAGGACAGGTAAACCTCTTTTTTTACCAAGAAGAACGCTTCCAAAACCATCCGGATAGGCCCAATATGTTAAGATCACCTTTGAATCCGCGGCGTTCTTTCTCGCACAATTCCAAACACTCACAAAATAGCTCAACCCATAAAATGCCCTTCCAATTCTTGGTGTTACCACATATCGTGGATACAAAACTTCAAGTCCATTCAAGTTCTCTTTTCGCGGAACTCTTAAATACCCTTCATAAGTCGGAAGCTTCATCCAGCCAGGAACGTATGGAACCGGCGCTATCACCTTAACATCGCAAAATTCCAGGAGCGCTTTTGCCTGACGGTAGATGTAAATCCCTTTAGTCGGCTCATAGGAATTGGGGAATATGCTCGTCGTCAATAATAACTTTACCCTGTTACCCAATTATAGATCTCCATCTATGAAAGTTCTCATCCAAATTTCGAATACTAGCAAGTTCCATATGTTCTTACTGAAATCCTCTTTTCCAGCAATATGCTGGTTCAGCATGGACTCAATATATTTGCTATTCAACAACCCCCGCTCTCTTGTTCTTTTGTCCAATAGTAGCTCCTGTGCGGTAGTGTTCAACTCTTGCCGAAGCCATTTTTTAACTGGTACCGGGAATCCTTTCTTGGGTCTGTAGACTATGTCTCTCGGTAACAGCTCTTCAGCATATCTCTTAAATATATACTTCGATTCAAAATTTCTCACTTTCATACCCGCTGGCAGAGACGCGGCATACTCTACGAGTTTGTGATCCAGAAACGGTACACGGAGCTCAATTGCCGCAGCCATCGTCATTTTGTCTGCTTTTATTAGAAGGTCCTCTGGAAGCCAGGTTTTCGTATCCAAATATAGCATTTTCCCTATTGCATCCCTATTTGGAATTTTCCGGTAATATTTCCCAATTGCATCATAGGGCTCTGAGGTGTTAACTGATGCAAAGAAATCCTCAGAGTATAGCCTGTTTTTCATTCTCGCGGTGAGGTAGCTCCCATTGCCCAAATATCTCTCTTCCAGTGATGTCGATAGCCAATCAAGATATTTTCCCTCCCTCTTATTTCTTAAAAGAGGACCGGCAATACATTTTTCGAAAGCCTTCCTTAGTCTCTCCGGTGCCCGCCGGTACAATTCGATCTGATTCATGTATCTATAAATAGGATATCCAGCAAATATCTCGTCGGCACCCTCGCCTGAAAGCATAACAGTTACATGCTGTTTGGCAAGCTCGGAGAGGAGCAACAACGGTACAGCGGCGTATTCTGCTATCGGTTCGTCCAAGTGCCAAACGACTTTTTTTATAATATCCATGAAATTTTTCGGTTTCAGAATAAATTCATGATGCTCACAGTCGAAATGCTTGGCCACCTTTTTAGCATACTTCAACTCACTATCAGCTTCCGCGTTCTCATATCCAACCGTGAAAGTCTTTACAGGCTTGCCTGTTAGCATAGTCATTATGCCTACAATAACACTGGAGTCTACACCTCCGCTCAAAAAAGCACCCAAGGGGACCTCGCTCATAAGCCTGATCCTAACTGCCTCCTCGATCAATTCCTTCATCTTGCTATAGCATGCGTCAAAAGGATCCCCCAACTCCGCAACCTCGGCAAAGTCCCAATACTCATTCAATCTGATACCCGGTTCACGCATCAGCAGGGTATGACCCGGCATAAGTTTCTCGATCCCCTGGATCGCGGTTTGCGGGCCAATTGTGTAATTAAGCGTAAAGTAGTGGTCAGCGGCCACGAGGTTCAGCTCCCTCGAACTCATGCCGATTTCAAGAAGAGATTTCAACTCAGATGAGAAGGCTAGTGACTTAGGCCTCAAATCGTAATAAAGAGGCTTTATTCCAAGCCTATCTCGTGCCAGAAATAACGAACGAGCCTTCGAATCCCAGATGGCGAACGCAAACATTCCTCTCAGGTACTCGACACAGCGTTCTCCCTTGTCCTCATAAAGGTGCAAAATGACCTCGGTATCTGATCTCGTACCGAAAATGTGACCTTTTTGGACCAGATCGTTTCTCAGTTCCAGGTAATTGTAGATCTCTCCGTTGAAAACGATACACATGGATTGGTCTTCATTGAAGATCGGTTGCCGCCCCCCCTTCAGGTCAATAATACTCAACCGCGTGTGTCCTAAGCCAACTATTTTTTTTACATACAGTCCGCAGTCGTCAGGTCCACGATGTTTGATCCCAAGCATCATTCTTTCAACCAGTTCTTGATTGACTCTAATACTTTCATCATAGCAGACAATTCCGCAAATACCGCACATTTACAATTTACCTTTCATACGATTGAGACGACCATCTAAAACCGGACTCAACCACGAATCCGTCTAATTCAGGATCGCGATGTTAAACCGCCAATTTTACTTTCGGGCTCAAGTGTATCAGAGACTTTTAACCACCGATCACGTTGATTAATCTTGCACAGTATACCCACTAATCCCAACAACGCCCAATAGAAGGGTTCATGGTCTTTCACCGAGAAACTAGTGTTTGCTAGGTAACATATAAAGCAGATCAAAATCCCCTGGCATATAATGAGCTCATCTTCCCGGTTTTTGTCCTTAAGCCATTTCCTTCGCATTTCGACCAACTGTCTAACTACCGAAAGGATCGTCATCGTAAAAAAGAATGCTCCTACAATGCCCGTCTCGGCCAACACCGATAAGATCGTGTTATGCGCAAGCAACCTTTTATCCATACCATAATCCAAGGCGAATTCCGTGAATTTCCCCCAGCCGACACCGAAGATCGGATGATCAAGAAACATTCTTATGGCTGCGAACCAGGCCATCAGACGGTCACCGCTCGAGGCTTCGCCACCTGCCCCCGTCAGCGACGTAACATCTCCTCTTGACAGAATAAGGCTCAGGACAATGGTCATGAAACCGACCGCACCCATTCCCACGAAAATCAATTTGATCGCACGGGACTGAAAAATGCGTCTGCTCAAAATTGTACTCAATCCAAAAGCGATTAAAAGTCCTATGGTCCCACCTCTTGATTTCGTGTAAGCACAAGTAACAAAAACAGTGACCATGAAGCCAACCAATACCAGCCTTTTTATGGCCGACTTTTCTACCTCCAACAGGGCAAAAGCGAGAGGAAAGCAAAGGGTAAGCACCAAAGCCAGACTGTTCGGATTATTATAATTCCCCACGGAATAAATCCGCACAGCATCCAGCAACAAATCCGGCTCTGAAAGGTAAAGGTTCCAGCCATATACGGCCAGAACCCCAACCGCCCAAATCAGCATCCAAAATGCAGTTTTCAGCTTTTTCAAATCCTCAATTACGCTGATCATCAGCCAATATAAGATGAATTTCTTAGCCCAGAAGACAAACACCGCTGCCGTGCCGGAGATCCAAAAATATTGCCCTTCCGATATTGTATAGGCAAAAAGCAACCCGACGATATATTTATTTTGGGGAAGCCCTGTTAAATCGCTAAATGATCCGCGCTTTGTTACGATCAAAAAAAACAAAGCGAAAACATTTATTACAAAAAATACCCGGGTTTCGCCTAAAACCGGTATAATTGCGCCCGGCTGAGCGATGGAAAAGAAAATAATTATGTAACACAAAGTGGTCAGCATTTTGCTAGAAGCCAACTCTCTTCTTAAAGTTCTTTACGGCTTATTCTTGATCTTATGACTTTGGCCGGCACGCCGGCTATACTTACATTTGATTCGAAGGAATTCAGTACAACCGCGTTTGCGCCAATTTTCACATTGTCCCCAATTGTGATGTCACCAAGAATTTTCGCCCCGGTTCCGATCATTATGTTGCTGCCCAACTTGGGCTGTTTTATTTCGGGCAATCCCGGTGTGACTGATCCCAGACTGACACCGTTAAAAATAATGACGTCATTGCCGATCTCGACGAATTCACCGATAACGATGTTCATTCCATAGATTATTTTGAAACGGCAACCGATTTTTGCCCCTGGATCGATAACCGATCCAGTTATCAGCCGCTCGAGGTACAGCATGATCCGCGGCACCAACCACAGCAAGCGTTTGTTGCTCAGTGATTTATGAAGCCGCTTAGTCATTCTGTAAAAAAGGTTCAACTGAAAACCGTTGTTAAGAAATACCAAGCAGATCAGATCGAAAAGTTTGAGTGCTTTGCCGTCGGCATAGCAACTCGCTTCCTCCTTCAACCGACCAAACCATGAGTTCTTTTTCATTATATCCCGCTGATCGAAGCCTTTAATTTATTGATGTCTTTTAGCCCAATTAGTTTTACTGCTGACGCGATCGCAACATAGAGAATGAGTCCTATCGGGATACACATAAGCGAGATGGGTTCCCGAAAACCGCTGATGAACAAAAAATATCCTGAGTTTATCAGAACAATTAAAAGCAGCGATTTCCACTGCAAAAACCCGCTAATGAATTTAGTTGTATAGTAGGTGAACAGGCAGAACAACAGCAGTTGTGTGGAGGCAAAGGCCAGTATGGCGCCGTGCGTCCGATACAGGTTGATCAGGATCAAGTTGGCCACCACGCAATACAACCCTGAAATTATATATGACAACAACAGATACTTCTGCCTGTGGATAGCCGTCAAAAGACTGAATTCGCAAAACGCCATGCATGTAAACAAAAAAGCCCAGATGCCGATTTTCAATATCGGCCCTGCTTGTACGAATTTGTTCCCGAAAATGATTACAACGATATCCTCCGCAAAAGCCGATGTTGTCAAAACGAAGGGTAAGGTAAAAAGCAGAATTTTGGAGATCAACGTCCCCGACAACGCTGATATCTCTTTGGTTTCTCCGGCACTGTAAGCTTGCGAGAAGGCCGGTAAAAGGGCACTGGAAATCGCGTGCGGTATAAACGACAGCTTCGTCACCAGCAGTATCGCGGCCGTGTATAGCCCAAGCTGCTCCATCGATACCTTTTTCGATAAAAAAACGGTATCGATTCGCATCATCGCGAACCATGTCATCGTCATTAGGAAAAACTGAAATCCCTCTGCTAGTTTTGCTTTTGTAAAAGACATACTGAATCGCAGCCGGATTTTAAAGAACACACGGCTTGCTATTACGGCGGCAACCAGCATGCCCAGCAGCTGTCCAAAAGCGTATACACCCAGCAATTCAAACAGACCGAATCCCAAATAAAGTACGACAACGGATAAAACCGTTAATGTGAGCCCGGCAATCAAACCGACCAGAGCCGTGTATTTCATCTGCTGATTAGCATTGAAGACATCGGTCAGGGCCTCGCTGAGAAGTTGAAACAGAAACACAGCACTGGCTAAGTAAACGGCGGTTTCAGTTCTGGCAGGATAGCCGGCGGTATGCACCAACCCGATAATCATGATGGTACAAAGCAGCAGTGCGACCAGTCTCAACGTAATCATTCGTTGGGCATATTCGCCGTTATCTGTTATGCCGGCTAAATCTCTGACGGTGACACGGTTTAGTCCAAGGACAGCCAATGGATAAAAAAGCATTGTAAACGCAGTGACGAAGTTGAAGATACCGAAATCCGCCCTGCCGAGCTTTCTGGCAATGTATCCTACAACGAAAAGGGATATCACCTGCATGAATAACGGCTGCAGTGCCAGGAATATCGAATTTTGCAATATTTTAATAGGCTTGATCATATAACCATGCCGAGAGAAATATTGGATCTGTAATTCGAATCGTTATAAATCGGCGGATAGCGGCGGGGAAGAAAAGGGAGTTTTTCGCTTTCCTTGCCTTCCCGGCAATAGATCCACATGCTGTCGTGATCCCAGCACAACAGTTCATCGAAACCATCGCCGTTTATGTCGTATGCCCCGTAGCACAGGGTTGGATGCCCGTCCTCGGGAAACATCACTACCTGATTTCCGAGTCCGTCGTAAAGCCCGCCGGTCTGATCCGGTGCCGCGGAAAGCAGCAGCAGTTCGTGTCCGGTTCCCGACCAGTTAACCGGGCTCAACGGGCTGCCGAAGATCGAGGGCTGAAACGACTTGAGGACATTGCCGTCGAGATCAAGAATATAAATGATACCCGGACTGCCCCAAAACGTGTTCGTCGCAATCTGATGGCTATCTTCACCCGGGATAAGTCTGCCAAGGGTGACGGTCTGCATATGACCGAGGCGCAGGTGTTTTCTAATTTTGCCATCGATGTCTGCAAAAATGAACCCTTCATCTGATGCCGCAATTACCACCCGAAGCTCTCCCGATGACGGATCCCGATAAATCGACACGGCATCGGCGTGGTCGCTCAGCGGAAGTTCCCATATCCTGCGGCCGTCGGCATCCAGTAAACTGTAACCCACCAAAACTTCGTCCCTTCCGTCCCCGTTTATATCGATGGTGTAAGGAAAATGTCCCATCTCGCGATCGGATTGATATTCCCACAACCGCTCGAGGTTGTTGTTGTAGGCCCATATTTTCGAATACCGATCTTTTAGTAAAATGTCCTGCGGTCGCGAGCTGCCGGTTAAATTGCAGATATAGATGCTGTCCCCCAATATGTTCTTGAACCGGTCAAATGGCGCGACAGCCTCAGGTGTCGGCACACGGCGTTTGACGTCACCGCTGGCCCCATCGAGAATCTCGACATGAAAATTCCGCGCACAGATAATTTCATTACGGCCGTCATCATCGATGTCATAGATCTGAACGGGGAGATCGCTGCTCAAGCAGTTTTGCTCGTCCGATGGTTCACCGGACTGCCAGAGTATGTTCCCGTCCAGGTCTAAAGCGCTAAGCGACGTTAAGGCGTTGTAATCGTTGCCCTTTACCAGCGAACTGCCTTTTGCCAATACCGGATTCAGATGTCCGTTCCCTGTCAGATCGCCGAACCGGATGGTTCTTCCTGAGTGTAGCTTTCGAAGGTCAAGCTGCTTCCAGATTTTCATGACCGGATAC
This sequence comes from Olavius sp. associated proteobacterium Delta 1, assembly GCA_902749685.1. Taxonomy (GTDB): domain Bacteria; phylum Desulfobacterota; class Desulfobacteria; order Desulfobacterales; family JAFDCJ01; genus JAFDCJ01. Next base: position 6,177 of record CACVKW010000004.1, on the reverse strand, counting down.
CGAATCTCATCCCGGCTGCTGAAAGATTGTCCGGCCTTGCCATCGTATGAGTCAATACAATGCGCATTTGGGGGATGAAATGTCCGCGCGCTCCTGAATCGGGCGGGAACATTGCTGGCCAGGCCGACCTTGCCGATTGGGTAGGCTGAATCCGTGGTTTCGGATACGAGTTTCTCGTTGATGAATCCGCTGATCTTATCGTCCGCTGCGACAACCGTAAGTTTATACCAGGCGTCGGGACGGCAAACATATTTTCGACTAGTGAGGGTTGCCAGCACGTTACCTTCGCGTCGGAGAAACCAAACCTTTCCTCCCTTGAACACAAATAGGTAGTACCTCTGCCCGTCCCTGACCCGGAAAAGCAGGCCTGCCAGGTCATCTAAACCACTTGGACAAATTTCAGCTTCAAAACAATAATTGCGCCAACGGGTATCACCGGCGGCTAGAGATGGGACAGCAAGCAATTTCGGTAAGCGCAATGGAAAAAAAACTTTTTTAATCGGGTACTTCCAATTTTTTCGGTTCAGCCGGTTGTCGAGTGTCTGCTCCAGGTATTTTATTTTGTCGGATAAAACGATCTTCCAATTCGGAGGGTCGGGATTGTGGCTTTCCCCCCAAAGATGATAATTTGAGATCTCCTGCCAGGGGCCTTGAAAAACGCGCGGCGGCGGATAATAAAATTCTTCCAGCGCCGTGTAGCCGTCAGAGAAGGGACCCGGTTCATATTTCTGAAAATTATCATCTAAAATCTGATTCCATTTCCGATATACTTCATTTAACTCGACCATATTTTATCTCTAAAGTGTTGATGAAAAAAATAAAACCGACCCGATTGGTCGGCCGGTGTTGATATTAATACCTGAATTTTGCACGTATTCTAACCAACAATCATCGCTCCAAGTAAATTGCGGTAGCTTGACCTTGAACTTCACTAAGGGGTATTTGCGTGCAAATTTCAGGTGATAGTTGTTGCCTTCAGATTGTGGGCAAGGCTTCAAACGGCTTCGCTAGATTTTTCTGGCCTTGACAATATACCCCGACGCCAGGATTCCAAGTCGGCTATGAGCAAACTTTTCCATCTTGAGGCCATATTTTAGAAACAATTTTGGAAACACGACGTGGAAGGGCGTGAAAAATGGGTAAAAGTGAAAGAACCTGAAGTCTTGTTTGGCGAATCCATGCCGTTTCAGACTGGCATCAAGCTGCCACGGAAAATGCTTTCTGTAAGTAATGTACTTTACCGGATCTTCACCGTTCGACTGTTTGATGCGGTTGATAAGCTTTAATCCCGTCTTTGTTCCTTTCAACGGATCGAAAAAAAGATCGAACAGTCTGAAAGGGCAGGCTTTGTTGCGAACAGTGATGATCAACGCACCGTCGGGCTTGAGAATACGATTTAACTCCGAAAGCGCCTTGTCATCTGTCGGCAAATATTCGATCACCCCGGCGCAGATAACAGCATCGAAGGTTTTGTCTTCGATCTGCAGAGATTCCACATTGCCCACCTGGAGGGCAACTTCAGCGGTCGGGCGATGCTTTCGGATATTTTTTGCCGCAACCTCGAGCATGCCTTCGGCGATATCGACACCGAACACCCGGCACCCTCTTTCGATCAGGTCGCAAATCATTTCTCCGGGGCCACAGCCGATGTCCGCCACGTATTTACCGTCCGACTCGAACATCTCCAGAATGTACCGATGACGAAGCACAAGCGACGGATATTCTTTCACATTTTTATATAGATTCTCTAAATAGTCGTCGGCAAAATCCGACCAGAACTCACGGTGCTTTTGATACTCGCTTTTTTCGAAGGTCTGCATTTCTGTTTCTCCCTGTGATATATTTGACGGCCGACTTGATATCGCCGATCGCACCGCTAAGATGTGTGCTTAGCTCTATTTTATTAAAAGGTCCGATTTCGATTCGTTTCAGTGCATACCGATCGGCATTGTTGCCGTTTAGTCCTTCTATGGTCGTCAAAGCACAGTTAAAGCCGTTTTTCTGCAATTCCCCTATTACCGTAGCATTATAATTATTTCGGGTGCCGTATGGAAAAGCAAAGGCGAAAAAACCTGCCTTGCAAAAAGCCAGGGCTGCCTCCTTGGACATCCGGATCTCCTCCGCAACGGCCGCAGATCCGGCGGCACCCAAATCGGCATGGGTCATCGAATGGGCGCCGACAATATGGCCGGCTTCGCAAATATCATGCAGTTGCTTTTCCTGCATGAAAAGCGGCTCGTTGAGCAGCTGTTGAAAATCCACACCGTTTTGATCACACATGGCTTGGAGCATTTTTTCTGCCTCAGATCCCGGGACTTGAGCCTTGGTGTGCTTCAGCTGCGCGATCAGTCTGAGTTTGTCCGCATCTTCTAATCTTTGGCAATTTAAAAACTCGTGACTTTCCCATGAGAAAGTGAAAGGTTTTCCTGAAAGCCGGTCAAGCAACAGGTACAGGTGATGCGGCCAAACTGGATGTTCGCCGATTATTGCGTCACCAATGACAAAAAAGGCGGCTGTTAAGCCGTGGTCTTTGAGAGCCGGCACAGCTGCAGTATAGTTGTCCCGAAACCCGTCGTCAAAAGTTAGAACGATCCCGTTATCCGGCAGCTCGCAATTGTTTGCCAATGCCACTACCAGTTCATCCAGGCCAACCACCGTGTAATGGTCCTTGATATAACGAATGTGCTTTTTGAATGACCCTATCGGAACTTCCATGCCGAGCAAATCCAAACAGCTTCGATATCCACCATTAAGCCTGCCCTCGGAAATACTGTGATAATTCAGGATCGCAACGCGTCTGAGTCTGCGGTTTAGCGCCCTGAGAGCGCGAGGGATTCCAGCGGCATAAATAGGATAACTTAATAGGCTGACTATGGCCGGCGCACGTATCATCGCCGAGCGTTCGAAAAGATAGCGTTTTTGTCAGTTTTCAAAATTAGCTTGGGGTATTTTCGCCTTTTGCGGCCAAGAGCATTTCCTTGATCCCTTCCCGGGGATCAATTCGCGGAGTCCACCCAAGTCGCTTTTTGGCCTTTTCGTTGCTGTATCGGAAGTTCTTCCAAAGGTTTGCGGCACGATAGCGGCTGATTACAGGCGGAATATTGCCTTTGGTTTTGCGCGCGGCAGTTTCCAGAAAGAAAGCCAAGAGCAGGAATCCTCGATACGGGATCCAAATACGGTGAGGTATCCGGCCCAGAATCGATTTGTATAGGTTCAAAAATTGTCTCTGGGTCGGTAAATTGTCATCGACGATGTTAAATTCTTCCCCTTCGATTCCGGGCGCAGTAGCGCCTTTCAGAATAGCTTCCGCGCAGTTTGCGACGTGGGTCAAGGGCAAAATATTGCGCCCTCCAATAAACAGAAAGCAGACTCCTGGAATACGCAGGCCGAGTTGAGGTGGAATTGGATGGTCTCCAGGACCGTAAATTTTACCCGGGCGTATTACTACGCAATCCAGTCCGGCTTCCGTACAACGCTGACGGACCAGTCGTTCCTGCCGTATTTTGACAATGGCATAAGGATCTCTCGCGTTTAAATTATCGTCTACGGGGCAGGTTTCATCGAGACAGGCACCGGCATTCAGGGCCGTCATCTGGTAAACGCTCAGGGAACTTACCAATACAAATCTTTTAAGTCTCTGTCGCAAGCATTCCTGCAGTAGATTCTCAGTCGCCACCACGGTGTTCAACATCATCTCGTAATGACTTCCCGCGGTGCCGGCCGCCAGATGGAAAACGCAGTCCACATTCTCCAGCGGAGCACTCATATCCTGTCGCGTGGCAAGATCCGCTGCGAAAACTGTCGCCCCCATAGATTCAAGAAACCCGTCATCGCCTCCGGGCCTGATCATGGCATTAACACTAACATCCGACTGCAGTGCCAGCTGCCTGACCAGTTGTCGTCCTATGTAACCGCCGGCTCCCGTCACGAGCACTTTCAATTGAAACTCCCTTCCCTTTGCTTTACTTCAAGCTCACGACACTGCCGGCAGATTTCGTCCATGATGCTCGACACCTTGAGGACCTCATTATAGTCGATCGGAGGCATTAAATTTCCTTGACGGATGTTATCGTAAAAGGCTGCAAAAAGGTTCCCCATGCCGGCGAAGAACCGATCCTTTCCGCTCCACATCTGCTTCGCGTGCCGCATCCCTTCAATTGCACTTTGTTTCCCTGCTCTGATCAAATTGTAGACGCGAGCGGCGGGCCCGGGGAACTGAGTTGTCGAATAAAATCGAAAAGCGTGGTTGGCAAGGTCAATTTCGGCAATCGCCCTGGTGCCGTATATTCTGACAAATTGAGTGATCGGTTTAACGCCGGATGTAAATGTGAGGTATCCGGTAACTCCTCCTGCCTGCAGCATCACTCTAAGTTCATCAAAAAAGATGCTGTTTGCAGACCGATCAAATGCAAGGCACTGCACTTTTTCAACCGGTTCAGTTAAATAGGGTGTAATATGGTACAATGGATGGCTAATGATATTTTGAAAAAGCCTGCCCGGAAGTTTATTGATCCAATGTTCTGGATCGTTCAAAAAAAGCCGGGAAAAATTTCCGTCATGGCTGTTGCCGTAAAAACTTTCTATGTGAACGACCTCACCCAGTTTTCCACTTCCGATGTATTCTCTCGCCCGTGCGGAAACCAAGTCATATAATTGGCTGAACCCCGCACACACAATCACTCCACGCGCCTTAGCCGCTTGAACTATTTCCTCGGCTTGTTGGTAGTTTAGACCAAAAGGCTTCTCGAGGTAGATGTGGCAGCCACCGGCAATTGCCTCAAAGCCAATTTCAGCATGCGTGTGGGGCGGCGTTGTAATGTGAACAACATCAGGCTGAGTTTCATTCATCATCGTACGATAGCTAGAAAAGACATGCCTGATATTAAATCTATCTGCAACATCCTCTGCGAGCGGGTGAAGGATATCGCAAACGGCCACCACATCAGCTCCAGCGATATGATCGATCTCTCGCAAATGAGCTTCACATATTTGTCCGCATCCAATAATAGAAATTCTTAATTTCACTTCATCTTCACATTCTTAGGCAGCATTCAGAGTGGCGCAGTAGATAGTTACTAAAATTACCCCTGCTCTTTTTTAGGGATTAACAGTCTCACTCTGGATCCGAAAAATTTCTCATCCGCTATAATATCCAAATATTTGTGTACAAAATCATCTAAAAGTTCAGGATGAAAATCGACACCCCGCAAAGGGCTGTTAGGCACTGTAATTAGCCAAAATCTAGCTGAATCCCCTTTAGCATGGGCTATAATATCTTTAATTGATTCTTCATCTTTCAGAGCTTGTGAATACGGATCGTACTTTTGCAGATTGGGTTCTTTTGGTATGGGAATTACATCATTTTTTCCGGTATAATAAACTCTAAATGGAAGAACAAATTCACTGCGAAAAACCAGTATCGGCTCTCCGGGTTTTTCCGTTTGCATTATATGAGATGCAACCCGTCGCCAGTCTCCGCCCTTCGCCATTGGCTTGTAAGTCTCATAAATAGCCAACCCATATGCGACTAACAATATGGATCCTATAATATGCATTACCTTCCTATTGCCTGCAATTTCTATGATGGCGGTAACCGTAAGAATGATCGGTAAAAAAAGCGCAGCGGTATGATAAATCAGTACAAATGCCGTGCCAAGCCGAATCGATATGCCAACAAAAAAAATAACCATGATCATGCTTGCGAGCCATAACGCAATACGGCTCGGCTGCAAAAACTCCCGGTATCTAACCAAAACCCAGATTAGTATTAAAGGAAGGCCAAGGCGTAGCAGCCATGATCTGAGAAGCGAATTCCACGCCTGATCCATTAATGGCAATACATATCTAGTCAGACTCCAGAACAATATCTTGATTGAATCAATAGAAGAGCTGCTGTGGCTGCTTACATTGGGGAGAGCGCTCACTTCCTGTAGCTGCATCATCAGCTTTATCACCAATGGCAAAAAACAAAGCCCGCAGAATGTCATCCGCAGCAAATAGTCCCGGAGACCTTCCCAACGCCTCAGTGCTAGAAGTACAACCGCGTTGGCTGCTAGGATGAAACTAAGATAATACTGAGTATCACTCTTGTCCAAAAACGGGTTTAGAATGAGTCATAAAGTGAGTAATAATACGAGTCATTGAAAAAAATCCTCCTTATATGTAGGGTGGTTGTTA
>CACVKW010000003.1 GCA_902749685.1 Olavius sp. associated proteobacterium Delta 1 | reverse complement strand
TTATCACTCTTGTCCAAAAACGAGTTTAGAATGAGTCATATAATGAGTTGTAAAACGAGTCATTGAAAAAAATCCTCCTTGTATGTAGGGTGGTTGTTAA
>CACVKW010000002.1 GCA_902749685.1 Olavius sp. associated proteobacterium Delta 1 | reverse complement strand
TTTCAACGACATCCAGGATCCAGAAACCAGAATCCAGGATCAGTCTATACTTTCAATGGTCTTCATTGCAGCAGCTAAGTTGGATTTCAAAATTTTATGCAACTATAGGGTA
>CACVKW010000001.1 GCA_902749685.1 Olavius sp. associated proteobacterium Delta 1 | reverse complement strand
ACACTCTTGTCCAAAAACGAGTTTAGAATGAGTCATATAATGAGTTGTAAAACGAGTCATTGAAAAAAATCCTCCTTGTATGTAGGGTGGTTGTTAATTT